>CAYUDH010000009.1:0-24085 GCA_964443595.1 uncultured Candidatus Saccharibacteria bacterium
TACCTCTAAGTTCTGTACCAGAACCATTCATGGCATTTAGCTTTACTGTGTAGTTAGCATACTTATTTACATTAACGGTAAAGGTATTAGTAATATAGGCTACTTCATTAGCATTAGCTGGGGCAGTAAAACTCGCATCATCATTGAGGCGAAGGGATATAGCCGAGTCTGCAGCTAGGGGCATTATACTAGCATCTTCTTCTCCTTCCGCATAAGCTAAACCCGGCTGAGGGTTAATTGCCACTATACCACCAATCAGGAGAGCCACGGTGCAGACACTGGGCACAAGATAAGTCAGTTCAGATAGTCGCCTTACGGCACGATCATTCCAACGGCATCCGGTGCGCCTCTGCTCATTGCGAGCAAGCCGAGTATTGCAAAGCTCCCGCTTGCGCAAATCGCACCCGGCGCAGCCGAGAAACGACGCCTTATGGAAGATGCGTGCCGAAGGCTTAGACTCACTATTAGAACTACCATCGTTGTAGAAATAAGTACTTTTACTATGAAGCTTTTTCTTAGTTAAAGTTGATGATGTTCTAGTTTCATCTTTTTGAGTAGGAGAATAATTATTTGTATTCTGCCTACCAAAAAGAGTATGTTTAGACCTGTGACGCATGTTGGCCCTCCTTTTGGTTTATAGTATATACTTATACGTCCACAGGGAAGTATACAAGCTTCATTCCTCATGAGAAGTTTATCTACTTCCAAGCCATTTTTCCTCAATGCAACAATAAATTATTATATTGCGCATTTTATTACAAAAATGGCGCCGTGAACGCGCAAGTGAACTACAAACAACTATCAAAAGACAGCATGTCTCGTTCAGCGCTCATGACGCCATTATTGCACGAGACATAACGAAGATATATAAAATATATGTTCGCCTGTTTGTAGTTACTTGCCCTCTCATTATAGCACACTTTCCAAAATATCTATAGCATTTTGTGACATTTGTGCGACTTTGCGACCGATTCTCTCCGTGAGCAGAGCTTCATGTCTTTCCTGTTACACAAATGATTTGATTCAGCCATTCTCCAGGGTAATCTTCCCCTGTTATTCTCCAGTTGAACTTTAATACCCTGTACAAGTTCGTTCCTTGATCAAGGTATAGTTTACAGCAGAAGGTATATCTGCTATAGCCACAGAGCGAAACGATGCGCAGAAAGCTCTGCGGATCAACCGTGAAGGTTGCAAAACTTAATGTTAAAGATGGAAGCTTCAAACATGCAGGAGGCTTTTGCGGTATCATACGAGGCGAAAGACGAAGATGTACGTATAGCTGATTTATGCCGCACGAGGGAAGCTGGCATGCTATAATATATTATATGCGTAGATATATACCGGCTGAGGCAAGTTTGATTCCCGAGCAGGCGGAGCGAAAGTTCGTGGGGGAGATTTTTGATGTATACCAGTGGCCGCAGGAAATGTTCGATGGGTCGACAGCGACCTTTGAGATGCTGAAGCGGGCTGACACGGTAGTAATTATTGCAATTAGGGATAATAAAGTGGTAATAACTCGGCAAAAGCAGCCGCGCAAAGATTGGTATTATAGCTTCCCGGGCGGGCGAGTGGACGAAACTGATACCGATGAGCTGGCGGCGGCGAAAAGAGAATTACGCGAGGAAACTGGAATGACATTCCGAGATTGGAAGTTGATTAATGTGACACAACCTTTTGCAAAGGTGGATTGGCTGGTGTATACTTTCCTGGCGACGGATTTTGTAGAACAGAAACCGCAGAGCCTAGACGGAGGAGAACTAATTGAAGTGATAGAAATAAGTTTCGAAGAAGTTCTAGAATACTGTAAGCGACCGGATGCGAAATATCTAAAAGTCGACCTGAATAATCTCGGTGAGGCACAGAGTCTGCAACAACTTCTGGAACTGCCGGCGATTTATAATTATTAGTTATTTACCTTCGCGCTTGAGGAAGGTCATGATACGTTCGCGCTGCCAGACGGCGAGGCCAATAATCAAAACTGCAATGAGCGATAAGGCCACCACGAGGCCGATGTTGCCATTTAAGCCCATGCCGATATAGTTGGTGAGGACAATGGTCGGGAAGCGCCCGAGAATGGAAATGAGCATGAGTTTTTTCATAGAAAGCTGCGTGAGGCCGGCGATGTAGCAGACTAGATCATCAGGGAAGCCGGGAAGCAGGAAGATAGCGAAAATAATGAGCGAGGCGCCCTTAGCGTTGATAATGAAGTCAAACTTCTCGACGGCGGGTTTCCTGAAAATCTTCTCGACTAAGGGGCGGCCAAACCTCCGGGCGATGCTGAAAACCAGCCAAAACCCGATCAGGCTGCCAATAGTAGTCCAGAGGATGCCCCAGTGACCGAAGAGGAAACCACCGACACCGCCGACAATCTGGCCGGGAATGGGCGCGACAACAACTTGCAGAACTTGGAGCATGACATAGAAGAACGGCGCCCAAGGACCGAAGCCGTTCATAACGCGGACGAGCTCGTCGCGATTGGACAAAAGCTGCATGAGTGGGCCTTTGGTGAGAATGTCCCAGGCGAGATAGGCAAGCAAAGCGAGAATCACTAAGCCCAGAATAACGAACTTGATGATGGTGGATTTGCTGATGTTTTTCTTAAGCGGAGTTTCCCCGACCGGCAAGCGGTCCGGCTGCTCGACAGGCTCAGGCTCGGGAAGTGACGGGCGGGGCGAGGAATGAGACTGGGGTTCGGTACGGTGAGGCTTTTGGTGTTTTTGGCGCTTTTGGCCTTTTTGATGTGAGGTATTGAGCTTACTTGGCATATTCGACGGCACGGGTTTCGCGAATTACGTTGACTTTGATAACTCCCGGATAAGACATGGTAGCTTCGATTTTGTTAGCGATGTCGCGAGCGAGCTTGAGGGCGGACAAATCATCAATTTGCTTTGGCTCGACAATCACACGAATCTCACGACCAGCGGAGATAGCATAAGCTTTGTCGATGCCAGGAAAGCTGGTGGCAATATTCTCGAGGTCACGCATGCGCTCGGCAAAGTTCTCGGCGGAAATATTGCGAGCACCAGGGCGGGCAGCGGACAGAGAATCGACAATTTTGACGATGACGGCTTCGGGAGTAGTAGGCTCGATATCATCGTGATGAGCGGCCATGGCGTGGACGATTTCGTCGGACATGCCGTATTTTTTGGCGAGCTCAGCACCGATCTCGGCGTGTTTGCCCTCGATCTTGTGCGTGACAGCTTTGCCGATATCGTGGAGCAAAGTGGCGGTCTTAGCAACGCGCTTATTGGCACCGATTTCCTCGGCGATCATGCCAGCGATGTGAGCCATCTCGACAGAGTGGAGAAGGACATTCTGACCGTAGCTAGTGCGGAACTTAAGCTCACCAAGCAAGTGGAGCAGCTCACGCGGCACACCAACCACGCCAACTTCGCGAGCGGCATCTTCGCCAGCGCGGACGACTTCTTTCTCGATTTCTCGTTCGGCTTTGGCAACGGCGTCTTCGATGGAGCTAGGATTAATGCGACCGTCCTTCATCAAGCGTTCCAAAGCATAGCGAGCGACCTGACGACGAATCGGGTCAAAACTCGACAATACCACCATACCAGGAGTGTCATCTACCATAATGTCGACACCAGTGGCGCGCTGCAAAGCCTGAATATTGCGGCCTTCCTTGCCGATGATGCGGCCTTTCATATCGTCATCAGGGAGCTTCAGTGCGGTAATAGTGCGATCAGCGGTAACTTCTGACGACATGCGCTCCATAGCGGTGAGCAAGATTGCCTGGGCGGTTTCGTCGACTTCGTGCTTGATTTCCTTTTGCTCTTTCACGACAAGGCCGGCGAGGTCTTGCTTAATATCGCGCTCGGTCATTTGCATGAGTTTTTCGCGGGCGGCTTCTTTGGTGAGGCCGGCGATTTTTTCTAGTTTCTCCTGCTGCTTGGCACGAATATCGCGAACTTCAATCTTGAGATCATCAAGTTCCTTTTCTTGCCGAGCGAGGCGCTCGGTCTTTTTCTCGAGCTGATCGAGCTTGTTGTCTAGGTTCATCTCGCGCTCGCTAAGGCGATTCTCGGTGTTTTTCCATTCCCGGCGGCGCTCGTTTTCTTCTTGCTGAGATTTGGCGGCTAGATTAGCGGCGTCACTCTTAGCTTTAGAAACGATGTCTGAGGCTTCGTTCTTGGCCTTGCGGACGAGATCATCAGCTTTGGTCTTGCCGCCGTTTTCGTTCTTCTTGTTGTACGCCAAAATACTGCCCGCACCAGCGGCCGCACCGACCACGAGGGCAATAATTGCTATCACTACGTTCATAAACGTATCCTTCCTAATTGTTTGCTGGTATTTTCCTGATACCAGCGGGGTAACAAATAAATATAAATTAATAAGTTTCTGGTTCTAGTATAGCACAGTTCCCTGATTTCGGGTAGGGTGGATTTTGATGAGAATTTGGGATGATTCGTCTTAGATATGCGTATGAGATGTATGGGCTAGGCTCCTCAAAAACTTGAGCTTGGATGAAGCCCCTATGCATTTATACTAGCATAGTGCTTATGTTTTGTCAAGAGCTATTTCTTGGGTTGGGAGATATTGGCGGGACGGCCATAATCGGGCAAGATAATCTGATGCTGCACGCCATGATGATCGTAGAGCGGAATATGGAGCTGGTCGGCTAAAGTGTTCACGATGGCGGCGCCAATTCTGAGCCCAGTAAAAGAGCCGGGGCCGCTATAAAAAGTGATTTCGGTAATGTCCGGCCAATCAGCATGGTTTTCCGTGAGCTTGTCATGAATGAAGGTGAAGATTTTTTCGGCCATTTCGTGGCCAGATTCCCAAGTGTATTCCTGGTCATCTAGACGCAGGATGCAAGTATTGGTAGAAGTGTCAAGATAGAGTTTCATCGGGCTAGCTCCAAAAGTTGCTGTGTGGCGGGGTTTAGAGTGACATCGCGAGCACCGTCTTCGCGCAGGGCGAGCTGAAGACGATAGTGCGTGGCGGGCAAAAGTCCGGCGACATCACCGCCCCATTCGACCACGACGACATGGTTTGGCTCGGCTAAAGTTTCGGCGAGCTCTTCGCTCATGAGGCCAGGGTCGTCAAGGCGGTAAAAATCGTAGTGTACTAATTCCCCAGCCTGACCGTCATGCAGAAAGGCGTAACGTTTAGAGATGGTGAAGCTGGGGCTAGTCACCGGCTCGGTAATGCCTAAGCCCTCGGCGAGGCCGCGAGTAAAAGTAGTTTTGCCAGTGCCGACGTCACCAATGAGCTCAAAAACCGCTGGCAAACTGAGCCGCTGAGCGAGCTGACGGCCAAAGTCAATCATTTCCGCTTCGGAACTAATTATCATAATATATATTATAGCATATTTAGGTATCTTTTTCGAGCTTCAGACACCCAGCGCGTTATTGCATAAACACACTTTTTCTCGGGCCGCTCCGGGGCGCTCGCCCAAGTCTTAGGCCCTTCGAAAAAGGTATTTATGCAATAACATCTGCCCGTCGCCTTCTTTTCTGCCTTTTGGAATATAACTTTTGCAGACTAGGATAAATTAAATAAATAAGCACCGGTAGATATAGAAGATAAATGCGCCAATCATTGGCAGGAAGCTCGATGATAAACATAGTTTTCTCACTAAGAGATTCGACTAGCCAAATGTGCAGATCGAGCAATAAAGTCGTCGCGCGGGCAATGAAGCTAGCGGCAGCCGGCAAGAAACTAGTCAGGCCGGTCAGCATTATGCCGAGCATGGCATAGGGCAAAGTGGGCAGAATAATCAAATTCGCGACGAAAGACAAGAAAGAGATTGAGCCAAAGTTAAAAATCAAAACCGGCGCGCAAATCAAACAAGTTGACAAGCTAGTAATTAGCATGGAAGCGAGCCAGGGCGGAGTTTTGCCGCCGTAAAAAGTCTTTTGCAGGCGGGGCGCCAAAATGAGAATCCCGAAAAACGACGCAAAAGACAACTGCCAGCCGAGATTGAGAAAGTGCATGGGGTTGATAAGCAAAGTGAGCATGGCGACAAAACTAATGAGGCGGAGGGGCGTAAACTTGCGCCCGACGTAGCCAACCAAGATGGATAAACTAGCGACTAAGCCAGCGCGAGTCATGGATGGAGTAAAACCGACAATCATGACGAAACTACCAATCAGCAAAAGCGAGAACAGTAGCCCGGCAAACTTGGAAATCTTGCCGAAAATTTTCTTGGCGGCGCCGGTTAAAATCGCTAAATGTGCGCCCGAAGCCACCACGACATGCGTCATACCGACGGCGCGCAAAGCTTCGGAAAAATCTTCGGATAGGCCGGTTTTCATGCCCATGAGATAGCCGAGGCCGAGATCAACTTCGGGCGCGGGGATAAAATCTCGCACCACATCGGCGAACCAATGTTTGAACCGCGCAAAAATATCGCCCGGGTCAGAGCGCTCGATGCTGAGAACCTTGGGTCGAGAAAGTTTACCAATGAAAGTACCGAAGCCAGCGCTAAACTTCCCCTCTAAAGTTAGAATATCAGAACGCTCAATGTCGTGAGTGCCAGATAAAGTGACATAGACCATGCCCTGCAAGTGAACGGCTGGATCGGTATGAATAGTGATATTTTGCAGGCGAACTTTGTTGTCGTCGGGATCTTCGGCGACTTTGCCGGACAGGATAATGGTTTGATCGTAATAGGCTTGCGCTAAAGTTTGGCTAGAAAGGTCGCTGCTGACGCGAAAATTACCAATTAGAAAACTAGCTAAGAAAATTAGTCCCATCGTAAGGACCGAACTGTGCGATATACTAAATATAATTAGCATTAACAAAATAATAACTACAGAAATTTCCGTTACAAAAACTTGCTGAAGGCTAATTGCGGCGATAATGCCGGCGATAGTTCCCCAAACCGCAGCGTAAAATCCCCAAGACGGATGAACTCGGCGCATAATTTTCTCTAACATGCCTCAGAGTGTAGCACATTTTGGCCCAAACTAACAAGCACAAGCATGAAGTTTTGGGCAAAAATCTTTTTTGAGATAGGATTGGCGAAAGGTTTTTTGAACAATGGGCAGAGCTAGGCTAGCTCCAGAAAAATTTTAGCGAGTAGAGGCGTGCAAAGTTTCTTTGTAGGCGCGAACACCAGCGCGGAAGCCAGCGGCTAGACTTTTGCCTAGCTTGACGAAAGGCTGGCCGAGAGAAGCTTTGATAGTATAAAACTTGGACTGCATAGCGCGGAGCATTTTTTCCCGGGTGGTGGCGTCGATGGCAAACGGCGTCATTTCGTCAATCATGGTAACACCAAGCGACCAAGTAGTGGCAGGGGCCATTTCGTCAATCATAGTGGAAGCGAGCGCAGTGCCAATAAGCGGCGCAGGCGCAGAAAGCGCGGCGTAAGGTCTAACTGTAGAGTTATACGATTGACGCAACGGTACTAACTGCACGATTTCGGCGGAAAGTTGGTCGGCTAAATAATCAATGGCTGACTGAGTGGCATGCGAATTGTTCAACAGATCTTGAGCATCAGACAGACTATTCAAGAGATTCTCTTGGCTAGCTAAAGTGTAGCTATTTAGATCCATCTCGGCAATGCGCGTCAGGACGGCGACTAAATTAGAATAATCGGGGGCGAGATTAGGATTGTCTGGAATGGGCGCAACTTGTAGTTGCGGGGAGTTGTGAAGCTCCTGCTGGTGTTTGATAATTTCTTGCAATAAATCGGGCATGTCGGCAGAAGCCGATGGCGTAGACTCAGGCAAGAGAGCTCTGAGCTTGTGGGACTTTTTGTGAGTTTTGTGAGCTTTGGGTTTCTCGGAGTGAGATTCTTTGAGCATTTCCTGCAAAACGGCGCCGTGATAGAAGAGCTCATCGAGCTCGGCGTCGCTCATGGCCGAAGTATCATCACATTCTTCCAAATCGTCAAAAGCGTTGAGCAAAGTGCTGGCGGCATCGCAAATGTCGGAGAGGCTGGCGAAAGGATTAGACAATAACCGCTCGGCCTGCTGGATGGCTTGTTCGAGCTCAGAAAAGCCGGTGTCGAAATCTTCGGCGCTGAGCTTGCGGATGTCCATGATTGCGTCGGTGAGAGCGCGGCGGGCGGCGTCTTGTTCGCTAGTATAGGGCAAAATAGGCTCGGGAGCGGGCGCCAAAACGGGTATATCATTGGGGCGCGCAACCGGCTCGGCAGCGAGCTCGAAGGGGATTGGTTTGTCGCTGATGCGGGGCGTACTGGTGAGGGCTGGGACTTTTTTGGTATGGGATTTCGGGCGTTTGAGCTTTGGGACTTTGAGCTTGCGGGGTGATTGGGGTTTTGGGGATCGCTCCGGTAAAGGCTCGGCTGACGAGTAAACTTCTAGATCGAGTGCTTCGGCGATTGATTCTTCCGGGGAAAGTTCGCCCGGGAAAGTTTCAGATTCATTAAATTCTTCGGCATCGAGGGCGTCAATCTCGCGCTGGAGGGCAGCTTCGATGGCGGTTTCTGCTTCGTCATTGGAGGCGGGAATCTCGGCCGGAGAGGCAGGCGCTTCAGCGGGAGCTTCAGTGGGAGAGGTCGACTTTTCGGTGGAAATTTCGACGGGAGAGGTTGACTTTTCGGCGGCGGGAGTTTCCTCTGCCTGAGGCTGAGGAGCTTTTACGATGGCAGCTCGAGGATGAGGAATGGTGATGACGGTTTCCGGCTCGCTGATTTCAGCTGCAGCAAAGGCAGCTGCGATTGCTAAATCATCAGGATCTTCTTCAGATGTTGGTAAGTCGATAGCGGCAGTGCTCTCGGGTGTTGGCTCGGTCGATTGGGCAAACGCAGATTCGCGATGGTCGCTGACTGGCGCAGAAAGACTGACTAAGTTGCTAAGATAACTTTCGACATCGGAATGCAGGTTGACTTTTTTGCGCTTAACCGTGCTGGTAAAATCAGTAGGAATGGCGTCAACGCGGCTATAAAAATCGCAGTTTTTGGCGGAAAACTTTTTGATGGTCTGGGGCGTACCGGCAATAATACTGCGCTCTATGGCGGCATAGTCACCACCGTCGAGGTCTACCTCTAGCATAGTGTCGGGATGCTCCATAATCCGGAAACATTCACCGGAGCTAGACAAGACTCGCGCTTGGCTGAAGTTTAGCACGCCACTAGCTGTGGCGACGCCTACGGCACCACGCAGCTTGGCGGCAGCGATATTCCACTCACCATAGCCGGCGGCCTCGATAGCTACGCCAGAAGTTTCGTCAGCCAGAATGCTGGCGCCGTTCTGGATATTGATGACTGGCGCATTAGTACCATAGCCACGGATGCCGCTAGATAAGCAAACGCCGTCATGCGCGAAAATCTGGCCGGCAAGATTTAGCGTGAGGCCATAAGCCACGCCGAGGTTAGGCGAGATTAAGATACCATAGCTATCGGGCGCAAAAAGGCTAATTCCCTCGCCCACCGTAACAGTGGTGTAGCCGGGCACACCATTGCTAATGGCGCCAAAAGCGCGAATCGCCACGCTGTTCTTGCCCATGGCAAAAATCTTGCCCCGGCCAAATAAAGTAACTGTGCCACTGCGCACATCAATTACGCGCGCCGCCGTGCGAGCTTCGTTGGAAATAATACTGAAACCATTAAAATTGATTGCTACATCATGATTGATTAAGATATTATCCTCGGCAATAATGTTGTTGCCCAGAGTGAGCTGAGGGCAATGTGTGCTGAGGGCGGCGAGAAGCCCGCGGTAGGTCATGATGGCGTCGGCGTTAAAAGTAACTTCGGGAATATCAGGAGCAGGAGAAAGGACGGCCCGGCCAAGCAGCCGAGCAGTCTTGCGGCGGACGCTAGGCGAAGTTGTAGCGGATGATTTGCGGGCAGCGGCCTTTTTCTGCTGCTTAGCAGTGGCCTTGCCGGTAGATCGACTTCGTGACATGTGATAATTCCCTATTTGGCGGTGTGTGCCTGCGGTGGCCTAGGGGGCGATGAGCCTTGGTCAGTGGATGAAGGTTTTATGGATGGTGAGCCAGCCTAGGTGAATCGTTCGTAGACAACACAATATATCCCACCTTATATAAACCATTGTAGCACAGATTAGTGGAAATGTCAACTTATGGTCATACTTCTACTTCTTGTTGTGGGCAATTTTCTTAAGCTTTTGACCTATGCTGGTGGTGCTTAGGACGTTCAAGTCTTCTATACAATGTTTAGCATCATCGAGGATCTTTTGTGGTTTATATTGGGCTTGGTTTTGTTGCCCCATATACAGTTTTTCAAAGGTAGCCATCTTCGCTTGCATCAGCTTGATAATTACATCATGTTCACTCTTATCGCTAATAGAAAGAGTATTGACAGATTCCTTTGCAAAATCGGCAAATACTCTTTGTTTATTCTTTCTGATTTGTTCTACGTCTTCATTAAAACATTTTCTAGCGTATTCAATCGAGCCATCTAGAAGCCGAGCTTTATTATAGAACTCAGTAATAGAATCCCACTCGTCTTTATCGAAATCTTTAGTAAAAAGGTATTTGTTCTTATCCCAAGTATCACTTTGTAGGATGCGTAGGTCGACATCCAAGTTTTCTTGCCGAATATATTCCTTAGCTCTTGGTATGGCACGTTCCGCCTGCTGGATTTCTAATAACAAAATTGCAGCTGCGCTACGCTTCCTATCTTTTTTCTGTAAACCATAGACGATTAGCGCACCAAGTCCGACTATAGCCGTTACCAGGGTTTGCAGACCAGTTGAATTAAGGAAATTATTCATGTTTATTGCCGTTGCTTAATCTTTCTATTCTATTCAATGTTTTGTCGTCGATTTTATTGACCAAATCAAGCATTGCAGATATCGACTCTATTTCTTCTTTGGAGGGTAACGATGCGGTCTTACTCTTGGCATGTTTTGCTTCTTCGAGCTGCTGTCTTAGCTGCTGGTTTTCTCTATCCAAAGAATCGCATTTCTGCTTCAAGCTAATAAGTTTCGTCTGCCAGTCTAGTGACATTGCATCGTCAGTAAGATTCAGTATATTTTCTCCGCTATTCATGCCTATATTATACCACATTAATCATATCAAAGACCCCTGTTTTTATCCAGGGGTCTTTGCTGTAATAATTAAATCTTAGAGAATCAATTATTTACGAGTAGAACGGCGAGCATTGCGATAAGCAACTACACCAGCACCAGCTGCAGTAAGAGCAGTAGCGATACCAGCAACCATAGCTACGGTAGTAGAAGCGTTAGCTTCACCATCGGCTAGGATACCAGTGTCTGGAGCGTTTGGATCTTTGTTGTCATCACCTGGTTTGTTGGTACCACCACCATTATTGACATCATCGTCGGTGACAGTGCCGCCGTTCATGGCTTTCTTGATGTTAGCAATTGCCTTTTCACCTTCACTTGCCCAGAAGCTATTAGTGCTTGCAATTAGGCTTTCAGCATATTCAACAGCTTTCTGAATATTGAGAGCTTTGGTGATATTGCAGGTGCCATGATTATTGGCGGTCAAAGCCTTAGCAGTAGAAACGGCTTGAGCGTAGGTCATGTCAGTGTTGACTTCGGCACCGATAGCAGTGTCAAGTTTGTCAGTGGTAATTCTAAGGATAGCTGGCTGAATAGTAGAATCGCTTTGGACTTCTTCTACATATTCTAGGTCATCAGCAGCAGAGTCGATGGCACCTTCTAGCTGAGTGGCAGCAAGACGATAAGCTGCAGAATCTGCCGCCTTGTTTTCGTTATTATAACGATTAGCAAGCTTGGTCATCTCGACACGAGCATTATTAATAAAGGTGACTGCCTGATCGTAGGTCTTGACCGTATCTGGGAAGCTGGTTTCGATGTCATCAGATGGGGTGGTAATAGTACCGTTCAGCTGAGTGATAACTGCAGCGTAATAACCTTTGAGGCCAGCTGGGTAGTTAGCTAAGAATGCACTACCAACTCCAACTCCATTAGTACCGGTAGCGGTGTCATACAAGAATTCTTTTTCAGCTTTGATAACATTATCTGCAACAGTTAATGCGTCATCAAGAGCAATGAATTGGTCGTAGTAATAAGCCATCACAGCATCGGCGCCTGCACCGCGTAGGTGCCAGCCACAAGATTCCTTGCCGTCTTCGATAGCATCATTCATCTTTTTGGTCATATCCTTGTCGGTAACAAGCGCGCCTTTATCGTCGATTTTGACCATAGCAGCATGCGTACTAGCGACGGGCGCAACGACACCCAAAGCAAACGCTAAAGCGAGAGCACTCAAAACTTGAGCTTTCTTCATTTGATATTCTCCTTAATTTAATTTATATCTAATTTTCATTTTAGTGCAATGCGAAGGAGATGTCAAGCGTTTTTGCTAAATTTCTTGTAATTTTCTGTGGAAAAGTGGCTAATTTAAGCTTAAAATCAATAAAATATGTTGTAAGGATTACAACATATTTTATCTGACTTATTCATTATTTCCCTAATATCTTTTTAATTTTATCTATTGAGGGCTGGGATTTTTTGTCGGTGAATCTTTGGTTTGCTTTCGATTGCTTTCGTTTATGGTTAAAAGTATGGGGTAGGTCTGGCAATTTATTGGGGTGGAGAACGTGAAAGTTGCTTTCGATTGCTTTCGGATATTTGATTATAATAAAAATACGCCAGATGCTTGCCTCTGGTGCATTAATGATACGTTGACAATCTCAGAACCTTAGACGATCAACTAAAGAATAAGTAGATATATAAATTAAATTAAGATGAGTAGAATATCAAAAATACTCAGCTAATTAAGTTCCCTAGTCTATCCTCTAAGGTTCTGAGGAGGTATAGTGCTCACATATTGATATACATGCTATACCTCCGGAAAGGATAAGCCCCAGCATGGCCAGGGCTAATCCTAAAAGTTGCAAGCTACTTATTTACGAGTAGAACGGCGAGCATTGCGATAAGCAACTACACCAGCACCAGCTGCAGTAAGAGCAGTAGCGATACCAGCAACCATAGCTACGGTAGTAGAAGCGTTAGCTTCACCATCGGCTAGGATACCAGTGTCTGGAGCGTTTGGATCTTTGTTGTCATCACCTGGTTTGTTGGTACCACCGCCGTTGTTGTCGTCTGAGCCGTTGTTTGGCTTGCCACAGGTGCCGTTGAAGGCTGGGATGCTCTTGTAACCGAGGGCTTTGCCACCGGCAGCCAATGTCGCAGCTTTAAGTTCAGTCTCTAAGCGATTGTATACAGTTTCATTGTTATATGTATTGCCGGTCTCAACCTTTACATTCTTCAAATCATTGTAAAGAGTCTTGTACTCATCATAACCATCAATCTTGGCATCTGATGCTAAAGCATTTAGCTTGACAACGGTTGTATAGTTACTAGTTTCATCATATTCAGCAGCATTCTCGACATCAGTTTTACCGTTAGCAGTCTCTGACCAATCTTGTACGTTATTTAGAGCTAATACGAGAGCGTCCTTAATCTCTTTGTAATCTGTAGCGTCATTGACAGCTTCAATGAGACTGACGTATGTTGCGTAGTTGTTTTTCTTAGTCCAAGTGTTCAAAACAAAGTTCTTGATGGAAGTAAATGACTCATATTGCTCAATGTCATCATAGGTTTCTACCTTCATAACATTAACCAAAACATTTGCGACGCCATCGCGAAGGGCCTGATCATCGGTACCAGTGGCGTTCATTGCATTATACAAACTATTCCATTCGTTGTACTTAGCGACAGTCTCAACTGATTGCGCAGCAGAGATAGCTTGATTAATGGTTGTACCAGCAGCAAAGCTGAAAGTAGCCCAGCTTCCACCAAAAGCGCGGATTGCTTTCACTAGAGCACCGGTATTAGCAAAAATCTGGTCATCATCAAATCCCTCGGTTTTGAGATCGCTCTTAGCCCATTTGTCTTGTGCTTCAAACAATGCTTTGAAATTCTTGTATGGACCATAGACATTAATCTGAGCGATAGCATTCTGCAAGTCACAATCACTGACCGTAACGGCAGCGTAGGTATCAGCAGAAATTACGGCATTGGCGACAGGCGCAACGACACCCAAAGCGAAAGCTAACGCTAAAGCAGCCAAAATTTGACTTTTCTTCATTTATATACTCCTTAATAATTTATTTAGTATCTAACTCCCATTTTACGCAATAAAAAAAAAAAATGTCAAGCGTTTTATTGCACTTTTTTGCGGATTTTGACTATTTTTTGTGGAAAAATGGGGTGTTTTTTGACAAATTGGCAAAAGTATTTTGGTATCTTACGAGATTTTCTGCTTTCCAAGCGAGCTGTCAAAGTGATAATAATTCATGATAGGGACATGGTGACGGCGGTAATTTTGCGTGAAAAGTGAAATTTCTCTTTAGGAAAGACTTGGGCTGCGTGGGGAGTTTTAGGAAAAAGCTGAGTAGAGGTAAGGTTTGTGGCCAACAGGGCTAGAATCGCCTAAAAATAGCCTTAAACGGGATGCGGGCTAGATTTTGATAACAATTTGGCGGTAGAGATCTTGCAGAGGCTGGAGATTGCCAGCAAAGGCCTCGGTATCGGCGTAGAGGATGGCACGGCGGGAGGCGATGGAAAAATCAATAAGATAGCCAGCATTGCGGCACATCAATAATAGGAAAAGCCGGGTCGTGCGGCCATTCCCCTCCCGAAAAGGGTGCAAGGCATTAAGCTCCGAAGCATAGTAGGCAAGCTTCTGACTGAACTCTGGCTGGTCAACGCCAACTAGATACTTGTCCTGGGCTAATTCGCCAAAGATACGCTGAGCTTCTAAGGGGATGAAATCCACATAGCAAAACGGCACCGGGCTATCAGGCTTAGAAATATTGACTGTGCGGATTTTGCCGGCGAAATCATAAATGTCTTCAAAGAGGAGTTTATGTAGATGAAGAAGATAATCAAATTCGAAGACTTTGGCGTGCTCATCGACTATCGCCTGGCCGATTTTGTCGTCCGTAATGGCGTACTCAGCCTTTTCTAGCTCGGCCGCATCAGAAATGCCTAACTTATTACTAAGAACATCACCAGTCTCAACAAAATAGCCAGCTTCCATACTAGCCACGCTGGAGAGAGCGGATTTTTTTAATAATGGCGCGACGGGAGGTCTCGTAGTCGGCGCCCTCGACTTCCATGCTGCGGGCCATGCTCTTGGCCATGCGCTCCATTAGTTCTTCTTTGGTCATATATACATTATACCGTGAAAAGCGTTATTAGTAAACCCCACACCTTAGACGATGATCCAAGAACGAAAAGTAGATATAAATAAATTAAATTAAGGCTACAAATGAGAATATCAAATACCATTTGAAGTTAATTTTGAGTGTTCCGAGAGTGCATCCTCTAAGGTGCGGGGGAGTTAATTTTGGCGGGTGGATTAACTCGTGAACCACCGGGCTGCTTGGTAGCAGGAAAGCCCCGAGTGGGGCTATCCTGCTATTTTTATAACTTTGACCAGTTATGGGGTGCTACTTATTTACGAGTAGAGCGGCGAGCATTGCGATAAGCAACTACACCAGCACCAGCTGCAGTAAGAGCAGTAGCGATACCAGCAACCATAGCTACGGTAGTAGAAGCGTTAGCTTCACCATCGGCTAGGATACCAGTGTCTGGAGCATTTGGATCTTTCTTATCATCGTCTGGTTTGTTGGTACCATCGCCGGTGCCTGGGTTGACAGGAGCTTTGTAGGCAGCCATGCGAGCCATAACGGTTTTGATAGCTTCTTCGTTACCAGTAGCAGATTTCCAAGTTGCAGCCAAATCGCCAATAATACTATAGTTGTCACCGGAATTTTCTTGGACACGATCCTCTTTAGCCTGTTGAACTTCATTGTATAGAGCCTGCCACTGAGCACGACGAATAATACCGTAGGTGGTGTCAGTCGTAGTAGCTTTGTCATTCAAATCACTAGGTTGAAGATTTGGATTAGCATTAAGTGCGTCGACGGTAGTCTTATTGAACAGTCCAGATTCGACGATTAATGGCATATAAAGATTGTAGCCGTTATTGAATTTGACTAGATCTTCTTCAGCAGTGCTGACGGCATCATAGATATCTTCAGCAGCTTCATAAACGGACCAACCGCTATATGGATTACCAGCGCCACGATAATTGACCAATTTGGCTTCTTCTGGGTGCAAGTTATCATACTGCACTTTAGTCAAAAGACCCAAACCGACAGTTGAAGTGCCGTCACTCCAACCAACAGTAGTACGCAAAGCAGTAGCCGCATTGACTAATTGTGAATCGGTAGCTTTGTTATTGTCCAAGACTTTAAGCATAGTCTCAAAAGCATTGTACAAAGCACTGGTGCGAGCGCCGTTAACATAGATTTCAATCTGGCTCTTGTAGTTGGCAGTTTTAGCGACATCGGCTGCGAGAGCAGCAACATTGTAGCCAAAAGTAGCTTTGTTGGTATTCAAAAGATTATAAATGCTGGCTGCATCGGTGGCGTATGTGCCATCACCGGCTAAATCAGCAATAGTGTGGTTGGCTTTGCCAGCAACATAGGCGCTGTTAGCGGCTAGGATTTTGACAAAAGCCTTATAGGTAGCATTGTTCTCTACGAATGCGATGGAATTGTTAACATCGCTAAGAGTAGCGGTACCAGTTTCGTCACTGTAAGCGCTAACACTAGCAGTGTTGACAACGCTAGCGACAGGTGCAACGACACCCAATGCAAATGCTAATGCGAGAGCAGCCAAAATTTGACTTTTCTTCATTATATTCTCCTTAATGAATTAATTGTTAACTACTTTCCATTTTACGCAATAAAAAAAATGTCAAGCGTTTTTGCTAAGTTTTTTGTGTTTTTTGCAGCTTTTCTTGTGGAAAACTGGGGTTTTCTTGACAATTTAGCATAGTACTTGGCTGAATACATATCGACTCACTCAGCGATGTAACAACAATACCATATAAAGAAAGTTGATTTTTCTTTATATGAGAGTTATAATGAGTAGAAGGATTTTATATGGCGAAATTAAAGATGTTATCAGAATTACCAGAAATTGATTATAGCCTGATCATGGGCAAATTGATTGAAACGCGGAGCAATATTAGCATATTGAAAGGGGCCTGCTACGGCCTACCAAACCCGCAGCTGCTTTTGTCGCCGACTTTAATTCGCGAGGCGTTGGAAAGCTCAAAAATTGAGAATATCGTGACGACGTTGGCAGATGTTCTGCAAGCACAGTTGTTTTCTGAACCGGAACAATCAATCCGCGATAAAGAAGTCCTACGATATAATCGCGCCCTGCACGCCGGGCTAGATGAAATGTCTAATCGCTATCTTGGCAGTAATACCATTCGTGCAGTGCACAGTATATTGGTGCCTGATGAGCCAGACTTTAAGACAACGCAAAATTTTTTGGTCAACAGTACTACAGGGGAAATAGTATATACGCCAGTTGCACCGAATGAGGTGAGTATTTACCTTTCTGATTTAGAGAAGTTTTTGAATAACGCTGACGACCTTGACCCGGTATTAAAGACCATCTTGACGCATTACCAGTTAGAGGCAATCCATCCGTTCGGGGATGGGAATGGTAGAACTGGTAGGATTTTGATCGTGCTCTGTATGGTATATTTTGGTCTACTAGATATGCCCGTGATGTTTATCAGTGAATATATCAATAATCACAAAAGAAAATACTATGAGGTATTCCAGAAAGTTGCCGAGCAGGGGGATTATATGAGTTTTATTAACTATATGCTTGATGCACTGAATGAGCAGGCAAAGAAGAGTACCGAAACTTTACTTGACATACAACATCTATATGACAGTATCCGCAGAAGAATCAGAAGTACCTTGCCAAAGATTTATTCAAGGGACCTGGTAGATGTAATTTTTAGTCAGCCTTTGATGACGGCGAGGAGATATGAAGAAATGACGGGGGTATCTTATCCGACAGCATTGAACCATCTGCGCCAATTAGAGGAGTCAGGCATTATGACTTCAAGTGAGGTCGGGAAGTATCGCGTTTATACTAATATTGAGCTGATGACATACCTGAATCAGAGAAAGTCCCGATAGGCTGTAGTTCAGGGATATTAATACTAGGTAAGTCTACTTTTCATGTAAAGTTGCTTAATACGATGCTTGTATCATATAAAGAAAATGCAGTTTTCTTTATATGACATCCTGGTAGCCATGCAACTGGGGATACTTAAGCAACAGCCGCTGGTATCCCAAAATCCCACCCCTGATGAGGTGGGATGATTGGTGATAAATTAATTATTTTTGGAGAATAAACGTATCTACAGGGGTAACCTTGGGTTCTGGACGCTCGATGGCTTCAGCGACAAAGCGCTCGACTACGGGTTCCTCTGGCTCATCCACGATTTCGGCGATTTGCTCGTCGATTTCCATTTCTACGGCGGCGGCGTTCAGGGCCTTGCGGCGGGAAAAGACTTTTTGTACACATACCATAAAGATAACTCCTATTGCACCACAAATCAGCGGAATAACTGTGCTGGCGGCCGTCAAAACACCGCGGCCGTGGTTCAAACCCGTGTCTGGGGCCGTATTTTGGTCGTTAGAGGGCTTTTGCTCCGGAGTGGGGTCTGATGGCTCTACAGGGTCAGAAGGGTCTTCTGGGGCTTCTGGTGAGCTCGTAGAGCTACTTGGACGACTAGGACGGACAGGTGCGGCTGGATTCATGACTTGGCCGTTCGTGGCGATAATCAGGCCTTCGGCAAGATAATTCTTGAATTGGTCGGTCTGAGTGTCGGTGCCGGTGAAGGTGCCGCCGCTAATCTGAATACCGGTGTCGGTGAGGATATTTTCGTTAAAAATCGGGCCGCCAGTAGTGAAAGTACCACCGCTAATCTCAATATCGGTATCGGCCATGCGGCCGCCGAAGATTGCGTCATTGCCACCAGCGGTAAAGGTGCCGCCAGCGATATTAATATCAGCAAGGCGAGTAGCGGCGCGAGCGAGGTCGGCATCGCTATACTCGTAGAAAACGCTGGTATTCTGGCTGGTGTAGGTGCCGCCATTGAGATTGAGGACGATTTGGTCGGCGTAGTCATTATTGTGCTCGATACTGAAGGCAACGCCGTTCTCGTCGATATTGCCAGTGGTGGGGTCAGGAGTGGCGGGAGCGCCAGTAGCGGTAATCTGGGTGCCGTTCAGAGTCATGGTGCCGGATTTGATGCCAATACCCATGTTGCCGGTAATCTGGGCGGCGCCAAAAGTCCAATTGGCATAGCCAGCGGCATAAATAGCGGCGCCGACGCTAGAGGTGATGGTGGCAGTATCGCCGATGGTGATAACAGGGGCTTGGTCGGAATTATGAACAAAGCCATCAACACTAATACCATAGGGACCAACAAACTTACCATTGAGATAAACGCGAGTGCCGTAATTAACAGAGTTATACTTAGGATTGTCGCTAACGACGAGGGCGTAGACGTCTAAACCCTGGACGGTAACATCTTTGTCGATGGTAAGGATAGTGTTCTCGGTGACAGTGGCGTCATCTGTGCCCAGGACGTAAAAACCGTTACTACCAGCTATGGTGCCAGTACCGGTAAAAGTGACATTACCACGCTCAAGGCGAACGGCGTATTTGCTGCTTTTGCGCTGAGTGTATTCGATTTTACTACCATCCTTGAACTCAACGACAAGGGGCTTATCTACAGGGCGGTTGATGGTGATGCGCTTGCTGTAGTTGATGTTTTCGCCGATGATGATTTTGCTGATGTTTGGGTTGTTGAAAATATCAGAGAGCTGCGTAGCGTCGGCCGCGGTAACGGTGACTTCGCGGGCAGGAGTATCGGCCTGCGTGGTTGAATCAGAGGTAAGTGGAGTGGAGATTCCCTCTGAAGCCGGTTGGTTTTGTTCTGCCGCGGAAACATTGGTAGAACTGGCGAGTTCAATAAACGGCACGGCGGCGCCGAGCACGAACGCAAATACCAGGGTGGCAAGAATTTGAGTTCTTTTCATGTGTTTATTTTTCCCTTCTTTTTGTTAGTTATATTTTAACAAAAAGATTATGTTTTGGCAAATGGAATTATGGATGTGTGAGTGGAGTTTTCCACAGAGATAGGTCGGCTTGATTTTTGGCGACTTTTGCAAAATGGAGTAGGTGACTGGTGGCGAAAAAACTGACCAATGGTCAGTTTTTCGTGAAATTGGAGAAATTAGGCGCCGATGCGGTCTTTGGAGTGCTTGCGGGAAGCGTTGTTTTCGACATATTCAATCATTTTGGCGGCGACATTACGGCCGGTAATTTTCTCAATACCGAAGCCAGGCGAAGCATTAACCTCGAGAACCAAGGGGCCGCGATTGGAGCGCATCAGGTCAACGCCAGCGACGTGCAAGCCCATAGCTTTGGCGGCGGCGACCGCGATACGTTTCTCCTCGGGGGTGAGCTTGATGCTGGTACCCTCGCCACCTTTGTGCAGGTTGCTGCGGAAGTCATCGTCGAGCGATTTGCGCTGCATGCTAGCGACGACGCGCGAACCAACCACGAAGGCGCGGATATCGGTGCCAGAGGACTCCTTGACATATTCCTGCAAAAGGATGTTGGTGCCGTCTTCGTTGTAGAGGTAGAGGGCCTGAAGAGCGGATTTGGCAGCCTTCTTAGTATCGGCCAGGACGACGCCATTACCATGAGTACCAATGGCGAGTTTGATAATGACCGGGAGGCCGATTTGCTCGAGCAGGTCGTCGATGTCGGCAGTATTGCGAGAAACCAAAGTCTTAGGAGTGTCAATACCGGCCTGAGTAAGAATCTGCTGGGAACGCAATTTATCGCGGGCACGGGTAATCGCGATGGAACTGGACATGGTCCAAGCGCCTTGCATCTCGAACTGACGCACCACGGCGCAGCCGTAACGAGTCATGCCATTAGAGATACGCGGGATAATAGCGTCGAAACCTTCGAGCTTCTTCCCTTTGTAATGGACGCTAGGGTGAATCTCGTCTAATGACAAGTAGCAATTCTTGTATTTTACAATTTTTACTTGGTGACCACGGAGCTCAGCTTCCTCAACCAAGCGCTTGGTAGAGTAGTTGGCATTACCGTTCGACAAAATTGCGATTTTCATAACCTAATTATACCACATGGAACTAAATATGTCAATGATTATGCTTAGTTTTCGTGATTATCTTGGGATTTCATGTACCTTTGGTGGAAGCGCTGGGGGTCGGCAGCGAGCTCTTGGGCGAGTTTTTGGTTATCAAAGGTAGAGTGGCGAGGCACGGAAACCTGAGAAACGTCGACCAGGAATTTGTTTTGCAAGGTTTTGCGGCCGATTAAGACCGGAAAACGGTTGCGACTGCGGTCGGCCAGGGTAAATTTGGCACGCACACGACGGTGCTGAATGGTGACGCTAAGAGGTACCTGGTAGCGAACGGTGACATCACCGGTGGAATTGCGGACTTGCTTGACGGTAAAATCCGTGGCAATGATGCGCTCACCGGTGTAAAAAGGCGACTGAGGGGCAAAAAGGCAAAACTCGAGCTGCCCCTCATGGTTAACGTGAAGATCGCTAGCCCAAACCGATGAAGAATCAGCCCCGGTGTCGACTTTGGCGGGGATGTCCTTGATGCCGGCAATGGTCACGAGGACGTTGTTGCCGATGATGGTTTTTGCTTGAGGCGTAGCGGTCATATACTTCTATTATAGCACACTTTTGCGATTTTGTCTAGCCCCAGAAGCCGTGTTTCTTGTTTTTGGGGTTCTTGAACTCCTCGAGGAGCTCTTTTTGGCGTTTGCTGAGGTTCTTGGGAGTTTCTACAATGATGGTGACGATGTGCGGGCCGCGGTCACCATCGCTGCGCATCAGAGGTACGCCGTGGCCGGAGAGCTTGAACGGTGTGCCGGACTGGGTGCCGGCGGGGACTTTCATGCGGACATTGCCATCGACGGTTTCGACATCGACCTCGGTGCCGAGGGCGGCGTCGACCATAGAGATGACACGCTCGGATAGGATGATGTTGCCTTCCCGGGTGAGGCGCTTATGCGGCTTGACGCGAACAAAGACATAGAGGTCGCCCTTAGTGCCGCCCTTCGGGGCGGGGCCACCTTTGCCGCTCAAGCGAATGGACATGCCATCGTCGATGCCAGCGGGGATTTTGACCTTGAGGTCCTTGCCATCGGCGGTAATGATCTTGGTGGTGCCAAAAACGGCTTCTTCAAAATTAAGGACAACCGTAGTGCGGTAATCGGTACCCCGAGATGGACGGCGAGCACCGCCACCAAAACCGAAAATTGACCCCAAAATGTCGTCCAAACCACCACTGCCACCGAAGTCGAAATTAAAGCTCTGACCGTTAAAGCTGTAATTGCCATTGGCAAACGGATTGCCACCAGCGCTGCCAGCCGCGCCGCCCACGCCGGCGTGACCAAATTGATCGTAACGGGCGCGCTTTTGCTTATCGGACAGGACTTCGTGAGCTTCGGAAACCTCCTTAAACTTGGCCTCGGCTTCTTTGTCGCCGGGGTTTTTGTCGGGGTGGTACTTAACCGCGAGCTTGCGGTAAGCTTTTTTAATTTCGTCATCAGAGGCGTTCTTGGATACGCCTAATACTTCGTAATAATCTCTCTTTGCCATATAAAATAATCCTATAAGCAGCAACCCTTGAACCATCAGAGATGGCTAGACTTTGAAGAAGTCTTGACGTTAATATTAAAGTTTGGTAGAATAGGATTATTAAAGTTTTATTGGATTAACTACTTCTTAGAGGTAGTTAATTCTATTTCAAAGAATGTTTTATTGAATAAACGGAATCTTAGAATCATAAAACTTATTCTCCTTTCCCCATAAGATTAAAAGAACTATCATTGCTGCTGTTTTAATTCTAGCACAGTTTCTTAGGATGCACAATATAATTCTAGCACTCTAGGCATAACTTTGCTAATAACTTAGGCCTTTCTGGTCAAAATGGCTAAAGTGTGGCGGATTTGCAGCCTAAACTCGGGATGAGCGCGGAGGAACTCGTCGACAGCCCGGGCGGAACCGAGGAGCTCGGGATTATTGTAATCATGTACTATAATAATTCCGCCTTCTGTCAAGCGCGGGAGGACGAGCTGAAGACTGATTTTGATAGAGCTATAGAGATCGCCGTCACAGAAGGCAAAAGCGATTTGTGACGGGAGGTCCCGATCAGTGAGGTCGCTGAACCAGGCTTTTTTGATGATGACATTTTTTAGACCATTTCTGCGGATTCTGTCAACTACCTCGCGCTTAGTCACAAGTAATTCCCCGCCCTGAAAGTTGGCGCCAGCGCCAGAGGAATCTTCGGCGGTCTTCTCTGGTAAGCCCGCGAAAGAATCGTAAATCCAGAGTTTTCTGGCGGGTGTTTGAGAATTTGGAGCAGCTTCTGCGGCGGTCCTGGGCTTGGATTTGGCGAGGAGCTTGCCGAGCAAGACGGAGGTGAAGCCTTTGTAACAACCCAGCTCGACAAAATCGCCCTCAACCGCTAAGGCTAGTTCGGCTTTGCGGAGGATTTCGGTGGTTTCTGCCCTGGTGACTTGGTCGTTCATGAGGATATTATAACATTTTTAAGTATTTTAGGCAGGATTTTATGCAATTTTATTGAAAAATGGTAAAATAAGCATAATTGGTATTGACAAAAACCGCTATGTGTGCTACAATGAAAATATGAGTAAGGCAAGGTCTGGCTCATGAACCTTAGTACTCTAGACTCGATTAAGGACTCGATGAATTTTCAGAAAAATCAGGAGGAGAGAAAATGAACACCATTATTGTCACTCTTAACCAGAATGGTACCGCTGAGACTGCATCAATGTTGTGCGTCGAAACGACCGGGTCAAGTCTCGCCGCCATACTCAGAGGAGGCAAGACCCATGTAACTTTCTGGAATAAGCTCAGTGAAGACGTCCGGCATATCCTTGAGGACGCACCATACCGGCTCGGTGAGGATGAGTGCACATTCATCCTGAATGGTAAGATAATCGTGGACTCCGCCTTCAAGGGGACAGCCTTTGTCCCACATGTGGAGTTCTACAACAGGGGCGTTAAGTACGCCTGGAGAGAGTTGCCAGATGCGCGCGTTTGGGAACTTGGGCGTCTGCCTGAGAAAACCCAGGAGATGATGCGGCGTCACAGCCGGACGTTCTTGCCCGGCATCGGTGCGCCATCCTACGGAAGCTGGCGCACCGTCGGCGTCTATCTGAATGTCGACTAGAGTACCAATCAAAACCACCCCTCTAAGGGGTGGTTTGCTCAGCCCTATAAGGGCATAATA
>CAYUDH010000010.1:0-23428 GCA_964443595.1 uncultured Candidatus Saccharibacteria bacterium
CTTGATATGGTTGATTAGAACCTACTCTAGCTATAATCGTACTAGTAGCTACTTTGGTGAAGTCTACGGTCATATCATTAGCATCTTTGGTGACGTCGATGCTAATGACGGGGGATACGGTGATGGCGACATTGGCTTGATTGTCATCTAGTAACCAGCCACCTGCAGTCACGCAACGAACAGAGAAGCCGTTATAACGACCAAAGCTGTCGTCGGACGAATTGAAAGAGCCGCCATTAAGAAAAAGATGGTAAGCGCGATCGCGATTTGGCGTAGAAGACCAGTATTTCCCATAATAGCCCCCATAAAATAGCCGACCGTTGTAAAGCAATCCGCCATGAACAAAATACAAGGGACTACTGTGTGAATTGTTACTTATATTGCTAGTATCACTATAGGCATTCATTAAGCCACCGAAGGATTTGCTGTTAGTGTTATTGCTGTGAATTGTTACTTATATTGCTAGTATCACTATAGGCATTCATTAAGCCACCGAAGGATTTGCTGTTAGTGTTATTGCTAGTGGGAAGCTGCCAGCCTTTTGGGCAGATGCTCATACTAGCATTATTAGCTGCATTATATGAAGAGTCGTTAACCATTACACCGCTTTTTGACCTGACAGTAGCAGCGTCCCAAGTGTAGTAGTTGCCTACATGGTAGTGCATATTTTCTTGGTTATTAGCACTAGCATCAGATGGATTGATTGATTTATAAAGGCTGCTACATTTAGAATCGGCAAGGGAAGTCACTTCGCTACATGAATTTGTAGTGCCTTGATTATGCTTGCCATTGGGGCCGCTATAATAATAATTCCCGGGATTGTTATAAAAGTTAGCAGTATCAGTTGTATCTGACCAACTAGAAATGGCTGTAGAGCCAGTGATGCCGGTCGCTACGCTGGTTCCTGTGACATCCGATGTTTCTTCGCTGAGTGTAGCTGGTATATCGAAGTCGAGGTTTTGCGTCATCCAACAATTACCGTCTTTGAGCTTAGTTACCCAATATTTTTTGCCTGGCTCGCGGGTATCCTCGAGTTGCTTAGTTTCTTTTTCATGAGAGTTGATGCAGATTTGTTGGGACATTTCTTGCATCGTATCAATTTGCGATAGACTACGATGTTCGTTTGGATCTACTATATCGTCAGCGGCGAAAGCTTGATTTGGGATGAAAGTTAAATAGCTAAATACGCCGCAAACCGCAAGCATCGCCAAGCTCCAGCCAGTAATTTTACTATAAAGGCTCTTATCCAGGCTGCGCCGGGTGCGATTTGCGCGAAAGGAGCCCTTGCAAAAGGCGGCTTGCTCGCAATGAGCAGAGGCGCACCGGAGCATGTTAGCAAAATTATAGCTGGAGTTCCCCTCACTCTTAAAGTTATTATCGTTTTTTAGCATCGTGCCCTCCTATATTTTTATTAACTAAACCTAGGGCCAACTTTTTGTCAACAAAAAGAGCGCAACACAACAATTATTATTGCGCTTGTGACAAAAATGGCGCCGTGAACGGCAACCTAACGACAAACCGCCCTTGCGGGCTGCTCGACATTAGCGTTCACAACGCCATTTCTCTGTCGAGCAAGTTAATCGGTTTGTCGTTGGTTGCACTTTAATTATACCACACTTTTCCGATGCGCAACAAAATTACCACAACCTTCACTTTCCCCCTAGACAAACTAAAAAATCACCGCTATACTAAGCTTATGGCTGAGTTTTATAATCAGACGGCGAAGGAGGTATTAGGCCAGTTCCGGACGGATGCGGCGACGGGACTAAGCACTTCTGAGGCTCATAAACGTCAACAGAAATACGGCAAAAACACACTCAAAATGGCCGAAACACCGCTGTGGCGGAAGATTTTGGAGCCGTTTGCGGATATTTTTATGATTATTTTGATAGTGGCGATGGTACTATCGATGCTACAGAGCAACTGGCTAGAGGCGATTACGATTTTCTTCATCATCGCGCTGGATGCGGTAATATATTATATACAGCAATTCTCGACGGAGCGAATTCTGAAAAGTCTGAAGCGGAGCACGTTGCATTCGGTGACGGTGCTGCGCGACGGCGCGGAGCAAGCGGTGGAAGCGACCGAGCTAGTGCCGGGCGATATTGTGGTACTGCATGAAGGCGACCGCGTGCCGGCGGATGGGCGGATTATTAGCGAATCAGGGCTGCTGACGAATGAATCAATGCTAACCGGCGAATCAGATACAATTGCGAAAGACGCGAAGGCGATTGCTGGTCAGCCGAAAGTTTATGAGCGGCGGAATATGGTGTTCTCGGGGTCTTTCGTGGTGACTGGTACGGGTAAGTTCATTGTGACGGCGACTGGTAATCAGACGGAGTATGGGCGGATCGCTTCGCTGGCGTCTTCGCTAGGCGAGGAAAGTCCGATTAAGCACAAAATGGATAAGCTGGTGGCGCAGATTGCCGTGGTGGTAATTATCATCGCGGTCGTGATTTTGATTATCCAGCTAGTTGACCAGATTCCACTGCTCGAGGCGCTAGAGTTCACGCTGGCGATGGCAGTGTCGGCGGTGCCAGAGGGTTTGCCAATTGCGATTTCGATTATTTTGGCGCTCTGTGCGGCACGAATGGCGAAGAAACAAGCTCTGATTCGTGAGCTGAGAGCGATTGAATCCATCGGCATTGTGACCACGATTGCCAGCGATAAGACCGGCACGCTGACCGAGAACCGCTTGGAACTGCGTGAAACCTGGGCGCCGGAGCTCACCACCAAAGAGTTCCGCGAGAGCCTAGCCTGTGCGGCGCTGGGGGATAATTCGATGTTTGAGAATAACTTTAACACGCTGGCAATTGACCCGCTGGATACTTGTATTATTAATTATATGCGGAACAATAATTACCCGGCCTGCCCGTTTGAGCCGATTAAATCTTACGCTTTTGACCAGAGCCTGAAAATGTCGGGAAACTTATACCGGGAGCCGAATGGTAGCTTGCTGCTGCAAGTTAAGGGTGCGCCAGAGATTATCCTAAAGCGAGCGAAGCTATCGCAGAAGCAACTGGCAGAGGCGAGCGATAAGCTATCTGAGTTGGCGAATAAAGGCTATAAAGTCGTGGCGGTGGCGAGTGGCAAGATCGATCACGAGATCAATGAGCTAAACCGCCTGAGTAAGGATGCCGTGCTAAAGTTTGAAGGGTTCGTGGCGGTGGCAGACACTCTGCGGAGTGGCGTACCGGCGGCGATCCGCCAAGCGGCTAGGATGGGCGTGAAGACAAAGATGGTGACGGGCGACCATGCGGGGACGGCGTTTGCGATTGGTCGCGAAGCGGGGCTGGCGGATGATTTTGCGCAGGTACTGGATTGCTCTAATTTGGACAATATCAACGACAATGACCTAGTGGATGCAGTGCGGGATGTGACGATTTTTGCCAGGGTGACGCCAGAGGATAAATACCGGATTCTTTCTGCGATCAAGCAGACGGAGATTTGCGCCATGACGGGCGACGGCGTGAACGATGTGCCGGCGTTAGTGGGCGCGCACGTGGGGATTGCAATGGGCGATGCGCCGTCGATCGTGCAGGATGCGGGCGACATTGTCTTGCTAGATAATAACTTTAAGAATATCACCGAGGCGATTAAAGAAAGTCGTACGGTGCTAGCGAACATCCGCCGGATGTTGGTGTATTTGCTGGCGACTAATGCCGGCGAAGTCTTGACCATGCTGGGAGCGCTATTAATTTCTGGTGGTCAGCTACTGACGCCGATTCAGATTCTCTGGATTAATTTAGTGACTGATTCCCTAATGGTAATACCAGTGGGTCTAGAACCGCCAGAGCAAAAAGTCTTGCGGCAAAAACCAGAATCGAAAGATGCGCCGATTTTGCCAGTTAAGCTGGTTGGCAAGATGGTGACGGTGGCGATTACCCTGGCAGGTGTTACTCTAGCGACTTATTATGTGGCAGAGTGGATACTGAAAGACCCTGCTCAGGCGAATACATTAGCCTTCACCGCGCTGGTGGTGATGCAGTGGGCGAATGCGGTGTCGATTCGCGGAACTTACGAGTCGGCCTGGCAGCGCATGAAAGTGCCACACCGGAGTTTCCATCTGGCAATGGCGGCCGCGGTAATCTTGCAGATTTTAGCGCTCTTTACACCGTTCCGACGGGTTGTAAATATTGTACCAGTGCCACTGCCGGCCATTATCATTACGGCGGTAGTAGCGTTTATATTGCCGCTTGCAATTTTTGAACTATATAAGAAGCGCAAAAGCGCAAAGTAACTTCCGACCGCCAGATGTGCTATAATGTACACATGGACATGTCTGCGCCGGTGGAGGAAATCAAAGGAGTTGGCCCAAAAACAGCGGAGCTTTTGCGTGGGGTGAATCTGCGGACGGTGGGAGATATATTATATTGCCTACCGAGGGTGTACGAGAATTACCAAGTCACCACGACGATTAGTGAGCTAAAGCCCGGAAATGTGGTGATTCGCGGCAAAATTGGCGACCTCAGAACTACGAGAACGCAGCGGCGCCACTTGACGATTACCGAGGGCGTGATTCGTGATAATACTGGGGCAATTCGGACGATTTGGTTTAATCAGCCGTACCGCGCGAAGCAGTTTGACCCGAAGCGTGAGTACTTTTTTACTGGAAAATATGAGTTCAAGAACGGGCGTTATACTTTAACTTCACCATCGGCGACTTTGATACAAGATGTGGAACAGGACGGAAATACGGCAAAGTTCCAACCAATCTATTCGGCCAAAAATACGATTAAGCCGCAAGTTTTCCAGAAAATTGTCGCAAGTTTGCGGCCAGAATTTGCGCGGATTCCAGACTTATTGCCCTGCGACGCGGATGGCCCAAAGTTCTTGAAGCCCGGGGCGCGGGCCGATGCGCTCTTTCGGCTGCATTTTCCGGAAACTCCAGAGGATACAGAAGTAGGGCGCCAATATCTAGCCTACGAGGAACTTTTTGAGTTAATCTTGGCGGCAAAGCTAAACCAGCAGGCTAATCAAAAACTGCAAGCGGAGTCGCTGAGGTTTGAGGCGAGTTTGATTCGAGAGATTGTACAGAGCCTGCCTTTCCAATTAACTGGCGCACAGCGCCGGGCGACCTGGGATATTCTGCAGGATATGCAAAAAACCATCCCGATGAACCGCCTCTTGCAGGGCGATGTAGGCTCGGGGAAGACGATTATAGCAGCGCTGGCTGCTGCGCAAGCGGCAAACAACGGCCAGCAAACTGCAATCCTGGCGCCAACCGCAATCTTGGCGACGCAGCATTACGAAAGCTTAAATGATTTGTTCCGTAAAATCGAACAGCGCAACCCAGAGATTAAAATGCCAACTCTGGCGCTACTGACTGGCGCCACCAAAGCCAAAAAACAGCTGAAAAAGCAAATCCAGTCCGGCGAAATCAATCTAGTGATTGGCACACACGCGCTGCTCACGGATGATACAATTTTCCATTCCCTGGCGCTCTGCATCATTGATGAGCAACATCGCTTTGGCGTGGGGCAGCGGCAGAAGCTACTGCTAAAATCTCCATCCGAGAAAGCACCGCATCTACTATCAATGACGGCAACGCCGATTCCGCGGTCATTGCAACTGACAATCTTTGGCGATTTGGACGTGTCACTGCTGAATGAACTCCCGCCCGGTCGACAACCGATTACCACAAAAATTCTACGCGAAATTGACCAAAAAGACCAACTTTACCCGGCGATGCGCGAGCTATTAGCCAAAGGGCAGCAGATTTACTGGATTTGCCAAATTATTGAAGAAAATAACACCAGCGCCGCTACTTCAGTCAAAAAACAGGCCAAGAAGCTAGCAGCCTTATTTCCGAATTACAAGATTGGCTTACTGCACGGCAAAATGAAACCAGCCGAAAAAGACCAGATTATGGACGACTTTGCAAAGAACAAGACGCAGATTTTGGTGTCTACGACAGTGGTGGAAGTGGGCGTGAACGTGCCAAATGCGAATATGATTGTAATTCAAGATGCGGAAAATTACGGCTTGGCACAGCTGCATCAGCTGCGGGGTCGGGTAGGGCGTGGCGACCAGCCGGCGAGCTGTTTCCTGCTGACCACTGGCGAAGGGCGGCCATCGCGCCGGCTGAAGGAAATGGAAAAGTCGACCGATGGGTTTTACCTGGCGGAAGTAGATCTGAAACTGCGTGGCCCGGGCGAGATTTACGGCGCAATGCAACACGGTGAGCTAAACTTGCAAGTGGCTAACTTATCTGATACACGGCTAATCTCTCTGGCCAGCCATCATGCGGGGCAGTTTGCTAAGCAGCCGGAAAAGCTACAAGATTATCCGGAATTAGCCGCTCGAATTAAGAAATATCAGCAGATTACGACGCTGAACTAGCCACTATCGGCAAAAGAGCTGTTGTGCTATAATATATAAATAAATGTTTTCTACTACGGCAATCAAGAAAGATTCTCAGTTCTCTGGCAGAGTGGTTGGTACTCACCAGAGGTTAGACCAGGCGGCGCGGCGCAGCCTAGCGGCGGTTTTGCCGCGCGGGAAGTATTTTCCAAGTAGCAAAGAGATTATTCATTTCGAGGGTGTGCGGGGACCAGACGGCTTGAAACGGAAAAGCCCCGGCATCGACGAGCCGTCGCATATGCTGACGCAAAAAGAGTTTGATGAAATCCTAAAAAACGTGTCCTCTGATGAAATTAGCCCAGCGGCAGAGATGGGACACGAAAACCTAGACGAGCGCTCCGTCCTGACGATGATACTTGATCATCGTTGGAATCTAGTCAAAGCCCTGCAGAGCAAGAATCAAGTACGCGCGGCTTTTGAGGCGGCTTGGATGGCGCACATGATTACCGACGGCTTGACGCCAGCGCATCATTTTCCGCTGTCTGATGTCAAAGATGAGCTAATGACTGACAAAGAGCTGATGAAAGTCTTTGGTCAACCGATTAAGGGCTTGATGCACGGTCGCAATGCGCTAGAAACGATGCGTAATAACTGGCTCTACTGGGGCGCAGGCGGACATATGTCGAAGCATATTGCTTACGAATACGGAGTTCTAATGATTACCGCACCACTAACACCCCGAGCCTTGCAGGTGAAACTGGCGCCCGAAGATTTACAAGATTTGGATGTAGAGAAAATGTTTCTAAGCGCCTATAGGAAAGTACGCAACTTCCAGATGTACAGCCGCTTCCGGGAAGAGGGCTGGACGACCGATTTAGCACTGGATACGAAGAATATTTTGCTGCCGGAGCTAGTCCGGGCGATTACACTGGGCTGGTACTCAGCGGCAGCGGAAGCTTATCATCTGCCAAAAGGAGAGACTAAAACTCAGAAAGGTGCTAAAAATGCCAAGGTCGCTTGAGATTCGCGTAACTTCGGGAAAGCTGCGAGGGCGAGCGTTGAAGTCGCCCGATACAGAGCAGACTCACCCGATGGGGGCGCGCGAGAAATTAGCACTATTTAATATGGTGAACGTGGAGCAGGTAGTGGTGCTAGATGCCTATGCCGGCTCGGGCGCGCTGGGGATTGAAGCGCTGAGCCGCGGCGCGCAGGAAGTAGTTTTCGTGGAAAGTCAGGGCAAAATTGCCCGGATAATTAAGGAGAATCTGGCGACTTTTGGCCTAAAAATGCCAGTTTTTACGGAAAAAGTCGGTACTTTTGCGGAAAAACCGGAGTTTTGTCGTATTTTTGACGTAATTATAGCTGATCCGCCGTACAGCAAAATTGACCAAAATGAACTCAATTTATTGCCAAAATTGCTAAAAGATGATGGTATCCTAGTAGTTTCTTCGCCGGCTGAGATGCCAGAGCTAGATTTAGCGGGGGTGCGGGTTTCTTCGTCCCGTACTTACGCCCGGGCGAGGCTGACAATCTATCGCAAAGTTGATTAAGTAGCCAATCTGCGTCAGTCTGCCCCATAATAAATACTTGGGGTTACGCCATTGATATGAGCAGGTTGGGCAACTAATCCGTGCTGGTCTGCTCCAGTAGCTCACGCGTAATCGTGATAGTGCCGCCTGGCTGAATGTCGCCAGATAAAACTAGTTTGGCGACGAGATTCTCGATGGACTTCTGAACGATGCGGCGCATCGGGCGGGCGCCCATCTGGGGATTATAGCCGCGCTCGACTAGCAACATTTTGGCATCATCAGTGAGTGTGACACTGATTTTCTGCGGAGCTAGAGTTTTATTAACCGAATCAATCATCAAGCTGACAATTTTGATCAGATCAGCCTTTGATAGAGGTTTGAATACGCAGATCTCATCAAAACGGTTCAGGAACTCGGGCTTGAACTGGCCATCCTTAATCATGACATCGACTAGCTCGTCTTTGACCTGGGCGAGGTCGGTGCCATTACTAATTTGCTCGCGAATCTGGTCGGCGCCGGCGTTGGAAGTGGCGATGATAATGGCGTCACGGAAAGAAACTTCGTGATTCTTACTATCGCGCAGGATACCTTCGTCGAGCATTTGTAACAAAGTAGTTAGCACGAGCGGGTGAGCCTTCTCAATCTCATCGAGTAAGACAACGCTAAACGGTCGCTTGGTAATCTGCGCAGTGAGGCTTTCGCTATTCTCGGAACCATCGGCAATTAGGCGCGACACGTCGTCAGCGGTGACATATTCGTTCATATCCATACGGATAATATCCTTCTCGCCATTGAAGTAGACTTGCGACAGAGCCTTGGCTAGCTCGGTCTTGCCGACGCCGGTAGGACCGAGGAAGAGGAAGGCACCGATGGGACGGTTCTCGTTGCGTACGCCGGCAGCGGCACGGCGCAAAGCATCAGAAACCGCCTGGACGGCTTCGGCTTGGTCGACCATGCGCTGATGGATAAGATCTTCTAGTTGCAAGAGTTTCGACCGCTCGGTATCGGAATTAGACACGCGCAGGCGCACGCCTTGAGCCATTTCGACAGCCTGCTGGACAGATTCTTCGTCGATAAACTTGCCCTGGCGAGGGTAATTGCAGGCGTTTTCCAGAAGTTTCAGGGCGCGCCCGGGCATAGCGAGGTCATGCACATAGCGCTCGCTAAGGCGGTAAGATTCCGTGAGCGCCCAATAGGTACAGATGACTTTGTATTTGGCTTCCAGGAAGGGGACTTTGTCCTCTAGAGCGTCCATGGTTTCACGCTGATTAGCGGGCGGGACGATGGTTTTATTTAGCGCATTGGCCAGAGTACTATTCTGGGCGGAAATTTCTAGAAATCGCTGCTCATCCATGGTGAGAATCATGCGCAGATTCCCCGCTTCGAGTACTGGCAGCAAGACATTGGCAATATTAACCGAACCGGTACCCTCCTCAAAGAAAAGTTGCGCATTGTCAAGGCAAAGGATAATATTTTTGGCGGCATAAGCTTCGTTGAGGATGCGGGTGACCAAAGTTTCGATCTGCCCGCGCCCGCTAGCTGCAGAGATGAGCGCTGCTGCGTCCAGCATGAAAACTTGCCGATATTTGAGATTTGGGGCGATTTTGGCATCGGCGTTCATGATAGCCTCGGCGAAGGCGCTAACGATAGTACTGCGACCGGAACCTTCTGGCCCGACCAGAGCGATATTCTGCCGCCCCTGATTAGAGAAGATGGCAATCATTTTCTCGACAATCTCGCGATGCGTGGCGAGATGCACCTGAGTGCCAGCGATACCGTGCCGGCCAGTGGATAGATTGTGCCCGAAACGTTGCAAGAGCGGAATATAGCCAAAAGTGAGGTCCCGCGCAATCCCACCATCGCGCTGACGCACGCGCGCACTCTCTACTAAGCCATGCAGGTGATTATACCAGCGCATGCCATCATAGAGGTCAGCCAGCTCGAGCCGTAGGCTGCGCAAAACCTGCTCGTGCTGCGGATGACTAAGGACGATGGCGATTGCCAGCATACCGCCAGAGATCACTTCGCCATCCACTGCTTGCCAGACTTCCCTGGCTTTGGCGAAGACTTGCGACAGCTCTGGGCTGTAATCGCTAGTCATATCGCGCAGCAAATCCGTAGTGATGCCGAAGCGCATGGCCAGGAAGAGGCCGCTGCGGGTCCTAGCGAGCTTAGTGGCGAGATTCTGCGCCGTAGGGTCTTTGGGCATGATCCGGAGGACGTTCTTAGATAGCACATCATTGATATCATCCGTAGCTCCACGCGGGACTTTGACAATCTCATTCACAATCCAGAGGCGCAGCATCGCCGACAAGATAGCCACCATCAAGCAAAGCCAACCGAGAGAATTATGCTGGAAGAAGCACAGCCAGACAAACCCTGCCAGCCCCAAGACGCCAAACAGCCCTAGACAGAACTTAACGAGATAGTTATCGAGATATTTGCTCAGCCGAGCCTCGCGGGCGCGTTGGCTGTAATAATTAAAGGTATCCATTAGAAAGTTACTCCCGTTACAGCCAAGATTACGCAAGCAATCACGGCGAGTGGAGCAAAAGGCCAAAGAATTACCGCCGCGAAGCCCAACACTGCCTGCAAGATAATCGTAATTACGCCAATGATAAGCAGAAATAAGCGCACAATAGTGCCAATCAAGCGCGATAGTAACCTATCAAAAAATGCGGCAATCCGGGCGCCGAGCGACGGCGAAGCGGATTCGCCCACCGAGATCTGGCGAAACGGTGCAAACATATTGGTCACCAAGAGGCGAATGGAGAAGAAATCGGCGGCGTCTTTTAGGCGGTTACTGAGCTTGGTCAAAAACAGCCGCCAGCCACGCTGATACCACCACTGCAATAATCCAAGCATTACCATAGCTTCATTATAACACAGGCTGGGTAATTTAATGACGATTCTGGCAGAAATTACGACTTTGGAACGCGGATAGCAGTAGTCTGAAGTTATAACATGTTTTCTAATAAAAACTAGTCTTGGCAAAAATGGTAATGTTGGGTACAATGGGGTTAGTCTTACTACGCATCGAAACATGAAATTGTTTAGTAATTATTCAAAGATAAAGAGTTCATTGTTGTCAAAAAACGGCATCATAGCGGTTAGCGGACAACGATGCTTTATGCTTTCTGAGTTACTAATCGATGGTAGTAAGACACCCTATGGTGCCGTTTTTTAGTCCGTATCGGTGACGCAGTACGGCCAAAGATGGCACCCAGGGTGTTTATAAACAACCAAAAGGAGAGCCAAGATGCTACACAAAGGCAAACCTAGAATTTTTGATGCTTCAGTTAGAGCATCAAACTCTAGCACTTCATCAACTTTTACAACTAATTCCAGCGGAAATCCTCATTCCACTAGAAGCAAGCTTCATAGTAAAAGTACTTGTTTCTATCGATGGGGTATACCTAGTGTTTGCGGTCTAGCTCTCCTCTTGGGCGGAATAATCTGCATCAACCCAGCTCTGGACAACGGTAAAGCCTATGCCGTGGCAGATAATACTGCAATAGATAACCCTGCAGGTTGTTCTACAAGCGATTCTAATACTGCAGCTTGTATCAAATTAATAGTCACACCAAACAAAGATGATAGCACTAACAGTAGCATTACTGTAGGAGAGCCAGCCTACTTTAGTAACACTATTACTGTAGGTGGTAGTAACATCACCAATTACTCACTTACACTTAACACCGTTAGTGGTAGTAATGGTAACTTAGTCGGAGAAAGTAATTCATATGCTACTGTAGGTAAAGTAGGCAGTAATACTTCTCCTACCGCTTTTCCAGATAATACTTGGGGTTATGCCATTAGCACAGTAAATACTGCTCCAGACAAAACTACTTTAAGCTACAATCCAGTACCCGGTGCAGAGAGTAATAACTCAGCTTTTCTGGATTACCAAAAGAATCTATCCGGTGCTATCAATAATACTTACAAGCTAGTCTTTGCAGCTAAACTTGGCAACACCATGCCTAGTGACCACTACAAGGCCAACGTTTACCTCTCTGCCGTAGCTAGCGCTACAGAAACCGTAGAAAACTGGTTCCGTAATGCTGGTATTACTACTATGCAACAAATGAATAGTACTATCTGCAAAAGTGCACCTGAGAACGCCACCAGTCAACTCCGAGATGAACGTGACGGCAAGCTCTACTGGGTCACCAAGCTCAAAGATGAGAACTGTTGGATGACCCAGAACTTGGATTATGATGGTGGAGGATCGCTGGTTTCCTTACCATCAATGTGGACTACATCCGGGGACTCCGCTTATATTACCAACATTACAGCAGCCTACTACGATCCAGGAAATTATGTCTATAATGTAGGCACTAACGGACAAAACGGTAACTGTTCCGGCAAAAGTTTTATGGGTTGCGTTGGTGATAGCAAGCAGTTTAGCCCAGTTAATACAAATAGTAATCTGCATTACCATGTGGGTAACTATTACTCTTGGGATGCCGCCACGATAGGATCTAAAAGTAACGCAGTTGGCGGCTCTTCCTATGACGCAGCTAATGATGCTCCGTTGAGTATTTGCCCAATTGGCTGGCAGCTCCCGACCAGCAACAATACTAATGATAAGTCTTTCGCTTATCTCATAGATGCCTATAACCTCACTAGCGCAGATAATAGCGTTTATGGCGATCCTATGTACTTCGTTTATGGAGGACATCTCAATGATAGTCAGTTGCGCAACGCTGGCAATTTTGGAGCCTATTGGTCATCTACACCTAACTCTTCTGTTTACCTCTATACTTACTATTTTTATCTTGATAATAACTTTAGCCTGTCCGACGCCGGTTCTCGTAATATCGGTTACTCCGTCCGCTGTGTCGCAATGAGTAAGGCATCTGCACCTACTAGCTTCACTCTTACCTATGAAGCCAACTTGAAGGGACATACATCGCCAGATCCTCAATCTTGCATAGTTAATAACGGCCAATGTACAATTAAAATTACCAATGAGGAGCCACCTCTAAACTCTGGGCCCGTCATGATATTTGCCGGCTGGAGCACCGACCAGAACGCCACAGCCGCCGAATATGCTCCTGGCAGCGATATTACCCTCACTAGCGATGTCGTGCTTTATGGCGTGTGGCAATAGTCCTAGACACTCAGAGTCATTTCTCTAAGGCATAGAACTACACTTTAGCCAGTCCGCTCAACTTTCCCCGCGTTCTCCTTCCGCCACTCGGCGACCTTGCCGTGGTGGCCGGAAAGGAGGATGTCGGGGACTTTCATGCCTCGGAACTCGGCCGGTTTGGTGTACTGCGGATATTCCAGATTATCCCCCTCAGAGAAGCTCTCAATCTCGGCCGAAGTAGCGCCGCCAAGTACTCCGGGCAGCAATCGCGTGATGGAATCAATAATAATCAGGGCCGGTAATTCCCCGCCGGTGAGGATATAGTTCCCTAGCGAGATTTTATGGTCGACGATGGTCAAAATCCGCTCGTCGTAGCCCTCGTAATGCGGGCAAAGGATGATATAATGCTTGAAATCAGCCGATTTTGTGGCCTCTGCGGAGGCGTTTTTGGCGTTAGAGGGCTCAAATTCGCCTTCTGGGGCGGTTTTAGGCGTAAGCGCGGTATCAACAAGGTCTGGACTTACAGACACCTCTACGGGCTTTTCCGTGGCCTTAATGCCAGCAAATTCCCGGGCGAGAGCTTGGTTCCAAACCTTCCCGACAGGGGTAGGGATGATAACTTCGGCCTGAGGGCTGGATTTTTTAATACTTTCGATGGCGGCAAAAACCGGCTCGCAGCGCAAAAGCATGCCGTCGCCGCCACCATAGGGGGTATCATCGACGGATTTGTGCGGGCCGAGGCCAAAATCGCGCAGGTTCACATACTCCACCTGAATAATCCCCCGGTCCTGGGCCTTATAGAGCATGGAGCTGTCCAGATAAGGCTGCAGGGCCTCCGGGAAAAGCGTAATGATAGTGAACTTAATCTTTGGCATAATTGCTCCTATTATAACACAAACTGCTATAAATGCAACGGCCCGAAAACTGACCTCTTGCGAGGCCAGTTTTACTGCTGATGCGCGCCCACCCTTTGGGGGCACAAATGAATTTTTGTTTTAATCCGCTGTGTTTGTCTTTAGTTTCATCTCCACACTCCACTAGACATTAAGCTAATGGAACCCCTGGAGCGTACCAGCTTATGTTTATTGTACCGCGGTTCTGGCAAACCGTCAATGCTTTTTATGAATATTGTTGTAAAAATTACATAGAATCGCATCGGAGCTCATTAGATGAGTGACTGGCCTGAGAAAAGTATATTCACGGAACAAGCTCCGTTCGCATAGAATTGCCAGTGGCTCGTTACCAATCTTCTACCAGCGGGAATTCTTTGCCGGCGATGGAGATAATAGACTCTGGCTCGGCGCCCTGCGAAGTAAGCTCGGCGCGGATACCCATTTTCTTCATAATGTCGCGGAGGCGGTTGACGGATTCATAATTATTGAGGTCGGTGCGGCGGGCGAATTTCTCAATTTTTGGCCCAGTGACGACGAACTTATCATCAACCTTCTCCACCTTCCAGGCCTGAGAAAGCTGCTCAGAGGTCAGGGTAATGACAGGAAGCTCCGAATCATTCTCTACAGGTGCGGCATCGGTAATAATGGCCGGCGCTTGCTGCTTGGCCTGGACTAGTTTACGCAAAAGATCTTTCACGCCCATGCCAGACTGAGCGGAGATGGCCATAACCTCGGCATCGGGATTGACCGCCTGGATACTTTGGCGTTGCATGGTAATGATGTCATCGTCGACACCCTCGCATTTGGTCAGAGCTACGAGCTCGGGACGCGAGCCGAGGTCGCCGTAATGCTCTAGCTCACCACGGATGATCCGGTAGGCTTCCCCGGCGTCGTCATTGTAGACGTCAATCAAGTGCAGCAGCACGGCGGTGCGCTCGACGTGGCGCAAGAAATCATGACCTAGCCCCTTGCCCTCGGCGGCGCCCTCAATTAGGCCAGGTATATCGGCAATCAAAAGGTCTTGGTGGTCGACCGTGGCAACGCCCAGCTGCGGAGTCAGAGTGGTGAAGGGATAGTTCGCAATCTCGGGGCGGGCATTACTGACGACGGAAAGAAAAGTCGATTTGCCGGCATTAGGCAAGCCTACCAAGCCGACATCGGCGAGCAGTTTTAGCTCTAGTACCGCTTCGAATGCTTCGCCTGGCTCACCCACTTCGGCGATGAGCGGAGCCTGACGGGTAGAAGATTTGAAATGTGCATTACCAAAACCACCATCGCCACCCCTAGCAATGACCGCTTCTTGCTGATCTTGTGTTAGGTCGGCTAAAATCTCGCCATCACGCTTGACTACGGTGCCAATCGGGACTTCGACAATCAAGTCCTTGCCAGAGCGCCCGGCGCTGCGCTGACCAGAGCCATTCTTACCATCTTCGGCGACTAGCTCAGGGTTGTAGCGAAAGTCGAGCAGGGTATTAGTGTCTTTGTCGGCCTTAAAAATAATCGAGCCGCCCTTGCCGCCGTCGCCACCATCGGGACCGCCCTTAGGGATGTAGATCTCATGGCGGAAGGACACCGCCCCATCGCCGCCCTTGCCGGCCTGTAGCTTAACTTTTGCAATATCGACAAACATATTACTATTATTATAACACAATCACGCCGAGTAGAACACAATTGCGCTGGGAGATGCTGTCTGACCGTAACCCAGCGGGGTCAGTTCTACACTAATGGATATAAGTGAAGTTGCCGACGACGTTGGCCGGGATGGTGGACTCGGTAATGACATTGGCGCGATAGCCGTAGTTCATCTCGCGGACGACCAAAGATCCATCATCGAGGATACGCAAGACGACACCGACGTGGCCATACCAGCCGGCCGTGGTCTGGAAGACAGCACCGACCTCTGGGGTGTTATCAACACGCATACCCAAGGCACGAGCGTTGACAGCCCAGTATTTGGCATCACCAGTTAGAGCCGACGGCAAAGCGCCTAGGCTATACGGGCTAGTGGCGCGCCACCACCAAGCGTAGTAGGTACATTGGCCCCAAGTCATGCGGTTGTCGTAGCCGCCGGTGACAGCTTCGTACACTACGCGCATATCTTGGCGATCAGAGGTAGAGCCATAGTAAGAGTAGTTATATACGGGGACATATTCTGGGCGCTCCGTCAATGGCAGGGAGCCGCCTGGCAAAACAATGGACATACCATCAACTAAGCCGGTTTCTTCAAGGTTATTGTAAGAGATAATGCGGTCGGCTTGGGCACCGTAGCGGTTCGCCAAGGTTTCTGGTGTATCGCCGGATTTAACAGTATAGATAATGCCAGCGGTCTTAGGAATAGAGAGGGCCTGACCGACAGAAACATTGGTGGTCTTGAGGTTGTTAGACCAGCGGATGAGATCGGTCGTAAGCTGAGTGCGGTACTCCGCAGATAGCTTAGCAGCGATGGATTCCATGGTGTCGCCGTCAGCGACGATGTAGGTTTCGATACCAGGCGAATAACTAACTGCCACATAGCCAGGCTTTTCGATTTTGTCGGTGCTGGTCTGACTAATTTCCTTCAAAACGGAGGCGGAAACATAGTTGCTAGACACGGAATCGGTACTAGCTAGGCTGAACGAGCTAGATAGGCTAGCCACCACATAGAGCTCAGAAAGCTGGTCGGCCGACACGCTATTACTAGCGGCCATGGCGCTCATGTTCAGGCTGGCATTGCCAAAGCCGCTCTTATCCTCTGAGCCGAAAATTGCCACACCAAAAATCAGTGCCGAGGCCAAAAGGTACGGTATCACGCGCACGACCGTGCTAAAAAATCCAGGTTTCTTCTGTTTAGACTTCATAATTTAGTTTTGTAGACTCCACCAATCCTACATCCCCCGTTAATTCAATTTCTCCTTCATTTTGCTACTTATATAGCGGTACGTTACAGAGCTGCTGGCAATGGTCGATAATATTCTGCTGGTGCTCAGCGTCTGTAATACTATAATACATCAAACCATCATCTCCTGTCAAGAAGTAGAGGTACTCAGCGGCGCTTTCGTCGGGCTCAGCGGTGGCAAGGAGGGCATTCAGCCCAGGGTTAGAGATGGGCCCCAGGGGCAGACCTGGGTATTTGCGGGTATTGTAAGGCGAGTCAATCTCGAGAACGGATTCGTTGCTATCATAGACTTCACCGTTTTCCGCGGCAATCTCGGCAGCATATTTGACAGTGACATCGCTGCCGAGAGGAATCTCGTCACGCAGACGGTTGTAAAAGACTTGGGCGACTTTGGCCCGGTCTTCGCGGGTGTTGGCTTCGCGCTGGACGATCGAAGCAAGCGTAATCCCCTGGTAGAGATTAAGGCCATGAGCTTCGAATTTGGCTTTCAGGTCATTATCCTGGATGACTTTGGCCATTTCTTCGAGAGTGGTTTCGATGATTTCTTCGACCTTTTCGTCACGGTAAAATTCGTAAGTTTCACCGTAAATGTAGCCCTCGAGAGAAGTATTTTCCGGCTTGCCCTCGAAAATCCAGCCATATTCCTCGCCGCTATAATCTTTGGCAAAGGCGGCTTTGACAGTTTCTTCGTTGTAGCCGACGGCGACTAACTTCTGGCGGACCTGCGCGATGGTTTCGCCGGGCAGAATGGTAAAACTAAAGACGTTGCCACCATCGCCTTTGATGATAGTATCGGTAATTTGCTCAACAGACATGGCTTTGGTAAGCTCGTAGGTGCCGGCCTTGAGAGTCTTGTTACCGGCGTTTAGGCGCATATATACCTGGAAGACTAGTGGATCACGGATAAGGCCAGCTTCTTTGAGATTATTGGCGATTTCGCCAACGCCAGTGCCATCGGCTACTTGGAAACTAACCCTGTCGCACATCGGCTCAGCCTGAGCGGAGCTTGCCCCCTCGCAATCGAAATCTACTCCAGCCACAGAGCGCAAATTATAGCGATAATAACCATAGGTCGCCATGGCTGCTACACCGATTAGCGCAACTACGGCTATTAGAATCGTCACGAAGCGATTCGACTTGGCACCCTTAACACTCTTGTGTTTAGCGGCGGCGGCCCGAGTGGTAGGCTTGCCAGTCCGTTGCTCTAGAAAATCTTGGAGAATAATAGCGGCGGCCTCGGAGTCGATATCGCCTTTTTTGTAGCCTTTTTTGCGGTTCTTGAGACGCTTCTCGGCTTCGACTGAGGTAAGCGACTCGTCTTGGAAGCAGACTTTAGCGCCTTCGATTTCGCGCTTGAGCTGCTGGGCGAACTTGCGCACATAGCGGCTCTGCTCGGTTTCTTCGCCCTTGGAATTGCGCGGTAAACCGATAACGAAACTGTTAATATCCCAAGCCCGGGCGAGTGAGGCGATTTTCTTGAACTCGCTACCATCGACTTCTACGGCGCTGTAAGGGATGGCGATGCGCACGGATGAATCAGCTTTGGCCACGCCAATCCGTTTGCTGCCGACATCTAGAGCAATTAGCTTCATTCTGTCTTGTCCTCCCCTACAAACTCAATCTCAACCTTACTCGGATCGGTCGGTACCGACCAAACCCAGAAGTATGAGGTCTGAATATCAACTGAGCTAACGCCATCTATAGAGCGCAGAGCGGCAGCGACCTGGCCTGTTTTCATGCCTTTGACCTTTTCCATAATGTCGTCTTTAGTGACGGTGGGGCCAGTTTCGTAAGTGGTCTTGAGGCGGGCTTCGTTCTCAATATCAGTAAAGCGCTCGAAGTACGGCGTGCCATAAGAGTAGATTTTTTGACCTTCGGCGACTTCGGTCTTTGCATCAACGTATCGTTCAATATCGCTCAATGATACAACGTAAATTGAATAGGTAATCTTGACCTCAGCGGAAGTCTTGTCGTCGGGTTTAACGGCTTCACCCTGGGCGGGCGTAGTGGTTACTTCGGTGACTTCGCCTTTGAAACTGCCTTCGATGGTGACGGTGTTTTTGCCAAAATCTTCGGAAAAGTCTTCTTTGCCTTCCTCAATGTGCTCAGCCAGGGTAGCGTCTTTGACTTTGGCGATGTCGTCGGCGCTGATAACTTTAACCATATCCGTAGTGCCGCCAGAGATAGAGGAGCTATTAGTAACAATGGCCGCATCCTCGAAGAGTTGCCAACTGGTACCGCTCGGCAGGTTGTAATCGGTGCCAGCATTCATGGCTTCGACTGTGACCGTGAAGGTCTTAGTACAGGTACCGCTTAGGCTACTGACATTATTGTCGCAAGCAATCGGGAAAGAATCGCCATCCCAGCTAACCGGGGTGAGCGTTTCGGTGGCGCGATATTGCAAACCACTACTAGTGGTAAAAATATCGCCCTCAGCCACACCAGCACTGAAGCCAACGCCGCTATATTCGCTAGCGCGAAAACGGAACATGACAGACAGAGTACCGGTGGCTTTATCACCGCGATCTTCTTCGCCGGTAGCTTCGATGTCGGTCTTGTAAGTCTTGTCGATAGTAATCTGTTGGGCGTAGAGGAGGCTGTCGGTGTAGTTCTGTGCAGATTGGTCGGTAGTAAAGCGAACGTTCTCAGCGAAATTGTTTGGCGTACCACTGATGGCTAGGGTGATTTTGACGGCCGGAGCAAAGACGAAGGCCCAAACTAGTACCACGGCGAGGAGAATAATGACGGCGGCGCCGACGATAATAAGATTACGATATTTTTGGAAGAAATTTTGATTGGCTGTGTCTTTTTGAGCTTTTTTCTTGGCTTTTTGTTTGGCTTTGTCCTTAGCCTCTTCACCTTCGAGGCTATCTTCGTCGAGTTCCAGGTCGTTTTTGGAGCTAGAATGGGCGGTTTCAGGGGACTTTTCTGCTTTATCCGATGTTTTTGACTTCTTGTCAACTTTAGTATCTTCTATGGATTCCTCGTCGATGACTTGCTCAAGCTGCTCGGCTTTTTTGACGTTTTCTTCGGTCGGCACGACGGGGCGCGATTGCAAAGTCTTCGCTACCGGAATCTTGGCGCCCATGGCCATCTTGACGATTGCGGGGTCGGCCGTGACGATGACGGCGACTTTCTCGCACTCTTTAGCGACGCGAGCAACGAGCTTCATATTCACCGCACTACGCAAGATTGATGCTTTTTTAGGCGGCACCAAAGCTACAACTTTTTGTTCAGCCTGCTGGAGCTTAGTAAGGATGTCGGTGATATCATCCTCTGGCTCCAGATAAATAACTTCCTTGTTCATATAATCCTATAATATCACACATTCAGGCGCTTGTGCTAAAAAATCCGGAATCACTAATATAATATACTTTAGCAAATCCAGTAAAACGATTTATTGGCTTGCCATTTTAGGTGCGCTTATGCTAAAATAGATGTAGATTATTATGGGTTGGTTTCGTAAAAAGGATACTAAAAGACGCGTAAACATCGCGGATGCGGCGGCGTTGGCGCTGAGGTCGCTGGATTTTATCAATGAGGCGGTGTTGGTAATTGACGACCACGGTATGATTAAGTTCGCCAATCCGGCAGCTTCGGTGATGGCGGGGTTTGGCGAGCCGGATAATGTAACCGGGCTAGATTATACCTTAGTGTTGCATCTGGAGGATGCCATGGGCAATGCGCTAGACCCGACTCAGACCGGGCTCTATACTGCGCTGAAGCTCAATCGAGCCTTACAGACGCGCGAATATATCTTAGTTTCGGCACAGAGTGAACATAAAATCGTTTTGGATTTGTCATGTATTCCGACCGGGGATGAACAATCAGACCGGATTGTGACGTTCCGCGACATCACTAGTGAAGTTGCCGAGGAGCGTGAGCAGGCAGAGTTCATCTCGACGGCTAGTCACGAGATGCGAACTCCGGTGGCTTCCATTGAGGGGTACTTAGGGCTAGCGCTGAACCCGCAAACGGCCACGATTGACGAGCGCGCCAAGAAATACTTGGAAGCAGCTCATGCCTCGAGCCAACATTTGGGGCGGCTGTTTAAGGATTTGCTAGATGTGACGAAATTCGATGACGACCGGGCTAAGATTCACCTGATTCCGGTGGATGCGATTCAGGCGGTGTCGCACATCGCTGATGAGCAGTCAGAGGCGATTCAGGCTAAGCATATTAATTATTCTTTTGGCCAGACGAGTAATTTCATGGACAAAAAACACCTAGCGCCCAAGATTTATATGGCAGTGGATTATGATTTTTTGCGGGAGATTGTGAATAATTTGCTGGGTAATGCGATTAAATACACGCCTGAGGGTGGTGAGATTAAGGTTTCGGTACGTGGAGATAGCGACCAGGTGATAATTTCGGTGGCGGATAACGGTATCGGTATTCCGGCAGATGATTTGGGGCATATTTTTCAGAAGTTTTACCGGGTGGATAATTCACAGACGCGCCAGATTGGCGGTACTGGGCTGGGGTTATATTTGGTCAAACGCCGGGCTGAGGCGATGGGCGGGCACGTCTGGGCAGAGAGTGATTTTGGCCACGGGTCGATATTCTACGTTTCCCTGCCGCGCATTACGGAGTCGGAGTACGAGAAAATGCGAATCGCCTACGGTAATGAAAAAATGGTGCGCACGCCGTTTGTGGCGCCGGTGGTCGGTACAGTACCGGTGCCCACGCCAGTAGCGCAGCCGGCGGCTGGTGGTATTCAGCGCACGGTAACTGGTCATTCGGATATTAAGATTCAGCCGCTTAACCAAGCCGCTCTGAGCGATGCTCCGACGAGCTCGGTCGTAAGGAATCGGCAGATGTTTAGCGTTGAGCCGGCACCGACTACTGATGAACCAGTTCAGGCTACCGATGAGCCGCAGATCTTGGCGCGCAAACCACGAACAATTGCCCCGCCAAAGCCAGCAGCAACCGCAACGGCAGCAGCGTCGAGTTCGTCTACATCAGGTAGCACAGCCACATCGACGCTAGCTGGGCCGAGCGACGTAGCCATGACTACAACGGCTGCGCCGAGAAATGCGGCTACAGCAGCGGCGGCCGTGCCAAGTGCGCCGGTGCCGGATAGTACAAATCCGACTGCTAGGCCAGTGAATACTCAAATACCAACTGCTTCTCCGCCGGTTAATGCTGATTCAGCTAAGCAAGATAATCAATAAAGGAGTTTTATGAGTAAGATAATGATCGTGGAAGATGACGATAGCCTGAGGGAAATCTACGGAATTCGCTTGACGGCCGAGGGCTACGCTGTAATCTCGGCGCATGATGGCGAGGACGCCCTAGCGGTGGCCGTGCGAGAGCGCCCGGATTTGATTATTTCTGATGTAATGATGCCAAAAATTTCTGGTTTTGATATGCTGGACATCTTGCGTTCCACGCCAGAAACGCAAAATATTAAGGTAATTATGATGACGGCGCTGTCTTCGGAAGATCAGCGCGAACGCGGCGAGCGACTAGGGGCCGACCGTTACCTAGTGAAATCGCAAGTGGGGATTGAGGACGTAGTGAACGTAGTACATGAAGTGCTGGGTGACCGTAGCCCGGCTGGAGTGATTAATCCGGCACCAGGGCAGGTGAGCATGTCTAGCACTGTGGCTGCACCTATCCAGCCTAGCGCGCAGCCGGGTATGCCAAATGTAGTTCCGCCGAGTCAGCTGGACGTAGCAACGCCGGCGCAGCCTAGTGCACCCGTGACGACGACCGTGCAACCAAATGCAACGGTTCCGTCAGGTATACCAGCCGGTACAACTTTGCCAGGTCAGCCTGGCGCGGCTAGTGTAACAATTCCGCCCGAGTCACCAGTGCAGCCGCCGGTAAATCCAATACAGAACTCAGGATTTTAGTTGCAAATAAGCTAGAATCTGTTATAATTATACTATGGATAAACCTTTGCGCCTCAATAAATTTCTCGCCGAACAACTCGGTATTTCTCGTCGTGAGGCGGATAATCTGATTGCTGCGAATAAAGTACGGGTGAATGGCCTAGTAGCGTTGCTAGGGGCGCGGATTAGTGACAACGACGAAGTGGTTTGCAATGGTCAGCCGGTTCAGCACGATGTGCACTATATCTATCTGGGGTTAAATAAGCCTACTGGCTACGTCTGCTCGCGCAAACGCCAGGGCGACACGCCGACGATTTACGAGATTTTGCCGCCAAAATATCAGGCTCTCAAAACAGTGGGGCGCCTAGATAAAGATTCGTCAGGCTTGATTTTGCTAACCAATGACGGGGATTTTGCCTTCCAGATGACTCACCCGAAATTTAATAAAACTAAGCTCTATAATGTAACACTAGATCAGCCCTTGGCGCCGTTACATCAGCAAGAGATTGCGGACTTTGGGATTGAAATTGGCGATGGCGTGTCAAAGATGGGCTTGACCAAGCTATCTGATGACGGTAAAAAATGGCTGGTCACGCTGCACGAAGGCCGCAATCGCCAGATTCGCCGGACTTTTGCAGCGCTCGGCTATCAGGTGGAGCGTCTACACCGTACGCAGTTTGGCCCGTATCAGCTGAGTGGCCTGGAGCCAGGTGAATATGTGGAGGTGAGAAGGGCCTAAAATCCCCCTAGATAGTCCTAAAAATGGCGTTTATTGTATTCACAAGAGCCAGAGAATGTGCTATACTGATTGTAGGTGCCGCGATAGCTCAGTGGTAGAGCACTTCCATGGTAAGGAAGGGGTCCCGAGTTCAAATCTCGGTCGCGGCTCCACGAGGAAA
>CAYUDH010000011.1:0-8866 GCA_964443595.1 uncultured Candidatus Saccharibacteria bacterium
CTCAATGCAACAAAAATAGCACAATACAACAATATATTATTATATTGCGCCTTTTATTACAAAAATGGCGCCGTGAACGCGCAACCTAATCGTATACGACTCCTTACGGAGGAGGTATCCACATTAGACGTTCATGACGCCATTTAAACTGTGGATACCACAATTATGTATACGATTGGTTGCAATTTTATTGTATCACGACGCGCGGATTTTGCATATACTTTTTGTGGCGAAATAAGAAATAACACCGCATGAATACGTTTTTCTTGGGGCGATACACCTCTGCTTATTGTGAACAAGTTTTATGATTATACTGGTAGGGGCTTGAAGTTTCGAGAGTTGTTTTGATATCTAGCTTTCACACCTGTCGCCTCTAGGTGGGCGAGGCCTCATCTAAAGAATCGTCCTCGCCCAGCCTGATTAATGTTCACGAGGCGCCAGATAGAAAGCTAGATATGGTTATTCCGCGACGCAGCGGACGGAGAGTCCTTCGTCGCGATTAACATAGTTACTGCTGCTAGTGTCATCGGGGTAAGCTCTGGATGAAAACTGAAAACGATAAGAGGTATTAGTTTCATATGGCGTAGAAGACCAGTACCAACCGGAGCTTCCGGCTATCATTATTTGGCTAGATATTAATTTTCCGGAATATACTAAATGGAGTGGAGCCTGGGAAAGGACGCTGGCGTCAGTGTTGTATTGGATGCCGTAGGCGTTTAGCAGTTTTTGAAAGGATTTGTCATAGGGCGATTTAGATGGTGGAAGTATCCAGCCATTAGGGCAGACGTTATTGATGGCTGCCGGCCAAGAGTAGTAGTTCCCTACAATGTAATGGCTATCTAATCCTGTTGTTGAAAAATCAGTACAGCTCGATAAAGTACTAGTGACACCGGTGGTTCCCTCTTCTGTACATGCAGACCCTTGAAGATGGTTGCCTGATGGTCCATTATAATAATATGTTCCTGGATCGTAGTAAGCGGCAGTTGTAGAAGTCACGTTTTCTGCTGTCCAGTTTTCTATTGGCATGGGCGTTCCTCCACCGTCATAATCCAAGTTTTGGGTCATCCAGCAGTTGTTGTCCTTGAGCTTGGTGACCCAGTAGAGCTTTCCATCACGCTCATCGCGGAGCTGGCTGGTGGCGTTCTCGGGGGCACTTTTGCAGATAGTACTGTTCATTTGTTGCATAGTAGTAATACCAGCATTAAGGAACCAGTTTTCTACCGTTTCTGTGGCACTAGCTACAGCAGAAAGGTAAACATTGGCTTGGTAGTGGTCACTAGGCATAGTGTTACCGAGTTTGGCGGCAAAGACTAACTTATAAGTATTATTAACTGCGCCGGATAGATTCTTTTGGTAATCTAGAAAGGCTGAGTTATTACTCTCAGTACCGGGTACGGGATTGTAGCTTAAAGAAGCTTTATCAGGATTTGTATTAACCGTGCTAATAGCATAGCCCCAAGTATTATCTGGAAAGGCGGTAGGAGAAGTATTACTGCCTACTTTACCAACGGTAGCATAGGCATTACTTTCTCCAACTAAATCACCATTAGTACTGTTAGTAGTATTAAGAGTTAATGAATAGTTGGTAATGTTACTACCGCCTACAGTAATAGTGTTACTAAAGTAAGCTGGCTCACCGATTGTAACATTACCATTAGTGCTATCAGTAGTATTAGGTGCGATGTCTAGGCTGATTTTAGGAGTGGTATCCGTATTATCATCTGTCCAGCCGCCGCTATCGGTATCGGCGTAGACTGGATTATCATGCAACAACGGACTAATTGCAATGATTCCACCAAAGAGGAGAGCCAAAGCACACATACTAGGAACGACATAGTTTATTCTAGAACCCCATCGGTAGAAATAAGTACTTTTACTATGAAGCTTGTGTTTGGTAAGATGAGGATTCTTACTGGTTGTAAAAGTTGATGGTATTCTAGCTTTTTGACAGGATTTTTCCCTATCAAAAAGATGATGTTTAAGCCTGTGACGCATTTGGCTCCTCCTTTTGGTTGTTGTATATACTTATTGTCCACGATGCTACCAGGTCTAAACAAAAATGGCGCCGTGAACGCGCAACCTAATCGTAACAGCCCTAAAAATAGGACTTGTTCGCATTAGACGTTCATGACGCCATTTATTCTGCGAACAGAGCAAAACGTTGACGTTCTGCCCGTTACGATTGGTTGCAATTTTATTGTATCACGACGCGCGGATTTTGCATATACTTTTTTTGAAGCAATTACCCGAGCCGCATAGAATTATGGAACAAGACCAAAACGTTTGACTTATTCTACCTTCAAAATCTTTCCCGTACCAAGCTCTAGGTGCAGCAACCGCTGATTGCGGGAGCCACGGAACTTCAGGGTGAGGTCGCGCTCGGCCAGGATGAAGGGACCGTCAATCAAAGCGTCCAGGCTCTTCAGAAACTCTGCCGCTTCCCCACCCATCTCGAGGATTTTTTCGTAGGTAAAGCCGGAAAACGACCAAACATTCCAGCCGAGCTCGGAGCGACACCAGTCGGCGATTTCTTTGCAAGCCGTAGGCTGGACGAACGGCTCGCCGCCGCAAAAGGTAATCCCGGTCTGGCCCTTGAACTCACGCAGGCGCTGCTTGATTTCGTCAATGCCCACCAACATACCACCAGCGAAGTCCCAAGTTTCGGGATTTTGGCAGCCGGGGCAATGGTTAGGGCAGCCTTGGGTCCAGAGGACGGCGCGGAGGCCATAGCCGTTGACGATATTATCGTGCTCGAGCGGACCAGAGAGGCGGATTTGCCCAGCCGGTGGCTGAGGAAAGCTCATGGGGTCGAGGTCGGGAGTGGACTCCCGGGTTTTGGGTTCTTTTTGCATATTCTATCCCTGTTACATTTGAAATTAGGTCGGGAGTAAGCCCCGACCTAATCCACTTACTGTTATTATATACCAAGATTCTACATCTTGCCAGTCATGGATTCTTGACTGAGCTTGGCGGCTTCGCGGGCGGCTTTTTCCTCTGGGGTGTAGACGCCGTTCAGGTTGTGCGCGACTTCGCCATGGTCGCGCTCGCAGCCGCAAGAGTCGCCGTCGCTACATTCGCACATCTGACCCTCGACGCTGCAGCTGCAATCGTGAGTAGCTTCGCAGGCGCAGGTCTTGGCGTCGTGACCGACGAGTGTGACATTGTGCTTGACACGGTCGTGCTCTTCGGCTTTTTTGCCATCGTTCCAGCGCTCTAAGCTGCCGACGAGGTAGCCCGTAATGCGGCGCAAGCGCTCAAACGGTACATCACCTTCGCTCTCTAGGCGGCCGCAGGCGGGGCAACGATTGCCCTTGATGATGCCAGAGAAACCGCAGACAGGGTCGCGATCGACCGGGTGGTTGACAGAGCCGTAGCCGATGCCGCATTCTTTCATCTTGCGGATGACGGCCTCGAAAGCTTCGATGTTCTGAGTGGGGTCGCCGTCGAGCTCGATGTAGGTGATGTGGCCAGCATTACAGAGGGCGTGATAAGGGGCCTCAATCTCGATTTTGTCGAAGGCGGAAATCGGGTAGTAGACAGGGACGTGGAAGCTATTGGTGTAGTAATCGCGGTCGGTGACGCCAGGGATTTTGCCGTATTCTTTGCGGTCAATGCGAGTGAAGCGGCCGGCGATGCCCTCGGCGGGAGTGGCGAGCAGAGAGAAGTTTTGCTTGTATTTCTTAGCATAGGCATCGCAGCGCTCGCGCATGTGCGTGATAATGTCGAGGCCAAGCTCGCGAGATTCTTCGTCTTCGCCGTGGTGCTTGCCGGTCATGGCGACCAGACATTCAGCTAGGCCGATAAAGCCGATACTGAGCGTGCCATGCTTGATGACGTCGCGCAAGGTGTCGTTAGGCCCAAGCTTCTCGCTGCCAAACCAGTTGCCCTGACCCATCAGGAATGGGAAGTTGCGGACGTGCTGATTGGCCTGGAACTCAAAGCGCTCGAGGAGCTCATCGGCGACGAGATCCATTTTCTCATCCAGCTCACGGTAGAAGCCAGACCAGTCGGCCTCTTTGCGCTCGCCGAGGCAGATGCCGTGCTTAATACCGAGGCGGACAAGGTTGACGGTGGTAAAGCTACAGTTGCCGCGGCCGGTCGTGATGTGGTCCGACTCTGGGAAGATGCTGCTGTAGACGCGAGTGCGGCAGCCCATGGTGGCGATTTCGGTGCGGTAGTCGCCGGGCTTGTAGCCTTCGAGGTTAAACGGAGCGTCGATAAAGACGAAGTTCGGGAAGAGGCGCTTAGCGGAAACTTCCATGCTGCGTTTGAAGAGATCGTAGTTTTTGTCGCTAGGGTTGTAATTGATGCCTTCTTTGACCTTGAAGATGGAGATTGGGAAGATCGGGGTTTCGCCATGACCGAGGCCGGCGTCAGTGGCATCGAGCAGGGCCCGGCTGACTAAGCGGCCAGCTTCGGTGGTATCGGTACCGAAGTTGATGGAAGTGAATGGCACCTGAGCGCCAGCGCGGGAGTGCATGGTATTGAGATTGTGGATGAAGCCCTCCATAGCTTGGAAAGTCTGCTTCTCGACGTCCTCGTTGGAGTCCTTGATTACACTCTCGGGCACGCCAGCTTCGAGCAATTTATCAGTGTCTTTGCCATATTCGACGTTATCGTCAATCTCGACTTTGAGGTCATTGCCGGTGAAATCATTGTATTTCTGGAGGTTGTTTTTCAGGGCTTTGCGATAGCTCTTGTTGACGCCGGGAGCCATGGCATAGTCGAAATTTGGGATGGACTGGCCACCGTGCTGCTCGTTTTGATTGGCCTGGAGGATGATGGCGGCAAGTGCAGCGTAGCTACCGATGGAATTAGGAGTGCGGAGATGGCCGTGGCCGGTATTAAAACCGCCATCGGCAAAGAGCTGCAAAGGGTCGGTCTGGCAGCAAGTCAGGGTGCCGGTAGCGTAAAAATCGAGGTCGTGGATATGGATGTCGCCATTATCATGAGCGGCAGCGAATTCGGGTTTCATGAGGACGGTCTTAGCGAAAATTTTGGAGCCCTCGGCGCCGAACTGGAGCATCTTACCCATGGCGGAGTTGCCGTCGACGTTGGCATTGCCGCGCTTGACATCGGAATCTTCGGAAGCGTCGGCTACGGCGATGGTTTTGTAGATGCCCATGAGGTTGCTCTTAGCTTCGCGGATGCGGTTGCGCTCTTGGCGGAAGGTGATGTATTCCTTGGCGGTGCGCTTAAAGGCCGATTCCATCAAAATCTGCTCGACGATATCTTGGATTTGCTCGACGTTCGGGGTGCGCTGCTTGATAGTTTCTTCGGCCCGACGGAGGACTTTTTCGGTGAGCTGTTTGGCACGATCGTGCTTAAACTCTTCGGTTACCAAGCCGGCCTTAGCGATGGCTTCGGTGATCTTTTCTGGCTCGAAGTTTACGATGCTACCGTCGCGCTTGACAATCTTTTTGAACATAAAAAATATACCTCCTATTATATTATTGTTTATTTTTGATGATTTATATTAACTTAATTGATTAACTTGTGTTGTGTGACACTATATTTAGTGTCTTATAAGTATTTTATGACACTATATATAGCGTGTCAACAACATTAGCATTGTATTTTTGACCTATTGTAAAACTGAGGTAGTACCCTGTTAAAAATTGTGGAAAACCGTTTGGAATGTCTTAGCGCCCTCTTTTAAACCAAAAAGACCACTTGCTTCTTCACTTTTTGAAAAGATGTGCTATTATAATAGTATAGATTATGCCCGTGTGGTGAAATTGGTATACACGTATGCCTTAGGAGCATATGCCGCAAGGCGTGCTGGTTCAAGTCCAGTCGCGGGCACCAAGTTTTAGAATAGTGAATTTAATATTACGTAAGTTATGAAAAAGAAGCCTCAGCTAGTTTTGTTACACGGGCTGTTTGGGGCGCCGTTGGGCCTAGATGAGGTGGCGACAGATTTGCGGCAAGCGGGGTATGAAGTATTTGTGCCGGCGGTGCCGCCGTTTGTCGGTAGTGAAGAAAAGTGGGCTGAGCGAGCATCCGATGAAGTCGATCTAAATCGGCGCTACGCGGAGTATTTTCGGGAATATTTTGCAAAGAATCAGATTGTACGGCCAGTACTAATTGGTCATTCGATGGGGACATTGGTGGCGGGTAGTATTTTGCAGCATTATCCGGAGCTGGTGAATGAAAAAGTGGTATTATTATCGCCAATTTCGCGGCAGCCAAATGCTTTGATTTCGAAAGCTTCCGGGTTGTCGTCATATCTGCCGCCGAAAATAACCGATTGGATTACCACGCAGTTTCTGATTGTGCCACGGGGGCGGAAAGTTTTCCGGGAGATTCTAGCAGAAGTGAATCAGTGTAGCCACGACCGGCGCCCGAGTAATTATTACATCCAGGAGGCGACGAAATTCTCGGTGAAGGATACGGTCGTGGATAAACTCAGCAAAGTTAAGTCGTCCAATCAGCATTTCCAATTACTACTGCTCGCAGGAGAGCATGACCATCTAGTTCCGCTAAAGGCCACACGCAAAGCCGCTCAGCAGCTGAATGATTTGCCTGACAAAATATTTGAGTGTGAGTGCGATTTTTTGGCACAGACGGGGCATTTGCATAATTACGAAAAACCCCACGAAACGTCACGGCGAATCGTGGAGTTTTTGGAGAAATAGGGGTCGTTAGTTTGCTTGCCGATGGTTGGCTAGATATTCATGGTTGAGCCAGGCAGCTTGTTGGGCTAGCCGCGCTTTTTCTTTGTTGGTCTATTCTATATAGTCCTCGGGCTTTTCGCGCAGGAAATCTAATTTTAGCAACCTTATTTTGTCGTAATCATGATGAAACTCAAAGTTCCACCGCTCCGCCATGAACCGCAGCATCTTGAGGCCACGGTCAAGAATAGCTTCGGCATTCCAAATCTCGCGTCGGTGACCCTTCTCGTCAAAACAAACTTGATATTCGCTGACTGAACCATTCTGATAGCGCGCCTCGCATTTCTGTGCGAATCTATCATTCTGCAAGCTGATATTCTCAGGCAGAGATAAAAGCACCAAATTCCCCAGGCTACCATTGAGGGCTTTTTGCTGCGCAGCTGTATATTCTTGGAAAACTTTTACCCAGGCATCCGCAGAAGAATCAGACTTATCTGGAGTTTGCGGGAAAACGTGCTCAATAGACATCTTGTGGTCATTTTTCTCTTTAGCCATGAAGACATTGTATTGAAACTCGCGTCCGGTATCTGGCGACATGCCCTTCAGCCATTGCTCGTACTCAAACAGAAAATAGCGAATTGCTGGCCAAGAATAATACCCGTCGTAGTTAAATAAGCGCGTGATTCGGTTCAGAACTTCGTTGGTCTTGAGAATTCTTTTACCATCATGCTCTTCCAAGCAGGCAATATTGCGTAGCCGTTCAATAATTTTTGCAAGTGAAACCTTGCCCGTGAATAAGTCGTGAGCAAAGTTAAAATATACTGTGCGCTGATAATTAGTGCTATAGCCGTCGAGCGAGAAATAGAAGAAAATAAATTCCTCAATCAGTTTTAGACAATAGACTTTTTCTTCGGTCGGAATGTCGCTGCGAGAGAGCAGAGCAAAGATGAGCGGACGGAAGTTCGCTGATTGGCAACGCAACAATCTGCTGAGCCAAATTTTCAGCTCGTCAGGCAACTGCGACTGTTCCGGGAAATACAAATCATACCAGTATTTACTCATTTCTCGCAAGCTACGCACGTAGGCAAGCGTATCTTCGAGAGTTAGAGTGTCTTCCGTCTGTGAGCTGAGCGAAGCATCTTCTTCAATGTCCACATCAGCCTCGCTATCCAAGTCATCAGCAATCAATTGAATATCTTCCTGAACTTTGACCGTGTAATTGAGGACGCGCTTTTGGGTAAAATAATCTTTGAGCAAGAATTCGTCGAATTTACGCTGCTTTTTGCCATAGCCAAAATATACCACACAGTGCTCACGCAAGAACCCATCATCACTCATCGGACTATTTTTGTTCTTGCCTAGGTAACCGTAAATCGTTTGCCAAGTCTTGTTGATTTCTCGGCGTAGCTCTTGTTTGGAAGCTTCATCAGCTGAGAATAGCGTCGATAGATAGATTAAGCGATTCTTGAGTAGCTCCAAAGTAGTCAGCCGCTTGCCGCGGTTGTTCATGGTTTCAAAGGTGACAAAAACATCAAAATCATTTTCAATAATGTATTGATTGAACTTCATATTTTGCGTGAGCTTGCGGTAGATTTCCTGAATATCCGTTAGAGCCTTGGCATGGGCGGCGTCATCGTCACCATATTTATCATAGATTTCTTGTAAACGCTGCTCGAAAAACTTCTTGGCGTTCTCTAGGTTTAAAGTGTAGAAAGTTTCTTCGACGTCGACGGATTTTTCGGCATCTAGGATCCGGGTTTTGAAAAACTCGTAACTTGGGTTGTCTTTTTCGTAACCAAAGATATAAGTATGTAACTTCGCCGCGGAACTTTCGTCCACATCCCATAGGAACTGCTTGCGAATGACAGAAGTCGACTCGCTATTGATGAAAATCTGGCCCGATTGTGGCTCGCTGTGCTGCTCCATGAACTCGGCTAGCACCTGAATTATAATCACGAATGTGGTTAAGCGCTGCTGGCCATCTACGACATGGTAGCCGCTGTATCCTTGATCGAGTTTCCATTGAACATTTTCCCAGGACCGAGTGACATCTGGGCCGAGTTTTTGTAGCGAAATCATACCAGTGTAGTGATCCATGCCACTAGGTAAGTTGACTAAATCTTCCCAAAATTCCGCCAGCTGTACTTCGGTCCAGGCATATCCGCGCTGATAGTCCGGAATCCGAAAAATCTTTTCGTTAAAAATGTTGCGTAGAGTTTTGAGTTGATTATCCATGGTGCTATTATATCATA
>CAYUDH010000011.1:8966-23334 GCA_964443595.1 uncultured Candidatus Saccharibacteria bacterium
TTTTGGAGAAATAGCCAGAACTGCTATTTTAGGCGAGTGTCGAAAGAGTCAACAATCACCTCGAAAGCTCGAATACGAGAGAATTTGGGTAATTGACGATTCACCGCATCGACATAATTTTGTCCGTCGCATGAAATTTTGACAAAAATTTGCGCGAAAATTTGTTGATTTTTCTGGAAAACTTTTACTTTAGTGATATTCTCGTCGACAAAAAGTTTTTCAATATCCTCGGGATAGATATTCTCACCGTTAGAGAAAAGGATTACACGCTTCTTGCGACCCTGCAGATAGATTTTGTACTTGGCGCCATGGCCAGCCTGATGGCAAATTTCGCCGTCGGTGCCGTCGGGCTGGAGTTGGGCAATTTTTGCCAAATCACCAGTGCGAAAGTACCCGTCTGGAGTTTTCGCGGCGTGAGTAGCGTCGGGATTCTTGTAATACGCCTGGAAGATGTTTGCCCCCTTAATAAGCAGCTCGCCAATGCCATCGACGTTAGGCTGATCAACTTTTGCTGTGAGCGATTCCATCAGAACTCCAGAAGAGGTAAAGTCGCTCGGATTAGAGTATTCGACGCTAATCATAGAGCTAGTTTCCGTTAAACCATAAGCTTCTAGTAAGTTGAGCCCATGCGACTTGAGGAATTTGCGGATTTCCGGCTGGAAATAAGCACCTCCGCAGAATAAATACTTAATTTTGCCGCCTAGCAGCTCTCGCGGATCCTGCCCCGTAGTTTGGCAAATCGTATAGAGGCGTTCATAAATGAGCGGGACTGCGCAGAATACAGTGGGCTGCACCACAGCGAGCTCAGCGAAAATTTGCTTGGTGTCACTGCAGAGATAAATCTTCATGCCATTAATTAATGAGATAAGGAAGTTCCAGATGCCGGCGTAAGTATGGCTAAGGGGCAGGAATAGATAATCACGATCTTGATGCGTCATAGGCGCGCGCCGCACTAAATCATCGTAACAGGCGAACATGTTGCGTTGGGCCAGCATGACGGCTTTGGGCAGGCTTGTGGTGCCGGAGGTAAAAATGATTTTGCAGGGAGTACCTACGGTCATACGTTGCAGATCTAGCGACTGCGTTTGGCAAGGCAAAATTCCCGCCAACGGAACGAAATTAATTTGGGGGAATTTTTCGCGCAATTTCACTACCAGCTCGGCTTTAGTTGCACCATATAGGAAGGTTTTGGGCTGCAATAGAGCTAGAGCGTTCGTAAGGTCATATTCATTCCATTCTTTAGAAAGCACTGCCGAAATCCCGACAAAGCCCATAATGGCGGCGTCTGCGACCATATAATTATATGAGTTCTCACCGCAGATGACGATAATATCATCTGGCCGATGAGTGGCTTGCAAAGTGCTGGCGACGGCTTTGACGTCATGGCGAAATTGGTGAAAGCTACGCGGTACAAAGGCGCCGTTTTGCTTCTCGTAGATATAGTTAGCGTCGCCAAATTTCGCTGCGGCGGTTTCTAAAATTTCTGGAAGAAAATAATTCATTTGAGCCTCTGTCGTAATTTTTGATAATTAATTTTAGTATGATGTTTGACATCGCAAGGTATCTTTTTGATTTTTCTAATGGTAGCGTTGGTTTGATATTCTGCTTGCAAAAAGTTATTGATTGCGGCGGGGTTAATTTTGGATTGGCTTTCGATAAAAAGATAGTATTTTTGCTGATGTTCGAGAATGGCACATTTAGAAAGGTGAAAACGCAAAGCTAAAGTTTGCTCAACTTGCGAGCTATAAATGATTCCAGATGGCGTGTGCAGTACACTATTAGCTTTGCCCAGATAGATGAGCTCGCCATCTTGTAAATAACCACGATCCGAGGTATCATGATAGGCCGATGGCTTTTTCTGGTCTTGGTCAAGATAATGATCAGTGCGGGCGGTGCTCTGAACGCAAATTTCGTCGTGCGGGCCGATTTGAACCTGAACGCCGCGGACGGCTCGGCCGAGATTACTAACGCCATGAGTTTGTAAAACAGCAATATAACGTTCAAGCGAATTAGTACTAATTAAATTACATTCAGTGCAGCCGTAGATATAAGTAATTTTAGCAGGATGGAATTTTTGATAGATTTGCTCGGCTTCGATGGGGTTAAGAATGGCGCCACCAAAATACAAATGCTCTAGATGTGGATAAATGTTATCGGTTTTTAGGCAAAAATCAGGTGAGGTAATAATCATATTGATAGGCAGATCTCGAAAATACTGGAGCTTGCGATTAAGCGATGGGCTGGAACGGCGCAAGTTCAGGCTGGGCAAGACCGTAGTGAAACCTTGCAATAAGTTGGCAAAGACATAAATATATGACGTAGTGAGGACGGTCGGATGAGCCTCACAGGGCTGGATGTTCCACCGGATAAGCTCTAGCTGTGCCAAGAGGTCAGCGTGAGTGCGGACGACAATTTTGGGCAGGCCAGTGGAGCCAGTGGTAGTGGTAAGAAGTGCGGCTTGGCAATCAGGGATGCCTGGCAGAGTAATAGGCTGCATTAGTGAGGCTTCGCATAAATGGTCGACATTAATAGTTTGCTTGAGCTGACGAATGACTGGGAAGAGATATTTCAGAAGTTTAGTGCGCTTTGAAACGAGCAGATACTGCGGGCAATATTGCTGAAATAAGCGGGCAAACGTATCCTGCCGGGCAAAGATGTCGACGTACATCACCGTGGCACCAATCTGGAAAGCAGCGAGGATGAATATAACTAGGTGATAATCCGGGCTAGCAAAGGCTAACAACCGATCACCTGAATGCACTTGAGATTTTTGCAAAATCCGAGTAGCCAGCTGCACATCTTGCTCAACTTGACGAAAGGTTCGGCATGCCACTTGCTGATTTTCTAAATAATAAAAAGCTGGTAAGTCTGGGTACTGTTGGCAAACTTGATGAAAAGCAGTGACAATTTTACTCATCAGTTACCTTTCGATAAACTAAAAAGTCACGGTAAAAGTAGGCACGATTTTTCTGGAAACCTTCGGCAGATTCGGATGTGAGCCGCTGAAACTCAGGCTGCTGCGCGTCAATGTAGTGCGAGCTCTGCATATTATAATAAATAACAATAGCATTTTTATCCGCAATAGTAGATAGATGCTGCAAGTTTTTGGTATAATCGGCTGGGCTCATATATTCAAAAATATCGGAAAGGTTAAAATAATTATATTTGGTTTTCACATCTAACAAGGATCCGTGCAAGAATTTAATTTTTGATAAGTTTTGTTTAATGATATTGTAGTTTTCTGGCTTTAAGTAATCCGGTAAACATTTTTCATTAAAACGATTGAGCAGAATATAATTGAGATAAGGGTTAGTTTGGTTAATGATGTGCGTGACTCCGTGGTCAAAACGCCGCTTAATATCTCGCGCATTGCTTTGCTTGTCACTATCCGAGATATGGTTATAGTAGTTTTTATCACGACCAAGTTTACCCATGGCTTTGAATCCGAAAAAGATATTGAAAAGTGTATTCAGTCTACGGTTGTTGATTCTATGGAGATAGAGTTTCTTCTGCTTGGCGAGATGATTTTGACTGGCGAATTCGCGCAGAGTTTTCTTGCTCGCGAACAGCGGGCAAATATATTTAGCAAAAAGCTGGAAATAGTGCTCGAATTTACCAATATTGATAATTCCCTGGCGAAAAAAGTCGGGATGTTCCGAGAAAAACTGAAAGGCTGCTGGCGGTAGTTTACCCTTGAGCTTTTGAAATATATCATACGCATCACCAGAATTAATGCCAAGTAGAATTAAAACTTCGGCATAGTCCAAATGCTGAATAGCGCAAATTTTGAGCTGCGCTAAATAGATTTGGTAGATATTAGTGTCAAAAGCGAGAATTTCTTGCGGATGCTTGAGTAGTAAGGCTAGCGTATTATCACCGCCACTACAAATTGAGAGTATCCGCGCATGTTCTGGCGCAGTGTGCAAAAGATTCTCGCTGTCTTCCCAACAGTTAGCATAGCGAATAGGAAATTTTTCGTAATCTTCGTATAATTTATTCATCCAATACCTCCACAGTACCGTTAATACCATCAACTTTAACTTTGTCACCATCGTGAATCTTGTCGGTTAATCCGCGCACTCCTACGACTAAAGTCTTGCCCATCTCGCGAGCGACAACTGCTGAGTGCGAGAGTATACTGCCGCGCTCAGTGATGATTGCCTGAGCAAGCGGAAATAAAACCGCCCAGCCAGGATCAGTACGCTTAGCCATCAAAATGGCTCCTGGGCGCAAAGCTTGGTTAGGATCAGTAATATATTGCACGATACCCACTTGCGGTTCACCACCACCAGCAACGCCACGGAGAATGCGATCGTCTGACTGAACTTCCTGCGTGCTAAAGATTGGTAACATGTTCTCTGCGGTAACTGCGCCGTAAAAATACATGCGCTCGTAAGTTGGCTTAGTCTGGTTTTGCTCATACTCAGCTTGACGCGTAGAGATGAGCTTTTGCCAGTGCTTTGGGTTGATTTTGGTGATGGAAGTCTGGGCGAGTTGGAAAATTTCGGATTTCTCCAAGAAGAAAATGTCGCGATAATTTTTAATAATTCCCTCGGCGGCAAAGTTATATCCTAAGCGAGTAAAAATTGCGCGAGCAATATCATAGATATAAGTGCGCTGCAGGCGGAGCAACTCACGGTTGCGAACGAAATATTTGGTGATGTCGAGGAGCTTTTTAGTATAAAGTTTATTAATAAAGTGATACTGGTGCAAAAGTTGCTGAGTGGCTGCGGCGTAATCCGAACTTGGCTGGGGCGCGTATGCTATATTGTTATCTAAGTATTGTTTAATCGTCTGGAATAGGAAGCTCGGATCTTGCGCCATGGTAACAGTTTCTAGTTTGAGCTCTTCCATACTGCGTGCACCGTATTGCGTAAGGTAATGATTGAGTTGTTGAAAAACTGGCAAAGTGTTTTGCTTGAGCTGACGCGTAAGCTCGGCAGTGCTGGCGGTTTGGAATAGCCGATATAGCTGATCGTCTTGCTTAATCGTGTGTACGATTTTTAGTAATTCTGTAGTTGGTTTGAGGCTCTCTACTCTGCCCTGCCGGCTAAGGATCTGACTGATTAGACCGTCGCCATTCGGAAGCTTAGACCGACGGATTTTATCAGTCAATAAGCCATAAAAGACCATGGCGCCCATGTCATTGGCAATCGGAGTAGTGAAATCATCCAGAATCTCGCGTTCAAGCTGATTATAAATTTGCAACAACTCGACATTAGACTTCCCAGCGAAATCTTGTCCGCGCAAAGGCGCAGTGACTTGCCGAAACTTCTCGAGAAACTTTTTGCTATCACGCTTCATGTGTAGCATCTTATGCAAGAAACGAGCGTAAATTTTGACAGTCTTGGTGCGTTGCTGCAAGGTTGACTCGTGGAGTGAAACTTTGACACCCATCATGTTTTCCATATATTTTTTGTTTTTATTGTAGCCGGGATAGAGCGCGGTCATTTTGTACCAATTGCCAAGATTGTAGTAAATCTTGTTTTGATAAAAGTACAGCATGTGGTTCAGGGCGTCATCAATCTGGTCAATAGCGGACTGCGCAATGCCAAAGTTATGTAAAGTTTGATGATAAATCTTACTATAAACTTCTGCGGCAAAGCTAAAAGTAAGTGGCGTGGTGACTCCGGAATAACTTTCGATAATATTGGAATTGTCGAGAATAGTGCGAGGAAGGTTTTTGTCGATATGGGCGTAGGTGGCGATGGGTCGAGCTTGCAAAAGGTAGATATGGTCGCCTAGGATAGTATATTCTAAATCCTGTGCGCGGCGCACCGGGTAAGAACTCTCGACGGCGCGAGCTAACTTAGCTAATTTGATTAGCATGGTTGGGCTAAGTAAAGTTTGCCCCGGTTGGCTACTAATCCCGTCGGATAGGTTGATGATGTAATCTTGGCTATCTTGCTCGCCGCTCACCAGTTTCTCGCCCAGGCCCTTGACGGCGCTAATCAGAACCTCGTCTGGGTTATTAGTGCGCGGATTAGTAGTGAAGATAACTCCTGCAACGTCAGCCGGAATCATTTCCATAATAATCACAGCCGGAGCCAGCTGCGGTGAAATTAAGTCATGCTGCACACGATAAGTCATAGCACGCGAAGAAAAAGTTGAGATATAGCATTTCTTAATATAAGTGAAGACGTCTGTTGGAGCAATATTCAAAAATGAATCCATCATGCCGGCAAAGGAATAGTTAGTGCCGTCTTCGTCCGTAGCGCTGGAGCGTACGGCAAGCTTAGAAAAACCAGATAGTTGTGCATTGACTAAGTTTTGCAACTGCGAGGAAAACTCTCGCTCTTGGATGAGATTTATAATTTTTTGTCGATTAGCTGCGGTGTAGTTTTGAAGTAGTTTCTCATAATCAGCAATTTGCTCACCCATAAATTCGCGAAAGAATTCAGTAGTTAGGCAAAACCATTTGGGCACCGAAAAGTTATGTTTAGATAAATGCCGCAAGTTATAGGCTTTGCCGCCGATTTGTTGAATAGAAATAGGTTTGGTGTAGTCGCGATAAATTAAAGTTTTAGGCATGGGCTTTCTCCGGTTTGCAAACTACTAAAATAATATTGAGAACTAAACTACACAGTATAATCGGCCAGGCTTCGATAAAGCTCATCCCGGCTATCAGCGAAAAATAGCTAAATACAACCGGTAGGACAAAAAGCTTGAGGATGCGATACCGATTCATGAACCAGACGTAAGCTAACGGAATAATACTAAACAAACCAAAAACACGGTACTGGAGAACCTCTAAAATGAGAAAAATGCAGGCTAGGCCCAGGCTGGTTTCTAGCAGAAGGTTTTTTGATAAGCGTTTCCCGCGGTCTTTTTTGAAGTCAAAATAATCGTCGCAAGTACGCGCGAAGTAGGCCAAGCAAATCATGCTAGGGAGAGCGAGATAACAAGATGCTCCGAGCAAAAGTAATCCCAGCCAGACTGCTGTTGCCATTAAAATATAATACCAACGCTGCGCAAGGTAACGTGCGATAGTAATGATGGTGGCTGGCGTAGATTTTTTAGGCATGGTGTTGATTGATCCAATGATAAGTTTTGGCTTTCAGGAGCAAAAGAGTTTGATTAACTCGGGCGAAGTGGCATAAATAGTCTAGCTCGGCCTGCGGCTTGTCAATAATTTCTTGTTGCAGGATGTCTTGACCTTCTTTTTGGCTGATTTCGCCACGGCGAACGCGTACGCTAGTTTCTGGTAGGCGATGCGGGCGACCTTCGGCAGTTTGATAAATGTATTTGGCGGCATTATGCACTTTGCAATCGTAATGATTATAGTCGGTGGGAGGGCGCCACTGAGTATGGGATTGCAAGAAATCAATAATTTTCGCTTCATCATATGGGTGATAAAGAAAATATGGCACAAACTCGCGCAGCTTAGCGCTCTCTGCGTCACGATAAAGCATCGTTCTAACTTGCTGGGCAATTTTGGGATTGAGCTTTTGCGCGACATCATCGAGAATCTTGCAATATTCAGCGTCAATATTAATATCATTAATGCTCTTCAAGCCGAGATTGACAAAATTAGTAAAGACATCATTGCCATAGCAACGTAGCATTTGCTCGGGGCTGCGACCATGGATGCAAAAGCCAGCATCACGCCGCATGGCGTAGTTGATCATTGCGACATAACCAAGATACGAGCAGGCGACGCACGGAGTTAAGAAGTGTGTCATAGAATAATGGTAAATATCCGCCAAAAATTCGCGGTCGAATTCAATATATTCGTGCTCTACCTGGAACCCTTGCATGATGCGATTAACATTCCGGCGTGCATCTGGCGAGAAAAAACCATTATCTAGAGTAAAGGTACAGACTTTGAGATGATACTGATGAATGAGCTGGTACAAGACAAAAATGCCATCTTTGCCACCGGAAATCCCTACGGCAACGTCGTAGGCGTGCTTACCCTTGACGGCATCGACACGCTCGCGGAATAGTTTTGATAGAGTATCGTAATCGTTCAATTGTGGAGCGATTTGGTCATACTGATGGCAGAAATTACAGACGCCATCGGCATCAAAATTGACATTGCGCACAGTCTGGTCGTTGAGGCAGCGGCTGCAGGTTTGAGATTTGCGTTGGGGCATTAGTTTAAATCCTTTACGAAAATAGCGTAATGCTTCTCTCTAGATTCTTGATCAACGGGAAATCTTTGAAAAGTAGCGCGCTGCTCGCATTGGTAGTGAAAAATCATTTTGTCGAGGCTAAGTTTCTTAAGATATTCACACCCCAAGTAGACTAACGCGGCATAGATACCTTGGTGCTGATATTCTGGTAGAACGGCGCTAGTCTTAGAAACAAAATCCGGCGAGTAGGGGTTCATATAGCCCATAACAAAACCGACAGCTCTACCATCTTTATAAGCGACATAAGCAATCGGTTCAACTCGCTGCATCCACTGTAAGTAAATTTGCTCGAAATACTGATATGGTAACTCGGAATAAAGTGGGCCGCCAGCGAAGGCCGCGGTTGAAATATCATAAATCGCTTTGATGTCGTCAGTGGTTGGTTGACCGGAGATAAGTTTAAACTCAAAGCCCTCCTGCAACTTCTGCTGATAAGTTTTCTGGCCCAGCTCGTAGAGAGCATTATCAATCAATATAGTAGCGCTGCGATAAGTATACAACTTATGATAGCCGAGTCGCTGAATAAAGTCCACGTAGTAGGATGGGTTATCGCAGTCGGGATAGATTTTTAGCTCGGGGTGGTCAATCGCCCAACGATAGCTGAGCCAGGTAGTATAGTTAAGCGGCCCGATGATTTGTTTGTAGCCTAGGGCACGAGCTTTGGCTTCGATTTTTTGGAAGAGTTTTTGCACGGCAGCAAAATCTTCTGGCATTTTTACAAAGCCAAACATGCACTGATACTCATCCATATGCTGATTAATTATCAGGTAGGCCTCAGCATCGCCTTCAGTAAACTTTTCTGCAAAATCTGCAAGGGGCAGTATAGCAAGCTCAGGGTTTTGATGCGCAGTTGCATTCATGATGTTCCTCCACGTTTATGCTATATAGTATATATGAAGTTGCGGATTATTTCAAGCGAACGGATTCTGGTGGTATAGGCTTAGGACTTTTAACTATTTTCCGTAAAACTCCGCATTGTGTTTTTTATCGGCGGGGGAAACGTGGTAAGTTTGGTCGTCGATTTCGGAGTAATTAAGATAAAGTGTATTCTGATCGACGAGCTCGGCGAGGATGCGTTTTTGCTCGGCGAGGGGTAGTTTAGTAAACTCAGGCAAAGAAACTTTGTGCGGGTCGACACGGTAGGACAGAAAAGATGAACTTAAGACTTCAGACAAAAGTTCGGCAAGTTGTTTAGCATTGGCAGTACGGACGCGTTCGCGAAAAGTATTAGCGTCGTTCTTGACATTGCAATAGACAAACGAGCCGCCGCCCCGCCAATGGACGGATTTAGAAATGCCGGTTGTGTCGCCGTGGATAACGTTTTGCAGGCGCGTCACACTATCGTCCTCGCCATAATATAATTGCTCAATGCCGATGTATCGGCGTCCTAGCTTATGCGCGACGGCAGCGGTAGTACCAGAGCCGAGGTGATAATCCAGAACGATGTCACCGGGATTAGTAGACATCTCGATGATGCGGCGGAGCAACTTTTCTGGTTTCTTGCCACCTCTCAGCGTGACTTCGCCCTCGCGCGCAATGCCTTCATATGGAACGTCGGTCCAAATATTGGTGAGCTGGACGGTAGGGACTAATTCCCCGTCGAGCCGGCGGACTTTTTTGGCGTAAAAAGCCATTTCGCGGCCGTCCAGAATATAGATATCGTAATGCTGATGGCGCGCGACGCGGAAGACTTGACCTTTGTGATGCTTAGACCGATCGCGAGCCTGGATGACTTCGCGGCCAGCCTTGGCGCCGATGGCAGTGGACTGGAAGACGCTATCAGCGTGCTTGGCAGCAAAGTCAGAAACGGTGTCTAGAAAAGCTTGCTCGCCGAGTTGTTGGATGGCGTCGGCTTTGGAAGTATAATTATTAGCCTGCGCGACATACTCAAAAAGGTCGACAATGCGCCAATTAGTATAATCATCAGTTTTGTTCTCGACGTACCATTTGTAGTTTGGGTCGAACTCGGCGCGGACATATTGCGGATGATAGCTCCAGGCGGGCTTGTGCTTGGCAAAGGCGAGGATATACTCGGCGGTTTCGAAAAGGCCGGGATTGACCGAGGCGAAGCCAGAGGGAGATTTGGTCTTGACGGTAATTTGGTTGATGAAGTTATTCCGATCTTGGCAAAAAATCTCTTGCATCAGTAACCGCAACGCAGCCACGCTGTCGTCATTGACCTGGACGAAAATCGCACCATCCGGCGCCAGCAAATCTCGCGCTACTTCGAGGCGGTTTTTCATAAAAGTCAGCCAAGTAGAAAGTTTGAAATTGGAATTATATTTGAAAGTGTCTTCGGGCCGGGGCGTGGTAAAATAATAGGGCGGGTCGATGTAGATAAGTTTAACTTGGCCAGCAAAACGTTTCTTCAGTGAGTGCAAAACAATGAGGTTATTCCCTTTGATAATGAGGTTATCATTTGGCTTGAGCTGGTCGAGGTCGTGCTCACCGGATTGGTCGTAGCGTTTCCAGTTGGTAAAAACTTTGGCATCGAGCAGAGTAGTGATTTGGTCGGGAGCTAGAACTTCGTTAAAAAAGATTTCGCTACGCTTCTGATCATCTTTATCCTGACCACCTTCGAGCAAGCAATCTTTATACGGCCAGTTCAGCACGACTTGAGAACTTTCGGAAATAAAATCGTCATCGTGAGTAGCAAGGCCGATTTTGGTGCGGAAAGCGGTGTAAGAATCCGGTAGGAAAGACTTTTGCGCAAGGAATTGGAGGAAAATATCTTTCTTGAAAACTTTGACATCGCCAACCGTGGTAAAGAAAAAGTGAGCAAGTTCCGGCTGGCTCAGCAAAAGCGTGAGCAACTTTTGGTCATACTGGCGGGCGAGCGCAGCGATGTAATTTTTATTCAGGTTCCCTGCTACGACAAAGGTAGGCTCCGACATGAGAACTTGGGTGAGTTGGTTGGCGAGATTTGGCATTTTAATAATTTCCTTTGGCTAAAGTTTTAAGCGTACTAATGAAGGTGGCGTACCCCTGCGGCTCAGCGGGAAAAGTTAGGCCAGCAAGATGAACATGAGAGCCGTCGGCAGTTTCTACATGACTGCGCGTGGCAATCTGGGCTAAGAAATCCGACTGCCAAGGCTCTGAGTTATTTGATAGCTTGACGAAAATTTGCCAATTATGACGGCCGATTGGCTTGTCTTTGGCGAGTAATAAATAATCGGGCGTAAAAACGCGACCATCATCAAAAGTATATAGAGTGACGGCGTTGACACTGGGCAGGAGATAAATATCACGCCAAACCGCTGCGAGGTCATTGAAAATCTGATTAAATATAACGATAAAAGTTTTGTCGGCGCTAGTACTGTAATTCTCGTCATAGATATACCAATCTTTGGACTTAAGATTAAGGCGATACTCTGCATTTTTTGTCTGCGATTGTGGCCGGCCAAATTCCGGATCGCTGGCTGGGCCTTGATTGATGAGATATTTACGCCGAACGCCTGTAAATAAATCAGAAATTCGATGCGGCGTGAACTCGGTGGCGCCAATGAAAGTCGCATCACTCACAGCAATTTTGTTTTCTATACTGCGCAAGGCTTCCCGGGCGATAAAAAGCTGCTCTGCGGGAGTAAGTGTATCGCGGCTAAGGTTAATGCCTGTAGCGATGACGTAGATTTTGCTCATTCGGTCCATAAAATACTCCGCGCTAGGTAGATGAGCGAGCTTTTTAGATAAGTTAGCAAACCGGAAAGCACGGTTTAGCGACATAGCATGGCGCGTGATGTGGCGCGGAATGACATTACCATAAACAAATTTGATGGTAGTTTTATTGGCAGAAGAGTCTTCGGTTGGATTTTCGGCAAAAGCGGAAGTGATTTTGCCAAGATTGGTCGGTAGGTGAACCTCTAGAATATTTGGTAGCTCAGGCTCACCCGTTTGGTGGAACTGAGCTTCCGTGACCGATTGGCGCTGGTTTAGGTAAATGACGCCGTCGCAGTAAATGTGGCTCTGCTTGAAACTAGGCTTGAGATGAAGTGTCCACTCGACGAAATTCGCCGGGACGATGCCAGAAGTAATCAGGGCCTGGCGGAGCTCTTGGATATAATGCGGATTCTCGGTGGAATGATAATGGAGCTGCTCGATCAGGCGGAGTTCTTCGCTCTCATTGTCATCATATTTGCGGAGGTACTTTTGGCTTTCATCGTCGGTAACAAACGGAAAATAGCGCGCGCCGCGACCAATCAGCTGAGCTTCGCGAATGGTAGTCTTGCCGGGTTTATTGTTCTTGGCATCGCGCGTATCATAGAGGCGCACAATGTCGAAGAGGTTGAGCACATCCCAGCCTTCGTTAAGCATGTCGACGGCGAAAATAGCACGGATTTCGTTATTAGCATCCTCGAGTGAGTTAAGCTGAAGTTGCTTGCCTGGCGTAATAGTATGGCCATCAATAATCATCAAGCGTTCGGGCATGAAGTCGTTCTTCAGCTCTGCAGCTAAGTCTGCTAGGTCTAGCTTCATACCGTCAAAGGCTTCTCGGAGGATACTAGCAGCCTGCTCACGCTCGGTTTGTAAAGTTTGAGCATTAAGAGTTCTAATGAGCGTCTGGAAGAGCTGGAAGTTAGCTTGATTGTCGGAGATTTTGTTAGATTTGAAAAGCACGACTGGCTTCAGGAAAATACCGTGGCGCAAAGCGACTTTTTTGCGGTATTGGGAAATAATAATTGCCTGGAGCATACGGCGCTTGAGGTCGGCATCAACTTGGTAGATCATGACGTCTTTACTATAGCCATCCTCGCGAAACTTTTTGAGGTCGTATTTATAAATAATGCGGTCTTTATACTTATGATAAATACCAGCGTCGTCGAGGTCGATCGTGGCGGTAAACTCCAGCAAAATCGGATCTTTCGCTGTGTGCATAATGGTGTTGACGGTGGACTCCCAGTTGGCGTTGCCCACCCGGTCGGTTTTGGACATAAGAGTCTTGGTATTATTATGATGCGCTTCGTCACCAATCAAAGCCACTTGTAAATCTTCGAGCTCAGTATAGGATGGACGATTCTCGCTGGGATTGTTCAGGTCGAGGTGGAGCTGCTGGATGGTAGTAAAAATAATATTGATGGCGTCCGGGTTACTACTAGCAAAACTCGTTACGTTGCGAATCGGGACATGACGATTATCTATTATAATATGATCAGCGAAAAGATATTTCTGGCTATGGGGATTAGTGAAGTTGTCACGAGTTTTCTCGATGATGTTAGTGCTATTGACAAAATAGATAAAGTTGCGGTAGCCGCGCTGGTATAAATCAAGAATAAGGGCGGCCATGATGAGAGTTTTACCAGAGCCGGTGGCCATATTAAACAAAAGCTCAACGGGGAGAGTTTTAGTCTTGGTGTCGACATTCATATAATGTAGCCAGCGGCGGATGGCAGTTTGCTGGTAGGGGCGGAGCGAGTGCTTTAGGTTAGAGGAGATATGGTGTGGCACGGGAGGTAAGTCGGAGATTGCATCATAAATACTAGATAACGTCCGACCATTCATGATTATACCTCCTTTCGATAGTGATATTATACCATGGGGAGGGTGGGTTTGGAAGGCTGGGTGTCATGTAATATAAAATCGCTAAAAACATCGTGCTAGTGCTTGGCGCTTTACTTTATTTTGTGCTACACTGTGAGCATGGCAAGAAGTTGCACCTTAATTCCTAGAGCCGGCAGGTAGAAAGGAGAGTTCATGTTTCTATGGAGTTCATTATCGGATTCAAAATTGGAAAAATGAGTGTGGAATGGAAATTCTCTATCCATAAAAGATAGAGATTTCCAAAAAAATACTTTCCTTAGCCTAATTATAGCACACGATTAGGTGGAATACAACAACTTGATTATGTATTTTTGCATAGATAAGTTAAGTGTGTTTCTGAACTACTTCTTGCCAGAACCCTGCCGCCCGCGGTAGGAATGAGAGTTAATTTCTAACCCCACCCAGAAATTGATTCTCATTTGCGGCAGGATACTTGCTGGCTTAGCTAAGATAAATGATCAGATTAGATAAGCGAAGCGATTCCGTATTTTCTCGGTCCGGTAAGATTTTGAGGTTTTAATCATTCCCTAGTATCTAGCTTTCGTACCTGTCGCCTCTGGGTGGGCGAGGCCTCATCTAAAGAATCGTCCTCGCCCAGCCTGATTAATGTTCACGAGGCGACAGGTAGAAAGCTAGATGCGACTATTCTAGGAATCGCTTAGCTTGAGGGCCTACATTGCTACGGCAGTTAGAGTTAC
>CAYUDH010000012.1:0-22271 GCA_964443595.1 uncultured Candidatus Saccharibacteria bacterium
TACTAAACCAAAAGGAGGGCCAACATGCGTCACAGGTCTAAACATACTCTTTTTGGTAGGCAGAATACAAATAATTATTCTCCTACTCAAAAAGATGAAACTAGAACAACATCAACTTTTACACTTGGTAAGAATTCCCATCTTACCAAAAAGAATAACAAGCTTCATAGTAAAAGTACTTATTTCTATCGATGGGGTTCTAGATTAAACTATGTCGTACCTAGTGCTTGCGCTTTGGCTCTCCTGATTGGTGGTGTAGTAGCACTTAACCCAGATGTTAATCAAGTTTATGCTGATGAGAGCAGTAATAATACTAGCAATAGCAACGGTAATAATGCAGATGCTGAAGTAATGCCTCTAGCTGATTCTTCTATCTCACTATCCTTCAATGGCACACCTACCCTTACTGAAGAAGTCACTGCCGGTGAAGTAGCCTACATTACTAATACTTTTACTGTTAATGCTAATAAACAAACTGGTTTTACTCTACGGCTTTCTGCTATGAATGGTTCCGGTACAGAACTACGAGGTAAAGACAATGCTATGGCTACTATCAAAGGCGTAGGAGAGAATGTATCCCCAGCTAACTTTGCTAATAATACTTGGGGCTATAGCTACCAAGAAAACCCAAATACCGCCCTTAATCCAAAGACTATTGCCGAAGGCTTAACTTATAGTTCTATGCCAGCTTACGGTACAGAAAAACCGATTGCTAATAAAACTCTCACTGGTGTAGCTAATGAGAATACTACTTACCTATTAGCTTTTGCTGCTAAAATCGGTACCGATTCTCCAGCCGACCACTATATTGGTAACTTCCTTTTATCCGTAGTGGGTAGCGCTTTTAACCCAGCTACTTATACCCTAACTTATGATGGCAATGGCGATAATGTTACTAACATTCCAGCACCAGACACCTACCAAGAAACCAGTGTTACCACTTCACATACTTTTACTATTTCTAGTACTAAGCCTACGCGTACGGGCTATACGTTCCTTGGTTGGGGCAATAACAGCACAGACCCTTCTGCCTCCTACCAGCCAAGCACCACCATCACAGTCCAAAAGTCTGCTCCGACAAAGACATTATATGCGGTGTGGAGGCAAATGTTTAATGGTATTACCACTATGCAGACAATGACTTCTAGTATTTGCGCCAACGCTAAGGAGGGCGATGAAGCTATTCTTGAAGATGCTCGTGACCACAAGAAATATTATGTAACTAGGCTGGCTAACGGTAGTTGTTGGATGACCCAAAATCTAGCCTACGACGGCGGCGGAGCTGAACAATGTAAACTCAACGGAGGAGAAGCCTGTTCTGGCTGGCCGGAAGGTGATGATGATGTCGCAAGATATGCCATAGGCTCCTATGTCGAGGGTAACCATAACTCTCAAGGCAACTTCTATTCTTGGAAGGCGGCAATGAACAACAATACCGATGCTTCTGAGCCAGCCCAAGGTATCTGTCCTCCGCAGTGGCACCTTCCCACTAAGGCAGAACTCGAAGCACTACCGGAGAGTTACGCAACCCCACGGACCGCTCCTTTCTACTTTACGCGCTCAGGAAGCATTAGTGGCGCAAGGTTAAGGGGCGCTTCAGATGGTGGCAGTTATTGGTCGTCCACGACTGCAAATACATACCCAAATAAGTCCGCCTATTTCATTATGAGTAATTACTTCAGCAGCACTAATCCAACGATCGGGTATAGGGATATGCATCCTGGACAGAACGTTCGCTGTATCGCAAACTAGCCATATCTAGCTTTCTATCTGGCGCCTCGTGAACATTAATCAGGCTGGGCGAGGACGATTCTTTAGATGAGGCCTCGCCCACCTAGAGGCGACAGGTACGAAAGCTAGATACTAGGAAATGCCCGAAACCTCAGCCAAGCTCAGCGATTCCTATTTTCGAGGTCTTCTCCAGGCTAAGCCGGGTGCGCATTGCGCGAGCATCTTCACAGCCTAATGCAACCTCCTTGCAATAAGCAGAGGCTTACCGGACCGAGAAAATACGGAATCGCCTCACGCGCGTTAATCCAACCATCGCATTCAGCCAGAAACCATGTAGCACCTTCTTATATATTTTTCACTATCTCGTTCCTGCATTGCTTTTCACCTCCACCCCGAGTATAATTAAGATAACATGCACAACCTATTCATCATCGCCTGTATCAGCAAAGACCGCGGCCTCGGTCAGGACGGTCATTTGCTCTGGAAGATTCCCGAGGATATGAAGTTTTTTCGCGAAACTACCACCAGTCATACGGTCGTGATGGGGCGCAAGACCTTTGAGTCCATCGGCAATAAACCTTTGCCAAACCGCAAAAACATCGTCCTCTCACATCAAGACGTGCCCAGTGCGCAGACTTATCACAACCAAGCTGCGCTCGACCAATACCTAGATTCTGTAAAAACCCCTAAGTTCATCATTGGTGGCGCTAGCCTGTATCAAATGTATCTCGACCAAGCGGAAAAACTTTTTCTCACCGAGGTCCAATCATCGCAATCCGCCGACGCTTATTTCCCAGAGTTCGATCAAAGTAAGTTCTTGCGTAGAGTTATTAAAGCTGGTCAGCAAGACCATATTAGTTACGAAATCGTCGAATACACTAGGAAGCCTAGCCACCAAGCAACACCTCCACAAAAACAGCAAGAATCGCAAAACCGACTAAACCAGCGAGATTATCATGATCTATCTTGACCACGCTGCCACCACTCCTATGCTCGCCTCGGTAAAGCAGAAACTCCATCAGCTGCTAGACTTAGAGCTCGGCAACGCTTCTAGCCTACATAGTGCCGGGCAGTCCTCGGCGCGCTTAATCGAGGAAGCTAGAGCAAACGTCGCCCGGCTCATCAACGCTGAGCCCGAGGAGATTATTTTTACCTCTGGTGGCAGTGAGGGGAATAACACCGTTATCAACACTTTTGCTGGTAAGCGCATTATTGTGAGTAGCATCGAGCATCCATCCGTCCTCGCCGCTGCTCAGGCTCGTGCTGGCCAGCTCACGGCCCTCGCGGTTGACGCATATGGCAGAGTCCATCCAGAGCAAGTCCCTTCAAACACAGACCTGGTTTCCATCATGATGGCAAACAACGAGCTTGGCACTCTTGAGCCAATTAAAGACCTTGCCGAGCGCGCTCATGCTTATCATAGCTATTTCCATACCGATGCTACGCAGGCCCTCGGCAAGATTCCTATCGACGTCAAAGATTTAGCTGTGGACTATCTCACTTGTTCCGCCCACAAGATTGGCGGCCCGCTCGGCGTCGGTATAATTTATGTCAGGAAAGGCGCGCCATTGACACCGTTGATATATGGTGGCCATCAAGAACATAAACTCCGTGCCGGCACAAGTAATGTTTTCGGGATTGCTGGTTTCGGTGAAGCCGCCAAATACGCTTACGCTCACCGGACTTTCCAAACTTACGCCACGAATATCAAGCCTCTTCGCGACGAATTAAGGCAAAGAATCCTCGCCGAAATCCCATATAGTAGCATCAATAGTCCAGCAGAAGGCTGCCTGCCTAACATTTTGAATGCCAGCTTCCGTGCCGCCGAGGGCGAATCTATCCAGCTCTACCTCGACGCTGCCGGCATCGAAATCTCCACCGGCTCGGCCTGTGCCGCCGGCGACCTTGAGCCGAGCTTCGTCCTCATGGCCACCAAGCACGATGCCGAGGTAGCGCACAGCAGCATCCGGTTTTCGCTCGGGCTTGACACTACTCAGGCGGACATCGACGCAGTGATGCAGGCTTTGCCGTCCATCATCACGCGCCTGCAGGGAATTAGCACTATTAAACTAGGAGAAGATTAAATGGAACAAACTTGGGTCTATTCCGACATTGTCAAAGAGCATTTTCTAAATCCGCGCAACTTCCTCATGGGTGATGAGTCCAAATATCCCCATGACGCCGAGGGCGTCGTCGGCAATCCTGTCTGTGGCGACCAGATGAAAATGTTCATCCGCGTTCAAGACGATAAAATCACCGACATCAAATGGAAAACTTACGGTTGCGCCAGCGCCATCGCCTCGACTTCCGCCCTGTCCGAGTTAGCCAAAGGCAAAACTCTTGACGCCGCCCTTAAAATCGGTCCTGCCGAAATCGCCGAATACTTAGGCGGCCTGCCGCAGCATAAGTTTCACTGCTCGGTTTTGGGCCACGAAGCTCTAGCCGCCGCCATCAATTCTTATCGCGAAAATCATAAAAACCATTAACTTTTCCCCAGAATACTGTATAATATAGTTATGTATATTCGCAACAAACCTCTCGCCGCCCTTTGCAAAACCTTCATCGGTGCCTTTGCCTTAATTTTGGAATGGTACTTGCTTAGTCAATTCGGCATGGCTGCTCTCCGGCTCTTCCCGACTTGGGTGCTTTTCATCGCCGCAATTTATTTCCTCAGCTCAGCGTTAGTTTTAGCTTTAAATAATAAGAAATTCTCCGGCAAAAGCCTGTGTCCAGTATTAGACGGTATCATTATTATCGCCTTTTTCTTAATGGGCGGCGTGGCGCTCGCTTCATCCCTCTACCAGTTTTATTTGCCGAGTTTAGACTCTTGGGCGGTTTGGTCAATCAGCTTAGTCTTGCCGGTTTTAGCGTTGCTCGATTGGTTACTTTTCGTCGAAAAAGGCCGCTGGAAGGTCATGATGCCGTTCTACGGCCTAGCTCTGCCGGCTCTCTATGTCGCAACGATGATTTTTACTGCCGAAATGCTACCGGAAGCCACCAAATTCTTGTATCCATTAGAAATGTTCGATCTGCGCCAGTTTGGAGTTTGGCCAGCTATTCATTATATGGTCGCTACGGTGGTACTCCTGCTGATTTTTGGCTATATATTATATATGTTAGATTTTACCATGAGCGGCAAATTAGCTCGACATGTCGTGCTGCCACATCTCAAAGTTGTTGATGTCGATGAAGATGGCAACGAGATTCCTGCCGAGCCAGAGAAGCAGAAGCCTCAGCCCCAATCTTCTGAGCCCGAGATTGAAATTACCGCCGCAGAAACTATTGTGTCCGAGACGGAGCTGGAAAATACTTCATCTAGCCAAGACGATTTAGAAAAAGATACAGACTCCGAAAAGCCGACCGAGCTCAGCTCTGCTGATAAACAAGCTATCAATGATCTCGGCGAAGTATTAACCGAAGCGATTCAGGCGGAACTTTCCAAGCAAACCGCACCTGCAGATCGCGCATCCGAGCCGGCCGAGCAGTCCGAGCCAGATATAGAACCAGACCTAGAAACAGAAACCGTCGGGTCACCTAGGGTCGAAATCGCCAAAATCGTCATCCTGGAAGACGACGAAACTGAAGACGAAACAGAGATAGACACCGAAACGAAAACGGATACCAGAGCCAAAGCTAACTCCAAATCTCCAGCCTCGCCGAGCCATCCGCCCAAGCCCAAAAAGGCTCCGCAGCCATCCAGACCCCGCACTCAGGATGTGGTCAAGCATCACTCCAAATCCCAAAAGCCCCATGCTGCCAAAAAATCCCGGCAGAAACCAAAACGCAGGTCATAAAAAAGCCCTCCCGCAGGAGGGCTTTAAGGTACAAATGGTTAAGTGGCAGATAGGGATCTGATAAATGCGTTGGCCAAGGCGAGATACTTTCATGTCGAATAGGCATAATCCATACTATAGGCAGATAGGAGGCCAACGAAGAACGCATCAATCACTTGATAGATTGCGTTAAAATCTCCCCGCGGCACAAACGCAATCGGCTTGCCGCTCATGGTGGCTAGCGCTTTCTCGGTTTGGTTCCAGGGTTGAATCGGCAGGATGTTGAGCTTGGCCGGCGATAGTGCAATGTTGTACGGGCTATCATCCACCAAGATCAAAGTATCATCATCAAACTTTTTCTTTCTGGTGGTAGCTGCGCCTACTAGCCCCAAGCGCATCTGCTCGGGCGGCAGCGCCGGCACACTGTGTTGCAGGCTACAAATCTTCTCGTGCCGTACATCCTCGCCGAACGAGTTAGAGTTCGCCCATACCTTGGCGGGGTACTTCTGCTCGAGCTCCATGATTCGTTCAAAACCAGGATAGAACTGGATATTCCGGAAGAACTTCGGATTGCGGTAACATTGATTCATCGCTTCCTTGAGCTCGGCGGACAGTCGGGGATTCTCGTTGAAATAGAACTCGACAATATCCTCATACTTGATGCCGAGATGCTGCGTGACTTTTTCGTTTAGGCCGTGCGCCACATCGTCCAGGTCAAAGACAATCTTGCCCATCTGCCCATACCGACACCTCAGGGCATCGTACATTGCTGGGTCGATGCGGTCCAGCGGGTTGTTGCTAATGGTGGCAAACGACATTTCATTTTACCTCACTTTCTCATCGCCTGAACGGCCGCACAGGTAAAGTCGATCATGCTATTGAGGCTGTCATGCCAGGTCACCAGCTTGTCGGCCATCTGTTGCAGCGCGTCACGGGAATGCGTCCAAGACATCCAGCTGGGCATCGAGTTTAGCAGTGCCGGTGACATTGCCACATTGAACGGGCTGTCGTCATGCAGAATCGTTGTGCGTGGGTCTAGCTCCTTGCGGTGCGTTTCGCCGTAGTGAATGACGTTAATCTGGATCTGCTCCGGCTTTAGGCCCGGCACAGCCGCCAGCAGTTGTTCGCGCTTTAGCTCCCCGATTTCCTTAGAAAAGGCATTACTATTAGCGCCCACCAGAGCGCCAAATTCTTGTGGCTCAATGATTCGCTCCACGCCGGGCAGGAACTCAATATCGCGAAAATATTTCGGACTAGAAAAAGCCGCAATGATAGCTTTCTTCTCCGATGGGGTCAGCCGGGGATTGTCACGCACCGAAAACGTGTACAGGAAACGATTGATGTCGATGCCAAGATCGTCGGCGATGCGATGTTCTAGCAGATGCATCACGTCATCAATGTCAAAAATCGCCAGGGGCTTTTCTTGGTCGCACTGCCTGAACTTTTGCCGCAGCATTTCAAAGAAAGCTTCTTCATGCTGGGCTTGGCTCAAAAAGAACTGCTCGTCATCTCGCGGGATATGTGCGCTACCGATCACGCACGCAAAGTTGTCCAAGCTTCCTCACCTCCTAATTTTTAATGAGCCAGAGCTAAAAGTATATTATTATCTACCTCCGCTAACCTATCTCCATTATTGCACACCTAGCTCAAAAATCCAAGCATAGTCACTATTGATCCGTTGAGCCGATTCCGCCCCTGCGCTCTTCGCTTGCCCTATCATCATCGGTTGTCAAATACTTCTGAAAAACCACCTGCGCAATCCGGGTACCTTTTTTCAAAGTCATATCTCGATTGGAAACATTAAACACTAGAATCCGGAAATGCCCGTCATTATCCGGGTTATTATAATAGTCCGCATCTATAATGCCAATCCCATTCGCCAGCACAATGCCTCTGCCCGCTCCCGAGCTCCGATTAATCACCGAGTAGAACTCATCCGGCTGACAGTACGCCTTTAGTCCCGTCGGCACCATGGTTGGCTTCGTGCCTGGCCGGAAAGCCGGCACCATTGTATCCTCGCCTACCTCAATATCATAGCCTGCCGAATGCTTAGTTGCTCTCCTCGGCAAGTTAATGCCACGATTTTCCCATCCTTTTGCAATTTCAAAACCTCTAACTTTCATATTTTCATTATAGCAGGAGATTTGTTATAATAAAAATAACATAGAAAGCGAGGTATCATGTCAAAAGTCTATTTTACTAAATCAATCACTCCTGCCAGCTTAGTGAAAATCTTTGAGAAGTTAAACACTCAGTTGCCAGGGAAAGTTGCAATCAAAATTTCTACCGGCGAAGCTGGTAATCCCAATTATCTCAAGCCCGAGCTCATCAAAGACCTAGTCCAAAAAGTCAACGGCACCATCATCGAATGCAATACTGCTTATCTTGGCGCGCGTAATGACGTGCAGACGCATCTGCAAACTGCCAAGGAGCACGGTTTTACGGAGATTGCTGATGTTGACATTATGGATGCCGACGGCGAGATTGAGATTCCGGTGCGCGGCGGGCAGCATCTCAAGGTTGATATTATCGGACAGAACTTTCCGAATTATGATTCCATGATTAACCTCGCGCATTTCAAAGGCCACCCTGCCGGCGGTTTTGGTGGCGCTCTGAAAAATCAAGCCATTGGCATCGCTTCGGCGGTGGGCAAAGTCTACATTCACACTGCTGGCAAGAGCAAAGATTTGCAAAAGTTTTTCCACGCTTTTGACACGCCAGAAAACATGGCCGAAATGTTGCCGCCGCAAGACGACTTCCTCGCTTCTATGGCCGAAGTTGCCAAAGCTGTCGCCGATTATATGCAAGAAAATCATAAACCGATTGTTTATATTAATGTTATCAATAATTTGTCGGTTGATTGCGACTGCGTAGCCGAGCCGGAAGCACCCTGTATGCGAGATATTGGTATCGCTGCTTCGCTCGACCCGGTGGCGCTTGACCAAGCCTGTCTTGATTTGATTTATAATTCCAATGATCCTGGCCGCGACCACTTCGTTGAGCGCGTCGAATCTATGCACGGCGCCTACATTCTCGAAGTCGCTGAGGCTTTAGGTATGGGTTCGCGCCAATATGAGTTAGAGAGTATCGACTAACTTTGCAAATTGTAAATTCTACAATACTCATCGTACTTTTCTATGCTATACTAGGTAAAAGAGAACAAATGGTGGGCGAGGTACAGTAGCTATAAGTGGAGGTAACCATGGCAAAAACAACAGAAACGACTACCATTCAAGAAAATAAACTTTTCGGCATCATTCCTATCTGGGCATCTCAGAAAAGAGTTGCTAAAGTCACACATGATGAAGCGAAGCATCAGGCAGAATTGCCAGTAGCTACCACCCAGCCAGCCCCCGAATCTTTTGCTGGCACTAAGGGCGATCAATACACCAAAGAAATCATCCAGCGCATCCTCGACGAAGGTTGTATGGACAAATGGCCTAGTTCCAAATACGGCGATGGCGCCCCGGCGCATACTTTGAGCGTCAACCACGCCATGACTACTTACGATCTCGCTAAGGGCGAGTTCCCACTGATTACTTTGCGCCCCATTGCCGTGAAGTTTGCCATCGGTGAGTTACTCTGGATTTATCAGGATCAGTCCAATAATCTCGACTTGCTCAAAGAAAAGTACGGTATCACTTGGTGGGACGAATGGGATATCGGCAATCGCACTATCGGCGTAGTTTATGGCGAAACCGTCCGCCGGCATAATTTAGTCCACGACTTAATTCAGGATATTAAGAGTAACCCTGATGGCCGCCGCCACATCATCAACATGTGGCAAGTTGACGATTTCAAAGAAGTCCATGGCCTCAAACCTTGTGCTTACCAGACCGCCTGGAATGTCCGCCACGGCAAGGACGGTATTGACTACCTCGACATGTGCCTTTATCAGCGCTCTAGCGACTTCATGGCGGCGGGCTGTATCAACCAAGTTCAGTACATGGTATTTCTCTATTTGATGGCGCGCCACTTAGGGTATCAGCCAGGCCGCTTCTCGTGGTTCGTGCAGAATGTCCAGATTTACGACCGCCATATCGACCTCGCTAAGGAACTTATTAGCCGCCAGCCTGTTCAATGCCAGCCAAAAGTCTGGTTGAATCCTGAGAAAACTAACTTTTTCGACTTCACGATTGATGATATTAAGATTGAGGGCTACCCGCGCGAAACCATCATCGCTCAGAATCCGCAGATGAAGTTTGACCTCGGTCATGAGAATATCGACACCGAGGGTTTTGACCTGAAAGAATTTCTATCTGAGTAGTAAAAAATCCTCATCTGTGCTATAATGCTGGCATGAAACACTCTCACCACTGTCACTGCGGTTTTTCCGAAAAATGTCAAAAATTCCGTGCCGGCAAACTTGGCTTACTGGGCGGAGTTCTCGTCGTCTTGCATTTACTCTATCATATTGCCGAATGTTTAGTTTTGCCCGCTATTTTCATCGCTATCAATGGCAATAGTGCCGAAGCCGCCGAGCTCAGTGAACCAGAACTTACGGAAACTACTGTTCTCAATGACTTCAAGGAACTAAAAGCATTACGAACCAGTTTTTACGATTCACTAGAAAAGTACACCCTGCTACATGATTAGAGTATTATTTCTTATATTTTAGCAACATCTGTTTATCCGCAGGAGCCGCTCTATACGACTCACGAATCTTCTGAATCGCCTTATTCTGCACCCAAGCCGACAAATGATTTTCTCGCAAAAACTCTAGCCCCGCGTCGCGGTGCTTAATAAAAATTTCTGCAATTAGCCACGCTTGCGCCATTTTTACATAGTATGCAGTATTTTTAATTCCATCAACAACTTCCAGCACTTGGCGGAGATATTCCAGCATTACAAAATAATTCAGCATCATAATCAGCATGAATCTCAGCTCGAACTCCCGCTCCGATTTTTGATATTGCAAGATAAATTGCCACGCTTCTGGCAAATCTTCCGGCCTAAATCTAAAACTTGCGCAGACACAGTCACATACTGCCCAGTTATCAATCTTCGGCACGAAACTTTTTAGTAATTCTAGCCGTTCGGCTAGCAGCATCTTCGCCGTCGCGATCACCAAACCTTCTAGCATCGTTTCTTCATAATATTCATTTCTCACCTCTGCTAGGAATTGTCGATAATCCTGTTTAGCAATTTCTTTCGCCAGTTTCCTCAGTAGCGGAATCCGCACGCCAATGATACTATCCGTCCCCGGACATAGCCCGCTATGGAACTCTCGATATTTCACATCCTGCAGTTCAAACAATTTCTGGATCAACTCATCACGCATAATCTAATTATACTCGATAATTATACTTGTGTTTGCGAAAAAGTCTTTCATCAGCTATACTGAGTCTAGAAAGGAGGCTGATGCGTTTATATTGGTATGGTTTGCAGATGCTATTGAAGAAGTTTTTGCTCCGCCAGAATACTGGCCAAGTGATTTATGATTTTGCTGAGCATATGGGAGTAGTTTATATCAAAGTCGCGCAAATTCTCGCCATGCAGAATATTAGTACTGTTTTTACTGAATCCGACCGCCAGAAGTTACTCCAGATTTGTGATCACTGTCGGCCAATTCCATTTTGCAAGGTTGAGGAAATTTTGCAGCAAGAATATGGTGCTTACTTTCGGGATAAGTTCCGCACTATCGACCCAGTCCCGCTTGGCTCCGCTTCGATTTCCCAAGTGCACCGCGCCGTCCTCAAAGATGGCACCATAGTCGCTCTGAAGATTAAGCGGCAGGATCTCACTCGCCGCATTGAGCGTGATATTAGGCAAATTCGCCGGCTTATTCATCGTTTTGGTAAGCTAGTTAGTTTTCGCAACCTTTTTGGCAGCGACCGTGCCCTCGAATGTTATCTAGACTGGATTTATCAAGAAATTGACTTTGAGAACGAGCAACATAACATCGCGTGCTATCAGAAATTTGCCGATAGTGTCAATGGCAAGATTGCGGATGTTCGCACGAAGATTGTCCTCCCCCGGCTTTTCCCGGAATATTGCACGGAAAACATTATCGTGATGGAGTTCATCTCGAGCCCCACTATCAATCAGCTCACCCTAACCGAATCCAACAAACAAAAGATTGCCGCCGCCAAGAATGATTATGTCCGTTTGTCTTTTTATGCTTTGTTTCATCAGATGCCGGTAGTTTTTCATGGCGATCCTCATGGTGGCAATATCTTTCTGACAGCTGATGGCAACATTGGCTTCCTAGATATGGGCTTAATTTTTGAGTTTAGCCCCGAAGAGGCCGAGCTTACGCGCCAGCTTTTTCTCAGTGCCTATACTGGCAGAGTCGACCGTGTAATCACGCTTCTCAAAAATCAGGGGGAGTATCAAACACTTGATTGGCGCGGTCTAGAATCAGAAATGCTGGCGGAGATTGAGAAGCTTCAGACTATTCCGGTTGAGCAATTCTTTGTCGAGATGATTGGCATTTTTACTCAGTATAATATTGCGGTGCCTAGTTTTCTCTTCAAAGTTGCCAAGGCTTTCTTAGCCTTATTCGGTATGAATGCCATCACTGGCAATCTTGCCAGTACGAAAGATCTCCTCGCCGCACAAGTCGCCGAATATTATATGACGCGCACTTACCACGACATTAAACGGACTCTATCTACCGGGCTGCAACTCGTGCCGAATTTCCTAAAAACCAGTTTGCAGCACGGCTTAATGCAGGGAATTGCTAGCCAATTTACTGAGTTAGCTCAATTTAGCGCGGAATGCCAGACCACTTTTGCTAATTGCCAAGAAGCAATTGAGTTACTCAACTCTACTCATTGAGTTATAATATATAATATATATGATCTACGCTGTCGTCGTCAAACCTAATTCTAAGAAAGGCCCATTAGTTGTGCAAGATGGGTCGCAACTGGTAGTTTACATCCGTGAGAAGCCCATCGACGGCGAAGCCAACCAAGCTCTGATTAAGTTGCTAGCCAAACATTTCGGTGTGGCCAAAAGTTGCATCACTATCAAAACCGGCTCTCGCGGCCGCCAAAAGTTAGTTGAAGTAATTAAATAGAAACCCTGCTCCACAACTCCGCGCAATTAATGCAGTTGTTTCATAAATATCTTTTTCGAAGGGCCTAAGACTTGGGCGAGCGCCCCGGAGCGGCCCGAGAAAAAGTATATTTATGAAACAGGACTTTAAATAAAACAATTTTCACCAAGTTTTCTCAAAACTGTGCTATGATGGTAGTAACAAGTGAGGTAATTTTGCTCGCGTCCGAGAAACGCGCAAGGGAGGCAATTTGAAAATCAAGAGTATCTACATCGGCGGCTGGTTTCAGCGAACCATGTTGCAGCTTTCAGAAATCTACGACTTTTTGCGCGACGGCACTTCGCAGGTTGGGCTGGACAAAGCTAAGTTAGCTAGCCTGCGCGACAATTTGCGTATCGAAAGTATCGAATACGGCGTGGCTAATGAAGAATTTGTCGCCTTTACCACTGAGGAGCATATCCGCATCAAACTTTTTGAAGATGGCTTGATGACAATTAGCAGTGACCAAGTCAGTGAGCCGACTATGTTTGCTGACATCGAGCGCTTGCGCGGTTATTATGAAGAGCGCCTGTCGCCCGCAATTAATTATTTGTTTAGCTTAGGTGCGCCAGTGTTCAAAGAGCTCGCCAGTGTCGAGAATATATATCCCTACTTCGTAGTTTGCGATAATGCTTCGCCAGAGGATATTTCTGAGCTCTTGGCTAAGACCGAGCGTCAAAAGTATTTCGAGTTCGACGGCAAGAATTATAATGTTTTGCGTGGCGATAAATATTATTTCATCAATAATAAGAAAGCTACTTTGTCCAACATCGAGCGCTACATCGAGGAGCAAGTCTTCATCCGCGAGTTCAAAGGGCAATTGCACCGCTATCTTAATCTGCACCGTGCTATTTGGAGCAAAATTGACGCCGTGAAAAAACACACTAGCGCGAGTGAAGCCGAAACTTTAGCCGCCATTACCAAACTTGATCGTTATGAGAAAACCGCGTTGCTTATCGAAGGGAGGCTAGAGCAAATGGCACCCTATGTTAGCATCCGTGAAGCTGGCATGAAAGACGATCAAGAGCTCACCGAGTTCCTGGCTATTTCTGGCTACCGCTATTCCGCCCTCGAAGCCGCTCTCGAATATATGAAATCCCTCTGGGGTACCACTCGGCGCTATGCTGAGTCGGCGCAGCGGTTAATGCTACGCGTAGAGCAGGAAAGAACCATCAGTACTTGTCGCGGGATTTTGCTGGCCGTGGTGATTCTGGTGATTGTTAGTATTCTTGGTTTGATGTTTGGCACTAAACTTGGCTTTACAGTTGATACGGTGATTTATGGTGCGATCCTAGTGATCGCTGGAATTGTGAGTTGGAAAGTGCTCAGCATACACCACTCTGCGAAGCGTTATAAACTATTAGCCGATGACGGCAAGGAGAATTTATGAAAAGATATAAACTTTTAATCGCTGCGGCGCTGATGGCGGTGCTCGGGCTGGGCGGTGTGAGCCTAGCGCAGGCCACTAGCGGCGAGGGCACTTTTTCGGTTACCGAAGTCAGTGACGATACCGCCGAGCTTAGGATGGGCTCTAACTTATTCCTCGCTGGCAACTTAGTCAGTAGCGACAAATCCAGCCAGCCCAATGTTACCGATGGCTTACTTTTCGCCGCTGGCAATCAGCTTGGCCTCGAGAATCAGTCCGAATATGGTTTCATCGCTGGCAATGCAATCGACTATCGCGGCAAAACCGAAAAAGATTTGTTCGTAGCTGGTAATCTCATCAAAATTCATGATGGTGCCAAAGTCGGTCGCGATGCTTTTATCGCTGGTAACGAAATCGTTGTGGATGCCGACATGCCGGGCGACCTTTCGGTAACTGGTGCCAAAGTTGTGATCAACGGCATCAATGTCAAAGGCGACCTCAATCTCGATGTTGATAGGCTAGTCATCGAGGGCAAAGCTAACGTCGACGGCAAACTTGTTATCAACGCTGATGCTGATATTACTGGCATCGAGAAACTTACTTATGCCGAGATGGAGAAATACGAAAATCTTGAGTACGATGTCACTGCGACGGAGATTCTAGTTAGCAAGATTCTGAGCATTGCCGCGCTATTCGTGGCCTTTGCCGTGATTATGGCGATGTTCCCAGCCGTCAAGCAACGTGTTGCTCGCGAGCTCAATGTTACGCAATTTGGCAAAGACGTTTTGATCGGTATGATGGTGCTACTCTTCGTGCCAATTATCATTATCTTCCTACTAATTTCCATCGTTGGTGCACCCGCCGCTTTGCTGCTACTTGGCACTTATATTATAATAGTTTATCTCGCCCAGGGCTACAGTGGCTTGTGGCTAGGCAAACTTATTGTCGAAAAACTCGCCCATGGCAAAATCAATGCTTTCGTAGAAATGCTAATCGGTATCACCGTGCTGGCTCTGCTTGCTATGATTCCATGGGTCGGGATGTACATTGGCCTGCTGTCGTTGCTCCTTGGCCTAGGTCTCTTCATGCAGAGCATCAAGCCTAATCGCAAGAAAACTCTCACCCCCGAAACAACTATCGCAGAAGCCGAAGTTGTAACCGAGGAAGACACTACCGAACCTAAGAAAGCTAAAGAAACCGAAAAATCCGAGAAGATTGAGAAGACCGAAAAAGTCGAGAAAGTCGAGGAAACAGAAAAGTCTGAGAAGCCTGCCGATAAGTCAGTTAAATCCGAAAAGTCCCAAGAAGTCGAAGAAGAGGAATAGAAATGCACGAAAGCTGGAAACCGTTTCTCCAAAGTGAGTTTAAGAAGCCGTACTTCGTCGAGCTGAGCAAATTCTTGCACGCAGCTTACGAGAACACTCACGTGTTTCCAGCTAAAGCGCAAGTTTTTCGCGCTTTTAGCAGTGACCTCAATGAAGTCAAAGTCGTCGTCCTCGGGCAGGACCCTTACCATACACCTGGCGCCGCTCATGGCCTGGCTTTTTCAGTGCCCGATTCGCAGCCGATTCCGCCGTCACTCGTCAATATTTACAAAGAAATTGATGATGAATTTGGTTCGCACGCTGAGTGCACTGGTAATCTCAAACATTGGCAAGAGCAGGGTGTGTTATTGCTTAATAACGTTTTGACCGTCGAAGCTCACAAGGCCGGCTCGCATCGTGGCAAAGGCTGGGAAACTTTTACCGAAGCTACGGTGCGCTATCTTAACGAGCAGCGCCCGCACCTCGTCTTTCTCCTATGGGGGCGTGATGCGCGTAGCAAGAAAACTCTCATTGACACTAGTAAGCATCTAGTTTTAGAATCAGCGCACCCTTCGCCACTTTCCGCCTACAACGGATTTTTTGGCAATGGTCATTTTCGCAAAGCCAACGAATGGCTAAGAGCGCACGACCTCGCCGAGATTGATTGGTAAGTTACCAATATTTACGGAACAATTCCACTACTGCTTACTTTCAACTCGTCTATGCTAAGTTCCATTCCACTATTGCTTGCTATAACTCCTCAGAATGTGGCCTAAAAACCACTTTTTTTGATACAAAAACATATTTTTGTCAAAAATTTCGTGCTAGTGCTTGTTATTTTGGAAAAAATTTTGCTATACTGCCTCCAAACAATTTAATCATGAGGAGGCTGTCATGTCAGCAAAACTTAGATCTATTATCAACTTTGGCAAAGTAATCAAGTGGAAATACTTAATCTTAGCGCAAATTTTCTGCATTAACTTAATCAGCGGTTTCGCTAATGTGCCACCAGTTAGTGCGGCATCTTGTAGCGATGTAGAGTTTATTTTTGCCCGTGGCTCCGGCGAGCCGCTAAATGGTAAAAGTTATTCTGAATGGAAAAAGGAAATTGAAGCTCGGCTCGCTGGTGAACAGCTGACCTACAAGATTCGTGAATTAGGTGACGATCCGCATTCGGCTCATCAATATCCAGCTGTGGCGATTACGGGTGAGTTTTACGATTACGTTACTATGATTGACGCTTACTTTTCGGCTGGCGAAGCTTTCCGCTTTGGCGCCAGTGTCGAGCAGGGTCGTCAAGAACTTCTAGACTATGTCAGCAAAACTTCCGCGCAGTGCCAGAACACTAAATACGTCCTCGGCGGCTATTCACAGGGCGCCATGCTCATGACGACCGTTCTGTCTAAGCTCCCGGCCGACAAAATCATCTACGTTACCAACTTCGGCGATCCCAAAATCTTCCTCCCCGAAGGCGAGCATGTCAAAGGTTTGCTACTACAAAAAGCTCCAGACGCCTGCCGCGGTCAAAAACTATCCGAGTATCGCGCCTATGTGCCAGATTGCTGGGCTTACGAGGGGATGCTCGGCGGTCAAAATCCGTACCGCTCGAGAGAATATTATGGCAAGATTGGTACTTGGTGCAATAAAGGCGATTTCTTGTGCAGCTCTAAGTTCGTCATTGAGGACCATAGCCACTACGTCGAGGACGGGCTCTATGCCGACGCCGCGAGCAAAATCTACCAAAAGCTCAAATCTGCCTTTCCCAGCAAGTTCCCGCAGCAACAAGCTAAATCACTGCACGATGTACTCTTTTTGCTCGACTCGACCGGCTCCATGGAAAATCTTTGGAAAGCCTATCGCGAAGAATTGCGCGCCATGGCCCGGCAAGTTTTTCGAGCCGGTGGCCGAGTGGCGGCTTACGGCTACAAAGACAGCCTTAGCGAGCGTTCGTCCTGGGCGTTTTGTGATTTTGGTTGCGATGAAGAAAAGTTTATCTCGCGGAGCTCACTTTATCTCGCCATGGATGGTGGCGATGTGAACGAATCCTTGCTGTCGGCCGCTTATCTCGCAATGGGCGAGCTCGATTGGCAGTGGGGCGCTACCAAGAGCATCGTGGTTGTCACTGACGCCGGTTACCATGCCAAAGATTATCAGGATGTAGATTTGCCGCAAGTGATTGCGCGCAGCCTGTCGATCGACCCGGTGAATATTTACGTCATCGCGCCGGAGCAGCTTGCCGATACTTATGCCGAGCTTACTAGCCAGACCAACGGTAAGTTCTTTGGCCTGAAGAAGTTAAGCGAAGAAAATGCCTCCGCGAACCAATCCATCATGCAGAGCTTAACGGCTGAAGTCTTGAATCGTCCCGTTGCCAAGCTTGGCCTGAGTGAGTATTCTGGCTTAATTGGTGATGAGATGACTTTTGATGCTAGTGAATCTTATAGTCAGAACGGCAAAAAGTTAAGCTACGAATGGGATCTGGACGGCGACGGAGTTTTTGAATCCCAGCCCACCGGCGCCACCGTCACGAAACAATATGACCAAGTGTTCGACGGCTATATCCAGGTCCGCGTCAGCGATGGCGAAAAGTCTAGCACTATGTCGGCGCATGTTAATATTCAGCAAAAGTTCGCCGCCCCTGTAGAAATTACCGACTTGTCCTACACGTCTACCGGCTCCGGGGCTTACGATGTCACTTTCGCTACCGATGCGCCGGAAGTGATGCTTAGCATCAATGACGCGCCGCTCGGCTTCGTCAAATCTAGCACCCAGGCCACGCGTAATAACGTCACAACTTTCCCAGTCAAAGATGTCACGCAAAACTCTACACTACTATTGACGCCGTACTCAGCGGAAGGCAGGAAGGGAATTGGTCGCAGTGTCACTATCACAGTCGAGCCAAGTAAGGAGCCTACCGATGACGATAATAATCATCCTACTCAAGACCCTGACGGCGGCAACCAGCCTACTCCGCCCGCCAGCAAAGACCCCGAGCCGACCACGGACAGCAAAACCGAGCCAGGCCAAGCTACGCCTAGCCACCCGGGACAGGGCAGCCAAACGGTCATCCCTTCGGCACCCAATTTATCGCCTCGCGTGCCGACCGTGCAAGTGAATCAGCGCCCAGCCCCTATTCTCAAAGCCCCTAAAACTGGCGCGTATGATACCAGGCTGGCGCTCATTGTGGGTCAGCCGTATGACTCTAGGCACTCTAAAACCAGCGCATACAACCCCAAACTAATGCCCGTCAGCAGCAAAAGGGCTCTCTACATTGACCCTAAAACCAGCACATGTGATTCCCAGCTAATGCGCCAGGAACCTCAACATTAGCGCTCCTCGCGATGCGAACTTAAGTGCCAGTGGTCGCCATACTCGCACTTATAGACACTGAGCTTCGGCGCGCCGTGGTCGTATTGCGCCACCAGCGCCGCTACCTCAGCTTCTTCTCGCGTAGCATAGCAAATCTTCTGGTGTTCACCAACCCAGCACTTTTTTGGCACATGTTCGCGATAAGCTAATTTCATTAGTATATAATACCACATTTAGCCTTAAAATGCAATTAAAAAAGTTCTGGTTATTTTCAAAAGTTCGTGCTATAATAATCATAAGTTAAATAGGTGGATCGGGTGAGCAAACTTGCAGAATATTTGAATCGGCATACCATTGGAAATGTTTTTGATCGTCCTTCGATTTGCGAAAAGTACGCAACCGATCGTTCGATTTTGAAAATCACTCCGCGCTTGGTTGCGGTGCCCGAGAGCACGGATGACATCCGCAAGCTCCTCCGTTTTGCTGACCAGCTCGCCACCCGCGATTATTATTTGCCTATCACGGTACGCGGGACTGGCCTCGATAAGACTGGCGCTAGCATTGGTGACGGCCTGGTGATTTCGATGGAGAAGTTTTGCCATATTGAGGAGATCGACATCCGCGGGCGTCTGGTACGCGTGCAGCCCGGCATGACGCTCGGTAAGCTTAATGAAGCTTTGCGCTTGCAGGGCGTCTGGCTGCCAATCGACGCTGATCCGCGCTCTACGATTGGTGGCCTGATTGCCAATTGCACTAGCGATAACGCCGCTAGTCGCTACGGTGGGATTTATCATTACGTCGAGCGAGCAGAGGTGGTAATGGCCAATGGCGACCTCGCTCAGATGATGCCGCTCAGCCTTCATACCGCCGAGGCTAAGGCTAATGAGAACACTTCCGAGGGCGCGCTCTACCGCGAAATCAGCAAAATCCTCGACAAGCATTATGACACCATCCTCGACCGCTCCATGCGCCCGTACGATGCCTTTGGCTATGCCAATATTACCAAGGTTCGCGAGCAGCATTCGGTTAATCTCTTGCCGCTCATGTTCGCTTCTCAGGGCACGCTTGGCATTATCTCGGATGTCATCCTGCGCGTCGAGCCAGTTCCGCCCGAGTCCAAACGCCTGCTAGTGTCTTTCCATGACCTCAAATCTGCGCAGCGTTTCCTTAATTTCGTTTGCGATCTCGAGCCAGCTACGGTCAAAATCTGCGACCTCCGGATTATGGAAAATGCTTCCGATCATGGTAAGAAATCCGACCTCTTCATCCGCAAAATCGGCCGTGGTTTGATGGTGCTAATCGACTTTGGTTTTGGCCAGATTCGCATTAAGAAGCGCCTCAAGCAGACTCTTCAGGTCCTCCCGCCTGGCACCTTTTACGTCGAAGAGAGCGATACTAATCGTGAAGCCTTCCAATGCCTAGACAATGCGCTGATGGAATACCTTAATGAAGATACTTTGGGCGAGCGCGCTCCCGTGCTAGACGATGTTTTCGTGCCTAGTGTGCACTTTGGCGAGTTTATGGAGGGGCTGACACAGCTCGAGGAAACTCTCGGTACCGAATTACCGATTTTTGGCTCTTTCGCCACTTCTAATTACTACGTCCGGCCCAGCTTCGACTGCCGCTCGATGGAAGACCGCAAGAAAATGATCGACTTCATCCGCCTCTACACGCAGCTGGTCGAATCTTGCCATGGCTCCCTCACTGGTAATGGTCCCGAAGGTCGTGTCAAGGCGCTCATGTTATCCAAGAAACTCAGCGTCGGCGAAGAAGCGCTCTATTCCAGCATTAAGAACGCTTTCGATCCGCGCAATATCCTCAATCCTAAGGTCAAGCTCGGCGTCGATATTAAGGATGCTGTGCGGCATCTGCGCACCGAGGAGCTCGGCGGGATTATTGGTGTATAATAGATAGAATATATTATAGGAGTATGTTATAATAGCTTTATGAAAACTACAACGAAGAAATTATCTGATACAAGGGTGGAAGTAAAAGTTGTCCTAGATGCAGCTGATTTGAAGACCGCGCGCGAGAAAGCTTTAGCTCGCCTAGCGGCTAATCTTAAAGTTCAAGGTTTCCGCAAAGGCAAAGTGCCGGTCGAGCTGGTCGAGCAGCACGTTAGCGCTAATGACATCAATAGCGAAACCATCGACATCGCCGTCCGCACTACTATGCCTACTGCTTTTAATAATGTCAAGCTCATGCCTATCACTATTGAAGGTGTGAATGTTAATAAATATGTTCCCGAGGAAAGCGCCGAATATGTCGCTACGGCCGAAGTCTTGCCAGATGTGAAGCTAGGCGATTTCAAGAAGCTCAAAGCCGAGATGAAATCTACCGAGCCCACCCAGAAAGACATTCAAGAGATTGTCGATAATATCGTCAACGCTTATAGCGAAAAAGTTGTAGTCAAGCGCGCCGCTCAGAATGGCGATGAAGTCATCATCGACTTCGTAGGCAAGCGCGATGGCGAAGCTTTCCCCGGTGGTAGCGCCAAAGATTACCACCTCACACTTGGCTCCGGTACCTTCATCCCTGGGTTCGAGGATGGCATTGTCGGCCACGAAGCTGGCGATAAATTCGATCTCGAGGTCACCTTCCCGAAGACCTACCCAGAGAAAAGTTTAGCTGGCAAGAAAGCCGTTTTCGAAACCTTAGTCAAGCAAGTTAATGAGATTAAGAAGCCCGCCGAAGACGACGAGCTGGCTAAGAAATGTGGCAATTTCCAGACCATGGATGATCTCCGTGCCGATATTAAGAAAAATCTGGAAACTCAGAATCGCCACCGTGCCCTCGAGGAGTACCGCGAAGCCTTAGTCGCTGAGCTAGTCAAAGCCTCTACTGTTTCCGCGCCAGAGATTTTGATTAATGATCAATTGCGTTTCATCAAAGACGACATGCGCCGCAACGCTGCCGCCCGCAACATGCAACTGGAAGATTTTATCGAAGCTGCTGGCAAGAAATTTGAAGATTGGGAGAAAGAAGCCCGCCAAGTCGCCGAAGAGCGCGTCAAAGCTTCGCTAGTTTTGCAGATTTTGGCCCGCGAGCAGGGCATCGAAGCTGCCGAGGACGAGGTAAATGCCAAGATTGCCGAGCTGAAGGACATCTATCAGAAGTCCAAAGAAGCCCTAGAGAACCTCAAGAAGCCGGAAGTCCGCCAAGACATCAAGAATCGCTTGGTGATTGATAAGACTTTGGATTTCTTGGTCGCCTCCAATCAAAAGGATGCTAAGAAATCTCCAGCCAAAGACACTAAGGCAGAAAAGAAACCTGCCGCTGAGAAAACTGCCAAGAAACCGGCCAAAAAATCCGAGAAATAGGGAAGGGCAGTTTCTACTAGAGAACTTCAATAGAGCCTCCACGTGGGGCTCTACTTGGTTGACTGCATAGCTAAACTGGCTTACCGGTCGCTTTCGACGCCACAAAAAAAGATGTACTATAATTTCAATTCAGGAACGCATACATCTTCAATACCTACATTGTAGCACAGCTAGGTGCAGAAGTGAATAGTAATATAACGGTCTTTTTGGGCTGATTCGCCAGCCGTTTTTGCGTATTTTCATGCTGTTAAAACCAGCAAACGCGACATATATGTCGCGTTTGCTGATATCTTACAGGGGTGGACCGACACCAAACACGACATATATGTCGCGTTTGTATTATCGGCTAGTAGCGCTAAACGCGCCAGAATCCCATTAATATTAAGAGGAACACCTGGTTCGGCAATTCAGAAGCGACATTCTTGGTTG
>CAYUDH010000013.1:0-21732 GCA_964443595.1 uncultured Candidatus Saccharibacteria bacterium
ATTGCGAAGCAATAGGTTCGTTATCCGCCCGGTGCGAAGCACGACGGCGCGGATTTCTATCCTCTCGCTTCCGCCAGGCGATATAGTAAAAGTAAGTCCCGGATGGGCTATTTCATACCATGTTGCATATGTTATAATAAAGGTATGACAAAAAGGCGATCAGCATTTATGACAAAAGAGGTGTGGCTTGGTGTTGTTATTTTTATTGCTTTCGTGCTTGCTGTTATTGTTATTGGATTTATTGTTATGGATACTCCGGAAATTCATTATCGTAGCTATGAGCCAATTACTGAGGAGGGTGTAGTTGAATATATCCGTGAAGAGGTTTTTCGGAGGACCGGTGATGATGTTGAGGTAAAAGTTGTAGGTAAGGAGCCGATTGAAGGGTGCGTTAAAAGATTGGATGGGTGTAGTCGCTATGAGGCAATTGCTGATGTTTATGAGTATGAACTTCAGGTGGCCAATGAGGACGATTTTAGCGTTCGTGCAACGGTTACTTTTTCGGATTCTTATATTACGGATGGTGGCGTAGTTACAGGGCGGCGTGTGGATTGCAAGGATTATTATGCTGTTAGTTTCAAGGATAAAATTAGAGATGAACTGGCTACTAAGCTTGGCGATGCTAGATATTATATTTATGATTCTGCGAATATAGTTTATGCCTATATTCGTTCTGATGATTATAAGATGCTGGATGGAGTATTTACCGGTATTCATGAAATTAACGAAAAATTTAACTCCGATCGAGTTGCTGATTTTGATATTTTTGTTATTGGGAACGATAAATACTTTGATAGTATCAACTTTGGGGAGGTTCGTCCGCTGATTGGCGACCTTGATACTGTGAGGTGGGATAGTGGTTACTCTCGCGAAGTAATGGAGAGCGGTAATCCGGGCGGTTATGACTCAATGATTTTTGACTATTCGAGTTTCCGGTGCTATGAGGCTGAATGCTCGATTATGAGTGGTTATCCAGCTAAATATTAATCTCAGCTGCTAGATATGCGTGCTCTGATGGATGTTAGTTGGGATTTTTACTATTGGAAGATTTTACTGTGTACTAATATTGGAAAATATGCTAGAATATTTCTAGACTCTTGAACTGAGAGATGGTACTTTAAGATGATGATTGGTGGAAATATTTTTGTCCTACTTGTTCATGGCTGGTTAGGCTTGGGCGTGGGGTGTCTGGAAAGAGCTTCTAGCGATTGAGCTAAGCGGCTGATGTTTGAAAGGGGGCTCGATGATTGAATTGAGTGGGGTGTCTAAGGTTCTGATGATTAAGCTGAGGGGCTGGGCGTGGATAAATAGGACAAAAATATGAGTTTGTCCGAAAGATTGTCATGGAAAGAGGGGTAACCATGGGGCTAACCATTATCAAGCAATTTGACATGAGGCGGCGAAGGCTTTATCACGGCGGAAAATGGCAGGATGTGAACATGGCGGCGTTTGTTGGGGCGACGGGAGCGTTTTGCCCGGGGCGGGAGGCGCAGTTTGGAATTGGTTTGATGCGAGAAAAAGAAGACGGCAAAGAGAGCAGTAATTATTTGTTCTGGGGGTCGTCGACGTCGCACATGCTGGTGACGGCTTGGCGGGCGGCGCAGATTATGAACATGGTGACGGATGTGCGCGAGAGTACGCTGTTTGCGGCTTTTGCAATTAGCAGCCGGGCGCCGATGCCAAAGCTGCAATCCTACATGGAGGCGCTGAGTCAGGCTGTGCCGGACATCGCGATAGGTGATTTGCGGATGAGGGCGCTGTCGGAGTGGCACATTGCGGATGAAGAGCTGGAATCAATGCTGGAGATTTGCAATGAGCCGGGCTCGAACATTAAGCCGTCGGTGCAAGAGCTGCAGGAAGAGCTGGTCGAGGATGTTATCTACTGTACGGCGGGGGTGCGCCAGGTGTTTGACCGAGCGGAACGTGAGGGGGAGAAGCTGAGCTATATTCTGGCAGAAAGTAAGCAACCGCTTCTAGCGGAGCAGAGCCTAGCGGAGCTGTGCAAGTGGGCTAGGATTAGGCATTTGTGCAGCTATGCGGATGATGAACCGCTGGTGCAGCAAGGTCTGGTGAAAGTGGATCAGCGCCTGGTGTATAAGTATTATCGCTATGGCATGGATCAGAAGATTCTCTGCGTGGCGAAGCACGGGCAGATGGAATGGCTGGGGCACCCGGTGGTGCGGGTGCGTCAGGGTGATGAGCTGGCGCTGTACGAGACGTCGTATTACTGTGGCCGAGTGCTGCTGGAAGTCTATGTTCTATCTGGGAAAGATAGCGGATACCGGACGAAGATGTCGGTGGCGACGTTGCTGAGCATGAAACCGCGGATGGTGGGGGTGACTTTCCTGGACGGCGAGCGGACTAGCGAACGCGACCGCGCGTGCGGATACCGTTCGACGGAGTCGCTGTGGTGTAAGCTGATGAACCGAATCTACAGAGCAATTTCCACATAATTATCATGATAAACCGTCAGCTGAGGCTGGCGGTTTTTCACGAGTTGAATGGTATAACTGGGGCGGTTGGTGGCTTGGGTTGGTGTTCGCGATGGCTATACTGAAATTATACTGAAAATATGCTGAAATTTCAGTATAATTTGGGAGGATGAGGGATGGCGGGGTGTGCTTTTCGAGCGAGTAGAGGCTGATGGTACATCGTATTCCAGCATTTTGAGTGGTGGAGGCTGTTTTTCGAGCGGGAGTAGGGGATACTGGATGGTGGGCGAGGTTTATGTTATAATGAGTGAAAGTTGAAGGAGATAAAATGAGTAGTGTATTTACGAAGATTGTGCAGGGTGAGCTGCCGTGCTATAAGATTTATGAAGATGAACGGACGATGGCCTTCCTAGACATCGAGCCGGAGGCGCCGGGGCATACGCTAGTGGTGCCGAAGGTGGAGGTGGACAGGATTTATGACCTGAGTGATGAAGATTATAATGCTGTGATGAATACCGTGAAAAAACTTGCGCGTCACATGGAAAATGTTCTGGGCGAGCGGACGATGATTAAAATTGTGGGGATAGATGTGCCGCATGCGCATGTGCACCTCTTGCCGATCAATGAGAATTGGGCGGGCGAGCGGTTTTTGAAGCCGTCGGCGGAAGAGATGGAGGAGATGCGGAAGAGGTTAGAATATAAAGATTAGAATTGATGCTATGGGAAAGGCGACCTTGCGGGTTGCCTTTTTGAGCATGGGCAGGAATAACGTTGGCAATTACTAAGCGATTCTGTATTTTCTCAGTCCGGTAAGATTTTGAGGTTTTATCATTCCCCGGTATCTAACTTTCGTACCTGTCGCCTCTGGGTGGGCGAGCGCCCAGCCTGATTAATGTTCACGAGGCGCCAGATAGAAAGCTAGATGCGATTATTCTAGGAATCGCTTAGCTTGAGGGCCTACATTGCTACGGCAGTTAGAGTTACCTGTGTAGAATATTGGCCACTGGGGAGAGAGGAATCGACAGCGATTGCCACGGGGAAAGTGAGGTCTTCTGAAGCGGCACTATCAGAAGTGTAGAATAAAGCCTTATTACCATTAATACCAACTGGGCTATATATAGTATTCTCGTTTACTTCAGTATCGGTAGGTGAGGAGAGTTTCTTAATGCCCCAATTACTAGTACCTTTTACTATGGTTCGGTCTGATGGAATCATGGGGATGGTTTTATCAGTATCAGGATTAGTTAAGTTAGATTTATCGGTACTAAGTAGTACTTGATATGGTTGATTAGAACCTACTCTAGCTATAATCGTACTAGTAGCTACTTTAGTAAAATCTACTGTCATATCATTGGCATCTTTGGTGACATCTATGCTAATTACTGGAGATACGGTAATGGCGACGTTAGCCTGATCTTCACCTGAGAGCTCCGGGTAGCTATCTAACCAGCCACCTTCGGCGAGGCAGCGAACGGAGTAACCGATGCCGCGGCCGTTGTTGCCGGATGGGTTGACGCCACTGCCATAGAGAAGGAGATGGTAAGCGTCGCTAGTACCGTTAGGAGTAGAGGACCAATAGCGCCCGTCGGAGCCGGCATTGTATAACTGGCCATTGAGCACGTTTCCGCCATACTGGAAAAATAGTGGCTTACTACGGAGCTTTGTGCTACCAGATGCGTCACTGTTAACGCCGTAAGCAGCAATCAGGCCACCGAACGACTTGGTATTGTTACTGCTACTAGTTGGCAGTTGCCAATTAAGCGGACAGACGCCTTGAGCTCCATTATCAGAACCACCTTGTGTCGCAGCTAGCCAGTTATAGTAGTTACCCTGCGATTCATGTTTACCGTCTTCATGTTTGCCTATAGCAAAATATTTATCAGAAGTGCTATCAGTCCAGCTCCCAGAAGAACAGGTAGCGCCATTTATAGCATCGTTATTCTCAGTGCGACTCAGCGTGCATGAGGTTCCGATATTTTCAGTACTACCATCTTTCTTTTTACCATCATAGGCTAGATTCTGCGTCATCCAGCAGTTACCATCGGCGAGTTTGGTGGCCCAATATTTTTTACCATCACGAGTATCTTCAAGCTGCTTGGATTCTTCATTACGAGAGTTGATGCAGATTTGTTTGGACATTTCTTGCATAGTATTAATTTGCGATAAGCTGCGATGTTCATTCGGATCTACTATTTCATCGACAGCAAAAGCTTGCTCGGGGATGAAAGTTAAGTAGCTAAATGAGCTAAAAACTGCTAATATTGCTAAAATCCAGCCATAATTTCGCAAACAGGCTCTGGTGTGCCTCTGCTCATTGCGAGCTAGCTGCATTCCGCTAGAATCCAGTTTACGCAAAGTCGCTCCAAGGGAGCTCCCTGCGGGCGTCGCCTCAGAAAAACTCGAGCAAGCTCGGTTTTTCGTTCGCCTCCTACGCAGTTCGCACCCGGCGCAGCCTGGATAAGAGCCTTTATTGCGAAATGACTGGCTGGATTGCTTAGCTCCATTCTTAAGGTTAATATTGTGTTTTAGCATGATGCCCTCCTGTTTTATTAACTACTAATCGCAGGGCCAAATTTGAGGTAACAAAAAGAGCGCAACACAACATCTAATGTTGCGCTTTTGCTGCAAAAAATGGCGCCGTGAACGGCAGCCTAACGATAAACATCTTTTTGCAAAATGTTCAACATTAGCGTTCGCGACGCCATTTCCCTGTTGAACAAATTGCGTAATTGATGAATATCGTTGACTGCAATTCTATTGTATCATACTTTTAACGCTAGTGGATAAAGATTTTAAAATAAGGTTTACTTCCCTGCTTATCTCTGATATGATGGTTATGAGCGGAGCTTGCAGAAAGTTTTATAGATCGATTATAAATAATAAAGGTCGAAAAAACTATTAGTTAACAAGTGAGAATATTATCATGAAGGGATATAAAAAAGTAGTAGTCAAAGTTCCTCGGGACCTTGACCACGAAATCAAAGTTACCCTCAGCATTAAGCCAAAGGGTAACTAAAAACCATTATGATACTATCTTAACACTTCTAATTAAATTAGGCAAGGACATTCCGCTCTTTTTGTGGTGAAGTGAATGAACTTGTACAGGCTGTACAAGTTCGCGGTGGAAATGACAGAGGTAGATTCCCTACTGATGGTGATGAATAAAGCCGAAATAGGGATTTTGGGCGGGAGTTTGTCGGGATAGGGGTGGTGTGCTATAATAGGGGTATGAGGTTTACGAAGAGTTACGAACCGGGAGAGTTCGAGCCAAATATCTATGCTTTGTGGGAGAAATCTGGAGCGTTCCAGCCTAAGAAGCCTGTTTATGATGGCACAGAAAATGATACTGACAACTGTTATTCTCTGGTGATGCCGCCACCGAATGCGAATGGTAATCTGCATATTGGGCATGGGTTGACGATTGCGATCGAGGATGCTTTGACGCGATATTATCGGTTGCGAGGGAAGTCGACTTGGTACATACCGGGGGCGGACCATGCAGGGTTTGAGACCTGGGTGGTGTACGAGCGTAATTTGGAAAAACAGGGGCACACGCGGTTTGAGTACTCGCGGGATGAGCTATATGCGCGGGTGTGGGATTTCGTGCAAGAACAGCGAGGCAATATGGAGTTGCAGGTTCGGGCGCTGGGGGCGAGTTGTGCGTGGCCGGATTTGACTTTTACCCTGGATGAGAATGTCGTAAACCGAGTGTATAAAACTTTTGAGAAGATGTGGAACGACGGGATGATTTACCGGGGGGAGAAGCTGGTGAATTTTTGCCCGAAGCATCAGACCGCGTTTGCGGATATTGAGGTGGAGCATGAGGATGAGAAAGGTAAACTGTACGATATAGCGTATAAAGTGATTTCCGTGCCGGAAGGTAAGTCTACGGATTTGAAAGAAATTATCGTAAGTACGACGCGGCCAGAGACGCTGTTTGGCGATACGGCAGTGGCGGTGAATCCGGAAGATCCGCGCTATCAGAGCTTGATAGGTGGGCTGGTGAAATTGCCGTTGACAGATAGAGTAATCCCGGTGATTGCCGATGAACATGCGGATATGAACTACGGCACAGGGGCGGTGAAGATTACGCCGGCGCATGATTTTGATGATTTTGAGGTGGGGGAGCGGCATGATTTGGAGCGGATTCAGGTGATTGGCGAAGATGGCAGAATGCTAGCAGTGGCAGGCGAGAAATACGCTGGGTTGACGGCGGCGGAATGCCGAAAACAGGTGCTGAAAGACCTGGAAGAAGCAGGGCTACTCAGAGGTGAGAAAGAAATCGTGCACTCGGTGGCGCATTGCTATAAGTGCGGGGCGGTGATTGAGCCGATGCTGAAGTCGCAGTGGTTTGTGGATGTGAAACGGTTGGCGGCGGAAGCGGTAAAGCATCTGGAGAATAATGAGATTAAGTTCTACCCAGCAAGCAAGAAAAAGGTTTTGATTAACTATCTGGAGAATCTGAAAGATTGGAATATTAGTCGCCAAATACCATGGGGGATTGCTATCCCGATGTTCCATAAACAGGACTCGTTCTCTGGGCGATCTACTTCGTCAGATTCTCCAGTCCGCGGAAGCAGTATGTCAAATACAGCTTCCTTGCGGGCTTCAAATCTTCCTCGTACCTCATCCCAGATAACTTCGTCCGCAGAACTGGACAACTCCTCAAATAAGCGCGAAGATTATCGTGGAACTCGTGGGCAGGAATATGCGCCGGATGCGCCGGAGTGGATTTTTGATACGCGGACGAATTTGCAAGAAATTGAAGTGGGGGGAGTAACGTATGTGCGAGATGAGGATACCTTTGACACATGGTTCTCGTCATCCCACTGGCCTATTGTGTGCACCGATTGGGCTGAAACGGGTTTGTTCAGCGAGAGAATCGCTGATAATGGGCAGATTTCTGCTTCAGAAGGTGCGATGCTCACTCACCGTATGCCAAATACGGCTCGTTCCGCTTCTCCTTCTTCATTGAACTCTACCCATTCTAAGCGATTGGATGAGATGGCTGGGCGTGAAAAGGCTGTAATTAAAGGACGAGAGAATCCGTACTATCCTCTGAATGTGATGGAAACGGGGGCGGATATTCTGTTTGCGTGGATTGCGCGGATGATTATGATGGGGGTGTATGTAACAGGTGAAGTTCCCTTCCGTGAGGTGTATTTGCATGGCCTAGTGCTGGATGAGCACGGGCAAAAGATGTCGAAGTCGAAGGGCAATGTGATTAACCCGTTAGATCTGGTGACGAAGTATGGCTCGGATGCGTTCCGGATGGGGATTTTGCGTGGCCGGAGTGCGGGCATGAACCAAGCGTTCTCAGAAAATTCGGTAGTGGCGGGGAGGAATTTCTGTAATAAACTGTGGAATTTGGCAAGGTTCATACAATCAATGGTGGACGAAAGCCAGAGCGGTAGCGTAGTGGCGCTAGAGATGGCGAATGCAGAGATGGATGCCGAGATTGTGAACGAAGGCGCGGTGCTAGCGGGGGCGGAGCTGCCCTACTCGACGGATAATGTGGGCGAAGATTGGATTTGCCGGGAATTGACACGTTGCAAAGAAGAGATTGAGGATGATTTTGCGGAATACCGGTTTGCTGAGGCGGTGGAAACTTTGACGGCGACGGTGTGGGATAAGTATGCGGATTGGTTCATTGAGAGCCAGAAGATTTATAAGAATGTGCCGCTACTGAAGGTGACGCTAGAGATGGTGTTAAAGATGCTGCATCCGTTTGCGCCGTTTGTGACGGAGGCGATTTGGCAGAGCCTGAGCTGGACGGACGGAATGCTAATTGACCAGAAATGGCCGACAAGGCTGAAATTTGACCCGATAAGCGCCTCGAACTTTGAAAGCCTATGTGATGTCGTCTTGGAGACGAGAAGGGTCTTACAGGACCTCTCCGAGGCCGTAAACGGCAAAAAGCTTACGCTCCTATATGGCGACGACTCGATTGTAGATGATAATCAGCTGCTAGTGGCGAAGCTAGCGGGGGTGGCGAGTGTGATTAGCTGTGAAGGCCAGCCGCGAGGTTTGCGTTTGGCACTGGCGAATCATGAGGTTTACCTGGACGTCCCATCAGAGGTGGTGAAGGCGTATCGTGAGAAAATCGAAGAGCGGATCCTAGCGGTGGGGCGGGAGCTAGATGCGCTGAACGCGCGGATGTTTAATCCAAATTATGTAGATAAAGCGCCGGCGCATTTGGTGAAGCAGACGCAGGATGGAATTCAAGAGAAGACCGAGTTGATTGAGAGGCTGAAGAAAGAGCTTAGTGTTATCGAATAGGTAGGGCCTTTGCGAATAGCTAGCGTGATGCTTCGTTGACGGGTGCGTTACTCGCTCACCGTATGTTAAATACGGCTCGTTCCGTTACTCCCGTCGCCTCGCCTGACGCTGCTATCGCAAAGGGTGCGAGTTGGCGGGATGGAGTATAATGCAGGTTGGCTGGGTTGACTTTTTTGATATTGGTGGTATAATGATGGCGTGGACACTGTCTAGCTCTTTGAAAAATTTGTAGTTTGATAGTGGCACGAAAAATTTGGAGGTGGGTCTGAATGGAAGAAAAATCTCTAGTGCCGCAGGGGGCGGCGAGAACTCAGCAAAGCATCAAGCTGAAAATAGCAAGCTGAAGCAAGTGGCTGCATTTTGCGCAGGGTGTTTTGCAGTACTGTTGTTTGTTCATTTTAACCATGGCATGTTGTTATCGATGTCTTGGGACGATCCGCTGGTATTGACTTGGTACATTGTGGAGGGCATCTGCAGCATAGGCTACCTGTTGGTGGTATGGCTGCAGCATTTCTACGGGTATCGTTGCTGCAAGGATTGGGATTGGATTGATTACACTGCGGTGACGCTGACGTTGATCAATGTGGTGGCAACAGTACCGTCTAGGGTGATAATTGCAGTGCTGAAACAGATTACTCTGCCGATGGTTTATGTCGCGATAATCTTAGTATGTGGTGCGGTCTACGGTGCGATCTGGGTGAAGCTGGTGACGTGTTGTGCGCATGACCGGCGGGCCTGACGCGAGTCGAGGGTGATTACCGGCGTGAAATGGACGTTCAGGGAGTATGTGCAGGCGCACAGAGATTTGGTGGCTGAAGCTGATACAGATGCGAGTGAGCAGAGCTGAGGGATGGTTCCCTGGTGGGCTTGAGTAAGTGGTGACTTCTCGGCGAGTAGGTCGTTCCCTGGCAGGCAGATTTTTTCTTGGTGGATGAGCTGTTTCTTGGCGAGTGGATGGTTCCCTGGTGAATGAATTGTGAGATTATCAAACTGGTTCTTTGAAAAGCGTTCCGATGATGGGGCGCTTTTTCTAGGGCTTGATTGTGGCGGTGATTCCCCGCTGGTGAGCGCTCATGGTAATGACTGACTGGGTTAAGGGGTGATGATAAAAATAGAGTTAAGATGGATTTGCTATTTTCTAGCAATGATGTATTTTGGTTATGGTAAAGCGGTGGAAATGAGGGCTTATGAAGTGGGCTTGATGAATAGGTTTAGCTTCGTGAGGTGCATTGGGTGATGTTGTAAAAACGACATGAAAAAAGGAGGCGTTGACCTCTGTAGCGGTGGGAAAATGGAGAAAAAGTATTGTGATTTGGAAATGGTTGTGGTAAGATAGAGGTATCAGATATGTTCTAGCGAGTGGAGGCTTGGAGGTATCTATGGTGTACATTAGCGGACGGAAGTTCAGTATAACAAGAGAGTTTAGTGCAGAGAGAATTTGAATTTGTGGTGAGAGAGGGAACATGAGATGCTGAGTTTGGCAAGGAATGTTCGTTCGATTAGAATTATATTGGTATTCGGTTTTCTTTATTGCATTCTTACTCAGAAGCACAAGAGTTTTCACATGTATTTTGTAGAGTTTTTGTGAGTAGGGAATGATGGAGGTTATACTGGGTGATTGGTTTTGATAATCTCAGTTGGGTGGTAGGCTGAGGTGGTTTTGGTGTGAAAAATGTACACTGGCTCTTGTGGTGGGAATATGGTTTAATGTTAGGCTTTTCGGTGAAGGAAACCCGAACAAATTATAGTTATAGGCTGAAAAGGAAAGGAGAGCCGGCTCCATCCTGGTTGAATGAATGTAGGAGTGAAGATAGGGGAAGTAAGAATGGGCTTTGCTTATATTGTGATGCGACGAATTATTGGTGTTTGTGTTAGCTATTAGACGAGATGCGTGCTATACCGGGAAATATGGGAAAACTTTCTGAAGATGTTGATACGTATGTATATGTTGATGTGAGTAATATACGAGCTTCGTGCCTGAAGACGCTAAATTTCAAGATTGATTTTGAGAAGGTTTATATATATCTTGCAGGGAAATATAAGAAGCTTCGCTCGGTTTATTATTATGAGGGAATTGCTGCTGACGATGCGGAGAAGGCTGAATAGTTTTCTGATTTGGCTAAAGCAGGCTATACGATTAAGGCTTTGTCGCGGAAGTATTCTTGCGTCTTGTGACGGTGATTATACTGAGATGATTAAGACGGCTTTAGACGCTACTGATGGGGTTAATGGGTTGGGGAGTTGTCTTGACTTGGGGTTGTTCCGGTGAGCTGGTTTTGGCTGTGGCTGCACCGGTATTTATTGAGGTAGGGAAGTATGCTTTTTGTGATTTCATCGAGGTATGGTTTGGTGCAGTGAATGATTTTTGGTGTTGACGGATTTGATGGATGATGGGTAGGCTAAAGGAGTGATAATCTGTTGTGCTGGGTCTAGTGATAATATTGCTGGCAATGATGCAAGCTAATAAATGGGTATTATTTGGAAGATTTTGTCTTGAAACATAAAAAGTATGTTATAATGAAATTGCGTATTACCACAATCGGATGAGATTCATTTCAGTCTTGCTGCGAAATGGCGTCATGAGCGTCTACGCAAGACTGAAGCCCTTTGGGCTCGATTGTGGTAGATACGCCGCTCGTGGCGCCATTTTGGATAGCAAAAGCGCAATAAATACTGTTGTGTTGCGCTCTTTTTGTTGTACAAAAAATGGCTTCCAGGTTTAGGCAATTAATATATAGGAGGGCATAATGCTGAAAAGAAATATTAACTTTAAGAATAGGGTAGGGAACTCCAGCCATAATTTTGCTAACAGGGTGTCAGCGCTTTGCGCTTCTCTGCGGGCGTCAACTCGGAAGATAAAGCAGACTTTATCTTCGCTCGTTTCCTGTGCAGAGCGGGAGCGCTCCCGAAATCGAATCCCCTTCGGGGCCGTGATTTCGACCCGCGCTCGCCGGGATACGAACTCTTATAGTAGAATTGCTGGATGGAGCTTGGCAGTACTTGCGGTTTGCGGTGCATTTAGCTATTTAACTTTCATTCCAGAACAAGCTTCCGCAGCCGACGATATAGTAGATCCGAATGAACATCGCAGTCTATCGCAAATTAGCACTATGCAAGAAATGTCGCGGCAAATTTGTATTAACTCTAGAAGTGGGGAAACTAAACGGCTACAGGATGCTCGCCCAGATGCTTCCGGTCGAATGCAAAATAAAACTTACTGGGTGGCTAAACTCGCAGACGGTAACTGCTGGATGACGCAGAATCTAGACTTTGATATTCCGTCAATGCTCGATTCAACCACATCCGATGTGGCTTCTAACACATCAATTTCCGCCACGAAATTCATAGATGTAGCAAATTGGAAGGCGGACATCACACAGATTCAATATTATGATCCGGGCTTATATGTAAAGTCAAATCCAGCAAGTTTGGACTATTGTGGGGGTTCCGGCATAACATCATTGGCAAATGATGAGTGTACTAAAGCTGGTTGGGAAGATGTTAGCGCTAAGTCCGCGCGTACGGCAGCTTCAAGCAATGCCAATAATCCGGTAAATACGAGTAATAATGTTATAGATGACTTAACTTATGATGCTCATTATCTAACTGGCAACTATTATTCTTGGAGCGCAGCGACGGCTGGCAGTGGTGCGGATGCTGGTAATGTTGAAGGTACCCAAGCAGCAAATAGCATTTGCCCGAAGGGCTGGAAGTTGCCAACGTCTACCGATAAACTTGGTACCGGTACACAGACTAATACTGTAATTCCTGCTGGCAACGAAAACAGTTTTGATGTGCCTGGGTCATTCGCTTATCTTTTCCGTCAGTATGGTCTAGCTACGGCGTTCAACGCTGGTAATGTTACTACCCAAAGTACGGCCACCAGCAATCCGCTTACTGATGGTAATACTTATAACATATATGATGCACCTCTATATTACCTTCGCGCTGGGCAAGTCAATTTTCCTCGCATCGACATTGCTGGTAATAGTGGGTACTATTGGTCTTCTGTCGTAGATAATTCTAGCCATGCCTTTGGCTTTAACTTTGCCCATGGCAATATTTTTAATCCATCCCAACTCGGTGTTCACTGGTATGGTTACTCTGTCCGCTGTGTCGCAGAAGGTGGCTGGCTAGATAGCTACCCAGAGCTACTGGATGAGAATCAAGCCAACGTTGCCATTACTGTATCTCCAGTAATTAGTATAGATGTCACCAAAGACGCTAATGATATGACAGTAGATTTTACTAAAGTAGCTACTAGTACGATTATAGCTAGAGTAGGTTCTAATCAACCATATCAAGTAATGCTGAGTACGGATAAGAGCAACTTAACTAATCCTAATACAGATAAAACCATCCCCATGATTTCATCAGACCAAACCATAGTAAAAGGCACTAATAGCTGGGGAATTAAGAAATTATCCTCACCTACTGATACTGAAATAAATGAGAGTACTATGTATAGTCCAGTGGGTATTAATGGTGATAAAGCTCTATTCTACGAGTCTACCAGCGCCGCTTCGGAAGACCTCACCTTTCCGGTCGCCATTGCTGTAGACTCCTCTCTACCGAGTGGCCAGTATTCCACCCAAGTTACGCTAACCGCAGTGGCAATGTAAAATCTAACGGGCGGTTGAGCTTGTGCGTGGAGCGCAGGTTTAACCGCTTGGGAATGTAAACTTACAGAAAGTGATGGAAGGGGACAAGAAGTGAACTTGTACAGTCTGTACAAGTTCGATGGGGAGATAACAGATAGAAAATGCTATAAGAGATGGCTGAATAAAGCACTTTGCGTAGTGAAATCATTCCTATCTTGGTAGGTTTGACTACACAAAAATGCAAATTTGTAGAGTTTGTGTAGTGGAGGGTAGGCTAAACTAGATCGGGATTTTGAATGTCTAATAACCAGTCGGCGATGTCGATAACTCGGATGCCCTCGTGAAGGCGTTCAGGCTGTTCGGTCTTGGCGATGAGGAGCTTGGTATAACCGCCGGGGATGTTCATGAGTGGTTTGAGTTCGCGCTGTAGGGTTTCGTCGCTGGACAGGGAATAAGATACTTGAATGTATAATTTTTCGGAGCCGCGGATGGCTACGAAGTCGATTTTGGCATTGCGGAGTTCGCCGGCGTAGATTTCGTAGCCTCGACGCATGAGTTCGATGGCGACGATGTTTTCGTAGACGCTGCCTAAATCGAAGCTTTTAGTACCGAGCATGGCGGCGCGGAATGAGTGATCGGATAAGTAATATTTGTCGAGGGAAGCGAGGTGGCGTTTGCCTTTGATGTCGTAGCGCTGTACTTTGTAGAAAGCGTAAGCTTCACAGAAGTATTTGACGTAAAGTCCGGCGGTCTTGTTGGAGGTGTCGGACCCGGCTGAGCCTAAAACATTGGTGATATTGCGAACAGAGGTGATACGAGATATATTGTCCATGAGGAAATTGCTGATATTGTCTAAGGCGACGGGGTTTTGAATGTGGTATTTTTCTTGGATATCTCGGATGATGAGCGTGGTGTAGACCTCGCGAATACTGCGCATTTTTTCTAAGAGAGTGGGGTACTGGTATGAGCCGGCGATGCCGCCTTCTTGGACGTATTTAGCGATAGCTTCGGTTCGGTTGGTATATTTGAAATAAGCCATGAATTCTTTGAAAGAAAAAGGGAATACTTCGATGGTGTAAGTTCTGCCGACGAACAGCGTGGCTAAATCGTTGCTGGCTAAGAAGGCGTTGGAGCCAGTGACGTAGATGTCGTATTTCCCTTCGGCGTGAAAACTATTGATGGCAAGTTCAAAGCCTTGGCACATTTGCACTTCGTCGATGAGTAGGAAATTCTTTTTGTGCTTTTGATAGTGCGAGCTGACGTAATCGGCGAGCGCGTGATATTCTTTGAGGTTGTCGAATTTGAGGAGGGAATAGTCGATACTAATGATGTTGGCATCAGGTAAATGCTGTTCGATGTATTTTTGGAAATCTTTGAGAAGAACGGATTTACCGCAGCGGCGAACACCGGTGATGACTTTGATGTCTTCGGTGCCGATAGTGCTAATCATTTTGTCTAGATAATCGCGGTGTATTTTTGCCATGCTTGAATCCTCTTATTATTTATATTGTACTCTATACTACACAAAAATGCAAATTTGTAGAGTTTGTGTAGTGGAGCGAGGCGATTGGTCTGCCGGAGGTTGATGGATAACAAAGGAGGCTCACGATAGCCCAGCGATGATAAAGGCAAAGAGTGCGGTTGATGTGACTAACAAAAGAGGCCCACAATAGGCCTCACTATAAGTGTGTTGTCGCTACAGTACTGCTAGAGTACTGGCTTATTTGAACTCGTCGTGTAAATTCAATCGTGTAATTGAACTAATTACATTGTATCAGGTGCATGTTATAATGTAAATAGTGATATTGTAGAGGTAGGATTATGGGTAAAAATGAACCGTATTATATTGGACTAGACTGTGGTACGAACTCTGTGGGGTGGGCAGCGACAGATCGAGACTATCGGTTGCTAAAGGGTACGCAGCGCATCAAAAGCGATAAAGGGGTGAAGACGAAGAAGCAAACTTTGTGGGGATTCCGGCTGTTTGATGAGGCGGATACGGCGGCGGAGCGTCGTGTGTATCGTTCGGCGCGCCGGCGGGAGGAGCGGGCGAAGAACCGGCTGAAGCTATTGCGGATGCTGTTTCGTGATGAGATGGTAAAGGTTGATCCAGAGTTTTATCAGAGGCTGAAGGAGAGTTTTTATTACGAAGAGGATAAAAACTTGCAGGAGAATTCGAAGAATACTCTGTTTAACGATCCGGGATTTATGGATAAGGATTTTCATGAAAAGTACCCGACGATTTGGCATTTGCGCCAGGCGTTGATTAGTCCGGAGAATGCGGGGAAGGCGTTTGATATCCGTTTGTATTTTTTGGCGATTCAGCATATTTTGAAACATCGAGGGCATTTCTTGCTAAATGGTGAGATAAGCGGGGTGGGGATTAGTTTTGAGGGGTTGTTTGAGGAGTTTCGTGACGAAGCCGAGCGGGTGGGGTATAACGTGGCAGATGTACCAAGTGAAGTGGAGGCGATACTGACGAAAAAGGCGAGCAAGATTGATAAGAAAAAGGAGCTAAAGGATATTCTGTATATCGAGGGTGATGCGCTAGAGGAAGACATGCCAAAGGGTCAAACTGAGTTGGCGGGGCTCTTAGTAGGCTCACGGGTTGACTTGAAGAAGATATTTGCAGGAGAGGATGATGAGAAATACCCATACTCATTTGGTGAGGGGGTATTTGAGGAGAAACTGCCGGAGATTGAGCAGGCAGTGGGTGCGGATAACCTAGGTCTGGTTTTGGCGGCGAAGAATATCTATGATTATGTGATTTTGCATAACTTGCTGGGTGAACACAAAATGGTGTCGGATGCGATGGTGGCGAATTATAACCAGCATGAGGACGATCTGCGGAAATTAAAAAATGTGTTCAAGCCGCACAAGAATCTTTATCAGCAGCTGTTTAAGACGGAAGTGTATAACGAAAAGTTTCCGAGCTACAATGCTTATATTGGCAAGGCATATACGGAGGATAAGAGTGGGCGGAAATCTAAGAAGAGGGTAAGCCAAGAAGATTTTAATAAACATTTGCATAAGCTACTGGAAGAGATTAAGCCAAAGGCGACGGCAGATGTGCTCTTTGTAATTGATGAGCTATTGGACCGGACAGATACAAGTGAAAAATCCACTTCACCACTGCTATTACCGAAGCAACGTGGCCAGGCGAAGGGCACGATTCCGATGCAATTGCATGCTAAGGAATTGAAAATTATTTTGGAAAAGTTGCAGCGGGATTTTCCGAGTTTTGCGGAAGTGGTGCCAGGTGAAGATGATTCGTGTAATACAAAAGCAAAGAAAATTGTGAAGATACATGAGTTTAGGATTCCGTATTACTGTGGGCCGATTGTGAAGCGAAAGGTGGATGAAGAGGGAAAGCTGGTACAGAATGGTAAAAGCCAATTCTCTTGGGCGGATGAGGAAATTGCGGAGTTAGTGTACCCGTGGAATTTTGATAAGCTAGTAGACAAGGACCAGCGGGCGAAGAACTTTATTCGGCGGATGACGAATGAATGTACTTATCTGATGGGGGAAGAAGTTTTGCCGAAATGCTCGCTGACTTATCAAAAATATATGGTGCTAAATGAGCTGAATAATTTGAAAATAAATGGTCAGAGGATTGACAATCGGCTGAAACAACAGATTTTTGAGCGGGGATATAAGCAGGGTGAGCTGAAGGGGAATATAACGCTAAAGAATTTGACGAAATGGTGCCGAGATAATAGTTTGATAGCTGGAGATGATGAACTAAGCGGTACCAATGATGTGAAGACATTGCCAAAGTATCAGACTTATCGAGATTTCTCGCGGATATTGGGGGAGAACTTTGAGAAAGAGTATCCGGCGGCTAAGCTAGAAAAAGTGGTGGAGCTGATTACGATGCTGGGCGATGAAAAGCGGATGCTGGCGAAAAGTATTAAGGCAGAGTTAGGCTGTGATGATAAGACGGCGGAGCTTTTGAGCAAGCTGGCGTATAAGGACTGGGGGCGGATGTCGGCGAAGTTCTTGAACGGGATTACAGTGAATAACCGGACGATTCTGGACTATCTCTGGGAAGATAACAAGAATTTGATGGAATTGTTAGGTCAAGAGGTAGGTTTTGGTAAGGTAGTGGATGAATATAATGAAGTAAGGCGGCCGAAGAGTAATAAAATTACTTATCGTGATGTAGAGGCGCTGTATTGTTCGCCGGCGGTGAAACGATCGGTATGGCAAACGGTGAGGATTGTGAATGAGCTGGTGAAGAATCTTGGGCATGCGCCGGCGAAGATTTTCCTAGAGGTGACACGCGAGGATGATGGGAAGCCGAAGAAAAACCAGTCTAACCTGGCGCGCAAGAAAGATTTGGAAGAGAAGCTAAAAGCGGTGAAGACGGAGGATGCAAAGAAGATTCTGGAGAAACTGGATGGCTATGAGGATCGTGACTTGCAGAGTAAGAAGTTATTCTTGTATTTCTCTCAGATGGAAAAGTGTGCATATTCGGGCGAGCGAATTGAGATCGAAGATTTGAATAAATCGGAGCTCTATGATATCGACCATATTTATCCACGGTCAAAGACGAAGGATGATAGTATTACGCGGAACTTGGTGCTGGTAAAAGCGAGCCTGAACCGTGAGAAAACGAATGTCTATCCAATTAGCGATTCGATTCGTAATAGGATGTACGGGATGTGGGGTGCGTGGTATCGAGCGGGATTGATTACTAAGGAAAAGTACGAAAGATTGGTGCGCGCTACGCCGCTAACGGATGACGAACTGGGCGGGTTTATCGCGCGGCAATTGGTGGAAACGAGCCAGTCGGTGAAGGCGATTCGGGACTTGCTAAAGCGAGCTTATCCGGAAACAGAGGTGGTGATGGTAAAGGCGGGGCAAGTGTCAGAGTTCCGACAGATAATGTCGCGCGATGGTAGGGGTAAGAGCAAAAATGAGGGGATAATAAAGAGCCCGGGCAAGTATGAGTTTATAAAAGTGCGCGATATTAATGATTTGCACCATGCGAAGGATGCGTATCTGAACATAGTGGTGGGGAATGTAATGAATAGTACGTTTACAGATAACCCAGTACAGTGGATAAAAGAGCGCAATGGGAAACCATATTCAATTCGCCCGGAGCTAATCTTCCGGGAGCGCAAGGTGTGGACCAATGTGATTACGGATGAGAAAGGATTTGAGAAGGAGCGTAGAGAATGCGCGTGGCCAGAAGTAAAGGGCTGGAACTTTGCGGAAAGCTTGAAAATTGTGAGTGATACGATGAAGCGTAATGATGTAATCTGGACGCGGATGAATTATATAGAGAGTAAGGAAATTTCTGATTTGCAGCTGGTGGGGAAGGGGGAGAACTCGGAGGGATTACTCAGTATAAAGCAGCAAAAGCGTTTGGACCCTAAGAAATATGGTGGATATAACTCGCTGAAGGGTGCGCATTTTGCGCTGATTGAATGTGAGGATAAAAAAGGAAATAGGCAGAGGCGAATTGTACAAATTCCGATTGTGGCGAAGGATGATATTGAAAAGTATGTCGCGAAGAATTATCGTAAGGCGGAAGTGATTTTGCCGGTGATAAAAATAAAGTCGCTCCTGAAGGCGGATGGATTGCCTTTATTGATTGTGAGTAAGAATTCTGATAAGAATAATGGTTATCAGCATGCTATGCAGGCGAAGTTTTTGCCGGATACATATAGTTATCTGAAAAAGGTTTATAATGTTTGCGCGAAAGATAAACTGGCAAAGAATAAGTATGAAATAGTTGTAGAAAAAGATGGAGTGGATGCAGAGCAGAATTTGAAACTTTATGATGAGTTTTGTGAGAAACTGAAAGTATATTCTAAATATCCGGAGCTGGGTGGCGTAGTTAAGAAAATTGCGGGAGGCAAGGACGCTTTTCTTAAGCTGGACGTGAAGCAGCAATGTTTGGTGCTGGGGCAAATGTTCTATATATTTGCTTGTAAGGCTCAGAATGCTAAATTGAATGCGATTGGGTGTGGGGATAATGCAGGGCGGATAAGGATTAATAATGATAAGCTGTTTGGGTATAATAAGCTATTCTTGATTAATCAATCACCAACTGGATTATATGAGGAAGTGGTTGATTTGAAAACTGTGCAGCCGAAACCTAAAAAAGTGAGTAAGAAATAGTATGTCTTGGCGGGTGGTAGTAATCTCGAAGCGGAGTAAGCTGGATTATAAAATGGGCTCACTGGTGGTGCGGAGTGAGGATGACGAAAAGCGGATTTTCTTGGATGATATTTCGGTATTGATGTGCGAAACGACGGCGATTTCTATCACGGCTTATCTGCTGGCAGAATTGACGGCGCGTAAGATTAAGGTAATCTTTTGTGATAACCAGCATAATCCGGCTTCGGAGTTGGTGCCGATGTATGGAAGCTATGTGAGCAGTGGGCGGATTCGGGAACAGGTGGCGTGGGGCGAGATGCTGAAGGAAAGGGTTTGGCGGGAAATTATTAAGCTAAAGATTAATAATCAAGCCATGGTATTGCAAAAGGCGGGACAAGCTAGTAAGGCGGAGCAACTACGGGGGTATGCGCGGCAAGTTGAACTGGGGGATAGAACGAATCGTGAAGGACATGCAGCGAAAGTTTATTTTAATGCTTTGTTTGGGCTGGATTTTTATCGTGATGCTAACGATATACGCAATGCAATACTGAATTATGGTTATGCGATTTTGTTGGCGTGTTTTAATCGAGAGATTGCGGCAAGCGGATATTTGACGCAGATAGGGATTTGGCATGATAATGCGGAGAATCCGTTTAATCTGGGATCGGACTTGATGGAACCTTTTCGGCCGATTGTGGACTGGTTTGCTTACGAGCATAGTTATTTTATGGCCTTTGAGAAGGAAGAGAAGATGCAAGTGCTGAATTTGCTGAACAAGAAAGTGAAAATTGATCATGCAGAACAATACCTGAATAATGCAATTGGCATTTATGCGCGAAGTGTATTTAATGCGTTAAAGGAAGAGGATGTAGCGAAAATAGTGAGCTGGGATGAGTTATAGATTTATGCGGATGATTGTGATGTTTGATCTCCCGACTGATACCTCGATGGATCGTCGGCACTATCGTTGGTTCCGAAAGTTTTTGATTGATGAAGGATTTGTAATGATGCAGGAGTCGGTGTATACGAAAATTTGCCTAAATATGCACGCTGTAAATAAGGTGGAGTTAAACATTAAGAAAAATCGTCCGCCGAAGGGGTTGATACAAGTAATGACTGTGACGGAAAAGCAATTTGCGGCGATGAAACTGATAGTAGGTGAGGTTGATGCGGTTAGTATTCAAAATGATGATAGGATGATTGTGCTATGATCTGGCATCATTTGGATTTGGAACAAGAATTAGAATGGACGGCAACGCGGCATTTGTGTGAATTAGTAATTGAAGATCCAAGGCTGTTCCGAGAGATAGTGCGGGATTTGACGGCAGGGGAGGAAGAAAAGAAGGCTTCGGTTGCGATGGAGGGAAAGTCGCTTAACTTTGATAAGGATGTGGAGGTTATTTTTAATCCACTGAAATTGGACTTTAATAGTAAGCGGGCGATAGTGACGCTGCTGAAACTGCTACTAAAAGCGTCGATGTCGGAGGATTTTTACTTGGCTACGAATACGTTAAAGACGAAGATAGTGAAGTATTTTAATGAGATGGTGGATGCGGGGGATTTTGGATTTGAAGTGTCGGTGGATGATTTTACGATGGATAGCGTGGCTAAGGCTATAAGTGTGCATATTGTGGGCGATGAGGACGATCCCGTGGAGTTGCTGACAGATTATGTAAGTATGATGACGGAGTTGGCGCAGGTGAAATTGTTCGTATTTGTGAATTTGCGGGGATTCTTGTCGGATGAGGAGATGAAGCGCCTACATCATAATCTGGATAATCATCAGATAGATGTGCTGTTATTAGAAAGCACGGCTAGAGGGAGGATGAAAGATGTGCCGCGGATGGTGGTGGATGCAGATGGGTGCGAGATTTAGGAGGCGGATGTAGAAGCTGTGATGGTAGCCGGGCTTTTTCTTGCGGCAACTTGGGTGGTTACTGGGAGCAGATATGAAAATTGTAATGGAAGCTGGGGGTGTTTCTTGCGGCAACTTGTGTGGCTACTGGGAGCAGGTATGGAAATTGTAATGGTGGCTGGTTTTAGTGTATAATATATGGTATCAGTTACGGGAATATCGGCAAGTCGTGTTGCTGACGACTTTTGGGCCAATTTGAGGTTTGAGAGTCGTGTAATATTATCGTGTAGCTGAACTGAATCTCAGCAAAAATTCGTCGTATACTTGTTTGAGAGTCGTGTAATATTATCGTGTAGCTGAACTAACCCGCAGCAACTTTGTTACCCTCTAGCGTTTGAGAGTCGTGTAATATTATCGTGTAGCTGAACACTCCGGCAATATGCTGTGAGCGCGTCTT
>CAYUDH010000013.1:21742-22064 GCA_964443595.1 uncultured Candidatus Saccharibacteria bacterium
CGTGTAATATTATCGTGTAGCTGAACCGTTAACGTTATCACTTCTTCCCATATTAGTTTGAGAGTCGTGTAATATTATCGTGTAGCTGAACTTACCAGCAAAGACGCCGCCTTCAGCTAGCGTTTGAGAGTCGTGTAATATTATCGTGTAGCTGAACCATTGAACGTTGCTGCTATCAGCTAGCATCGTTTGAGAGTCGTGTAATATTATCGTGTAGCTGAACATTTGTACCTATGAGGCGTGTAAAAGCCCCGTTTGAGAGTCGTGTAATATTATCGTGTAGCTGAACGTGGTAGTTTATCCTTGAGTGCCACGGCTTGTT
>CAYUDH010000014.1:0-21942 GCA_964443595.1 uncultured Candidatus Saccharibacteria bacterium
TTTGCGTTTGTTAAATTTGATATTTTTGTTGTGCATGGAGCCTCCTTTTGGTTATTGTTCACGCCGCCAAGGCTCATGCTTATATGAAAGCAGCACCCTGACGGGTGTCAAACGAGCTCCGTATCCACACGGGGAGAGCTCACCCGATCAAAGATGCTGCTTACAGGTGTGGATACGATTTATTTGTCCCCGCAAGGCAAGCTCGCGGAGTGTTTGACTAATACTATTGTATCATACTTTTGTAGAATTATAAAACTGAAAATAATTTTCATAAGCCAAAAAATAAGAAACCCCCACGGTAGGTACCTTCGGCGCCGTGCGAGGATTTCATTATCTTTGTTGTATCAAACTGTGGCAGATATGCCAATGGCCCCGCTACCAAAAGCCCCTCCAGATGAGGGGCTTTTGAGAACTAATCTGTAAGGCTATTCCTTGGTATTACGCTTCTCGATAATCTCGGCGGCGATGTTCGGTGGGACTTCTTCGTAGCCGAAGAGCTCCATCGAGCTAGCAGCGCGGCCTTGCGACATCGAGCGGAGGTCAGAAGTGTAGCCAAAGAGGTTGGCTAGCGGAGCAAAAGCCTTGATTAGCTTAGCGCCACCACTGAGGTCTTCCATGCTATCAATGCGACCACGGCGAGAGTTAATATCGCCAATTACATCACCCATGAACTCTTCTGGGGTGGTAATCTCCAGCTTCATGATAGGCTCAAGCAAGACTGGCTTAGCGCGCTTGATACCTTCGCGAGTGGCGAGGGCGCCGGCGAGCTTAAAGGCAAGTTCGCTAGAGTCGACATCATGATAGCTACCATCATAGAGCGTAGCCTTGACGTCAATGACTGGGTATCCAGCAATCACGCCGCCATTGAGGGTTTCTTCGATACCCTGTTGGACAGGCTTGCGATATTCCTGAGGAACCACACCACCCTTAATCTGGTCGATAAACTCGAAACCTTTGTCTGGCTCGTTCGGCTCAAACTTGACCCAGACATCACCGTACTGACCACGACCGCCAGACTGTTTGATGTGCTTGCCCTGAGCTTCGGCGGTACCGCGGATAGTTTCGCGATAAGCGACTTGCGGTGCACCAGTGTTGGCTTCCACGCCGTGTTCCTTGTTCAGACGGTCGATAGCAATCTCAAGATGTAGCTCACCCATACCAGAGATAATAGTCTGGCCGGTTTCCTCATCAGTGTGTACGCGGAGAGTTGGGTCTTCCTCGACAAGCTTTTGCAAACCAAGGCCCATTTTCTCTTGGTCAGACTTAGTCTTAGGCTCGATCGCGATAGATACCGGAGGATCTGGGAACTTAATATCCTCGAGATGGATGGGATGAGCTGGGTCACAAATGGTAGTACCAGTGGTGACATCTTTCATGCCGACTACAGCGGCAATATCGCCAGCGGTAATCTCAGAGATTTCCTCGCGCTTATCAGCAAACATGCGGACGATGCGGCCGATGCGTTCTTTGTCGCCGGTAGTAGCGTTAAGCACAGTATCGCCAGACTTCATCACGCCAGAATAAACGCGAATGAAGATTAGCTTACCAACGAATGGATCAGTGGCAATTTTGAAAGCAAGCGCAGTCAAAGGCTCGCTATTGCTGGCTTTGCGGACAACTTGGTCGCCAGTCTTTGGATCAGTGCCAACGGTCTGGCCTTGGTCGCGATCAAGCGGCGACGGCAGATAATCGGTCACGAGGTCAAGGACTTTCTCCACGATCACACCACGACCATCACCGCCGGTAACGAGGAAGAAATCGCCATCTAGCACGCGCTTGCGCAGAGCAGCCTTCAGCTCTGGGATAGAGATGGCCTCTTCGCCCTGACTAAAGAACTTTTCCATCAGAGCTTCATCGGCCTGGACAGCCTCTTCGACAAGCAGGCTACGAGCATTCTTAGCTTTTTCTAGCATGTCAGCCGGAATCTCGCCCACGGTTAGCTCATGATCAGCATAATCTTTGTAAGTGTAAGCTTTCATATCGATAAGGTCAACCACACCACAAATATCCTTCTCAAAGCCGATTGGCAAGTGAATCGCAACGGCGTTCTTAGACAAGCGCTTGTGAATACTATCGAGGGACTTATAGAAGTCGCCGCCGATTTGATTAATCTTGTTTACAAAACAAATACGCGGCACGCCATACTTAGTAGCCTGGCGCCAAACCGTTTCCGACTGAGCTTCTACGCCCATTTTACCATCGAACACCACGACGGCGCCATCCAGCACGCGTAGCGAGCGCTCCACCTCAGCGGTAAAGTCGATGTGCCCCGGGGTATCAATAATATTAATCTTGTGGTCTTTCCAATAAACAGTGACAGCAGCAGAGGTAATGGTAATACCACGCTCCTTTTCCTGCTCCATCCAGTCGGTAGTAGCACCGCCAGTGCCGCCCTTCACTAAGTCAATTTTATGTTTAAGACCAGTACGATAGAGAATCGCCTCAGAAGTAGTGGTCTTGCCCGCATCAATATGGGCGATAATACCGATATTGCGCAGTTTTGCTAAATCTTTTACTTCACCTGCCATGAAAGCACTTTCCTTTTAATTATATTAATGGCCACACTCATAACACGTTCTGAGATATTCTAGCAACCCCAAAACCCATTAGAGAAACGGACTTTTCTTTATTTTAGCATAAAATATCTGGTTTTGGTAGGGGTTTTATATACAAAACTATGGTTACATTATGAATAAACATCCATCGGCCTAGCCAGTGGCTTTAGGTGTACAGTAACCCTGGCTGTTGGTAAGCTGGGGTTAGGAGCTATTGTAATGCTTGCACCCGATCCGGGAAGAAATAGGTGCACCATTCATAGTAGCATTGTTCGCGGAGGAGATGGTTAGGATATTCGGGCGCGTAAGCCGGCAAGTAGCGATTGTCGTCGCTTGCAATATGCGGAAACTTGTAGATTTCCAGCCCTTCCAAACAAATTGACACTATGCACCAACCATGTATTGACCGGTCAATTACAGACAGATGCGGGACATTCATTGATTGGTCGATAGGCGTTCTTGCAAACCGCGCATCTATATACTTGCGCCAAGCGGTGGCTAAGCTGCCGCGCTCATAGTCCGCTACTATGTCGTCTGATGGCTGAAAACCAAGGCGTTGAAGGTCTTCCTCCAAGACTAACATTAACGCATGAGTAGCGACGCGCGGGCTCGTGAGTGTAAAACGGCGCTTTGCATGCACTGCATCATTAAAACATCCAAAGATAAAACCGCAGCGCATCGTGCTATACCTACCATCTTCCGGCGGACGGCTTAAGACGCTGGCGAGTAGTTCAGGATACTCCCGAAATTGAGCTAAGGGAATACGTGTTTTATGCTCTGTGTCATAGCCGTCGGTTGCTGGCAGCTCGATCTTGAAGGCTGGGTAATTTTGACTCCGACAATCAAGTTCGAATCTTGACATCAGTTCACGATCCTTTGATGTTGTTCCATCCTTAGCCATGCAGCTAAACTGCCGATATTGCACTACTCCAGTTTCTATTACTGAACCTATACGCAGGTTGACGTCGTCAATCTTGGGATAAAGGCTAATTGCTTGTCGACTTGCCACATATCTTGCCGCATAGTTATTTTTAGGGTCATAGTGAGCATTTAAGAGCTCAGCAGGTGCCTGATCCTGTTCATAGGGTGAGATGTCAGCCGTCCAGCTTGTGGCTTCTGGCGGCAGGCCAAGCCCGTCGGAATCAATGTTTGATGGGTCATGAATGCTATGCTTAAGTTTGCGTTCTAGTTTTTGCATACGAGCCAATTTCTGTGCTGTTCGTTGGCCGTAGACGGAATAGCCTGCGTCATTCCAGGACATGAAAACTCCTCCTTTTAATGTACGAATCAACTTGCAATAATTCTTAGTTAGATTATGACACTAGCTAGTATCATTTGCCTTGATGATTTCTTTATTATACCACACTTCTTGGAACGAGGGCACACTGCATAGGAGTAAGCACTTTTTATTCATAATGAGAAAAGCCTGCGCCGTTAGCTAGGAACTATGCCACAAAGTTAAAATAGCACATTTTTGCAAGATTAGTGTAATTATTGCATAAAATCGCTGAAAATGCTTGACTTTTTGTGCAATGTGTGCTATAATTAACAGAATAGGATGCGTGAGCTCCTATAGCACATTTGATTAAGCATCAAAGCAGCACATTCTTGCCATGCGTAAACGTCATGGCCAATACTAGAAAGGGTGATAGTTTATGTCTGAAAAGCAGTTTATCATGGTTCGGCGCATCCTATATGTCGTTCTTGCAATTAGCTGCGCGTTTGCGGCCTTCGCCGTAATCGTGAGGGTTTCTATCGCATTGAGGTCGCGCGACATTGTTTGCGACATCACTACGGCTTTTAACCCGGCAACCGATGAAGTTACTATCCACAAGGTTTATCGCGACGGACGCACCGAAGCCATTGCAACGTTTGACAAATCCAGCGAACAGCTCGCTAACCCCCTGCAGGATCTGATATACACCGGGAACTCGCCCCTAGCCACCAGCTACGACCCTCTCGGAATGTACGCAAGCGGCGCCGAATTCGGGTTCTTTGAGTACAACAGCGGCAAGCGCTATGGCGAAGGTGGCAAGTTTAGCCGCGACGACAAGACTGGCATCATGACGGTCGAGTTCGACAACGGTGTAACATCCTGGGTGGGTCCAGACGGCGTGATCGCCTCGGCTCAGATTCGTTTTGGATACGACTTTGATGACTACGAAGTGTACGTGGCGTTCTATGAGCGCTAGTACACTGGCCTCCAGCTACGGTTGGAGGCTTTTCTTTTTGTTCAGAGAGCCTACTTCTTAGATTGGGCACTTTTTATCACTGGTGATGATGTAGAGCCGATGCTTGGCGCGAGTCATGGCGACATAGAGCAGACGCTGCTGGTCGGCCTTCTCTGCGGCTAGAGTATCGCCGAAAAGTTCAAAAATCGTGGCATGCGGATGACTAGATAGGACTTGGTCGCGATTAGTTTCTAGCATGACGGCTACATCAGATTCGAGACCCTTGGACTTATGCATGGTCATAGCGCGAACTTTAGTATCAAAATCCGTCGCGCTCATAATTCTTTCACTTATCGCCATGGTTTTAAGGCTGGCAAGGAAATTGTCTAGAGTGACGCCAGCAAAAGAAGTAAAATTATGCCGGTGGAGAAATAAAATATCTTCCCGGCGATGTTTCTTGAGTAATTTATAAGCAAGCTTGAGCAATTGCGCCGCCCCTGCATACTGACTCGCCGCGCCGCCGCAAACCTTAGCCAGACTTAATTGAAATCTAGCATCACCTAAGGCGTCTTCCGCTAAATCTTTGGTGTCAAATTTGACTTTCTGTAACTGTAAGCGCTTAATTTTGCCGTTATGCTTGCTAAAAGGAATGGCTTTCGCGGCGTGGTGGTCATAGTTCTTCAGCATATAGCGATTGGCGTTCTCGACAATTTTGCGGTCGCTACGATAATTAGTCATCAGTGGAATGTTGGTCGTATCTTCGGGAAAATAAGTGTCGAAATTAATAAAATAACCCACATCCGAGCCGGCGAAGCGGTTGATGGCCTGCCAATCGTCACCCACGGCAAAAAGATGCGCCGCGGGGCAATTCTGCCGCACGGCCTGAATAATGCTAAGAAAGAGGAGAGAGAAGTCTTGATATTCATCCACCATGATATATTTAAGTTTGGTGATTTGAGGGAATCTGTCACCTTCGTCCACGAGAATCCTGGTGGCGCGCGCCATCAAGATATTGAAATCAATTTTTGGATAGTTCAGCGCCAGTAGATATTCCTGATAAGTAGCCAGACAAGTCTGATGCAGGCGAATTCTCTGCTGATAATTATCATCTGTTTGATGATTTTGGATATATTGCTGTACAGCTTGGCAGAGAGTGCGCAAGCCGGCTTCGCCGACGTACTTTTGCCCGGCGCGGGCGATAAAGCTGCTCACGAGGCGCAGAGTTTCCGTGTATTCCGGCAGAGAAATCTTGCGGTGCGTTTCGGCGAGGACTTTTTTGAACGACTGCGTGATAATCAAATCGTGCTCAGTGTCAGAAATAAGTTGCGGACGTTCGCCATTTAGTTTCACGATGTCGAGGGCGAACTTATGAAAAGTCGAGGCGACTTGAATTTTCTCGCGGTGACAGAAATCTTTTAGCGGCAGACCGTCGATTTCTACGGTGCCAATTCGCTCGTTGACTTCGGCGGCCGCGGTACGGTTGAACATGAAAACTTTAATTTCGTCAATGGTGAGCTGGCGACTGGCGATGAGATAGGCGACTTTGGCCACAATTACCCGAGTTTTGCCGGAACCGGCGCGCGCAGTGACCAGAGTGTTTTTGGACTGGTCGAAGACCGCTTTGGCCTGATCCATATCCAGAGTATACGGTTTGCCGTTTAAGCTAATATGAATTTCGAACCACTCTTTAAATTCTTCGACACTGGCAAACTTGCTCCCGTGGTGAGAGGAGCAAGTTGCAGCGGAAGACTTAGAGTCTTTTTTAAGCACTCAGTTTCTTTCGCAAGATTTCTTGGACGGCAGATGGATTGGCTTTGCCCTTAGATTCTTTCATCACTTGCCCGACCAGGAAGCCGATAACTTTTTCTTGACCGGCTTTGAAGTCGGCTTGGGCCTGCTGAGTTTCTGGCTTAGCTAGCACGGCGTCGACGATGGCTTCGAGAGCGCCGAGGTCGTTTTCTTGCACCACGCCAAGTTCCTTGGCGATCGTATGGGTATCTTTATAATGCATCTCTGGGTCGAAGAACTTAATGAAAACTTCTTTCATGCCGGTGCTAGAAAGTTCGTTTTTATCATTCATCTCTACCAAAGTTAGTAATTGTTCTTTGGTTGGTAGCTCATCATTGAGCAAGCTAGCGTTTTCTTCGGCTAATAAGACTGATGAGAATAAGTTAGCAACTTTCTTTACGGCAGTTTGGTCTTCGAGCTCGGCCAGTTTTTCCATCAGTGGGCGATAGTCGAGCAAGATTTCTACCGTATCGGCACCAAGAATCTTCGTAAACTCGGTACGGTACCAGCTAGGCATCTTTGGCAAGTTCTGACGCTCTTCGTCGATAACCTTAGTATCTAGGCGAAGCGGCGGAATGTCAGGCTCGGGCATATAGCGGTAATCTTGCGCGGCTTCTTTGCTGCGTTGTGCAGTAGTTTCACCAGCGGCATCACTCCAGCCACGAGTCTCTTGGACGACTTTTTCGCCTTTGTCGAGAATTTTGCTTTGACGTTTGATTTCGTACTCTATTGCACGCTCGACACTGCGGAAAGAGTTAAGGTTTTTTACTTCGGCGCGCGTGCCTAATTCCTTGCTATCTTTTGGCGCAATGCTGATATTTACATCAAAGCGCATATTGCCATTGTAGAGATCACCAAAAGTCACCCCAGCATAAGTCATCACCCGCCAAAGTTCTTTAGTGTATTCACGCGCTTCCGCAGCAGAATGGATATCCGGCATGGAAACAATCTCAATCAGTGGCGTACCCGCACGATTTAAATCTACTAACGAATCTCCGCTCTCGTGGCTGAGTTTTCCGGCGTCTTCTTCGAGGTGAGCGTGCTCAATACGAACCTTACCACCGCTTGGCAGTTCGACGTAGCCAGCACCAATGATGGGGTGGAAAAGTTGGGTAATCTGGTAGCCCTTAGGTAAATCAGGGTAGAAATAATGCTTGCGATCAAAACGACTTTCTAAATTAATCTCAGAGTTTAATGCTAGCCCGGCACGCACAGCATAGCGAATCGCAGCTTTGTTCAAGCGTGGCAACATGCCCGGCAAAGCATAATCCACCGGTGAAACGCAAGAGTTAGGTTCTTTACCACGCGCATCGTTATCAACTTCCGAGAAAAGTTTGGTCTTGGTAGATAACTGCACATGGCATTCAATACCAATCGTGGGTAAATATTTCGCTTTTTCCGCCATCTAAATTGCTCCTATATTCTTTAATGCTTGCCGAAAAATCCGCAGCGCATGTCTTGCATCTTCGTAATTAACTTGGAATTCGCTCTCATGGGCAATTTGGTTGCGCAACTTGTGTGCATACCAAACTTTATTAAGTTCGGGCAGGCGATGACCAAGCTTTTTCAGCTTTTCGCCCATGGTCTGACCGGGAATGCCCATTTCGTTCAAAGCTTTATCAAACAGCTTATCAGCTTCGAGCACAGACATGTTGTAACTTCTGCGGTCATTCTTGTTCAAACTATTTTCGATTTTCAGCCATTTGGTCTGATATTCTTGCACATTGAAGGTGTGGCGTCGCTTGCCGCCGAGTACCATCGCGATCAAAGCGAGCAGAGCTACTGCGACGATAGCAATCACCAAGAAAACCATTTGTGGCCACATTAGTCATTTCCTCCCATGACGTCGGCATGTATATCCTCTTCCGGCTCAAATTCCCCGCTCATTTGTTTGGCGAATCGGAGTAATCTCTGGTCGCTACGACGCGGACCAACTAATTGCAGCCCAAGACTGAGGCCATCAGCAGTTTCGCCAACTGGTATGGCTAGGCCTGGAATACCGGCTAGGTTCAGTGATACCGACATCATATCTTCGAGATACATCGCGACGGGATCGTTGACTTTTTCACCAAGTTTGAAAGCGGGATTGGGGCTGACTGGGGTTAGGATAAAGTCGCACTGCTCAAAAGCCTTGTTGTATTCTTGAATAATCAGCGTGCGGGCCTTGGCGGCTTGTAAGTAATACGCATCATAAAACCCGGAGGACAACACGAAGTTGCCAATCATGATACGGCGCTTGTTCTCGGGCATGAAGCCTTCGTTGCGGGTATTTTTGTACAAATCACCCAAAGTCTGAGATTTCTGGCTGCGGAAGGCGTAGCGCACGCCATCATAGCGCGAAAGGTTGCTGGCGACTTCGGCCGGCACGATAATATAGTAAGCAGCCAGGGCGTATTTCAAAGCCGGCATACTAAGCTCGACGATTTCATGACCAGTGTCTTTGAGCTTTTGCACTTCGCGCGCTAGGGCAGCGCGGATTTCTGGACGCACAGCTTCGTTATCGAAATCTTTAATCACGCCAATGCGCTTGATTGGATCGTCAAACTCTTCACCTTGATTATAGTAATCAGGCAAGGTAGTCATATCCTTGGCGTCTTGGCCAGCGGTAATTTGCATCAAAAGATCAATATCATCCGGATTCTTAGCGAAGAAGCCGATACAATCCGTACTGGAAGCCATAGCCACCACGCCATAGCGCGAAATAGTACCATAGGTTGGCTTCAAGCCATAAACCCCATTGAAAGACGCCGGCTGGCGAATCGAACCGCCAGTATCGGTACCGGTCGCGAACTGTACAATATCAAGCGCCACAGCCACAGCCGAGCCGCCAGACGAGCCGCCTGCCACACGCTTGAGATCTTTGGCGTTCTTGGTCGGGCCAAAGTAAGAGTTCTCGGTAGATGAGCCGTGAGCAAAAGCGTCGAGATTGGTCCGGCCAATCATAATGGCGCCTTCGGCTTCGAGTTTCTGTACGGCCGTAGCAGTGACTGGACTGACAAATTCTTCTAGAATATGCGCGGAAGCAGTAGTGCCACCTTCCGGGCTGAGAAAGTTATCCTTGAGCGCGTAAGGCACGCCAGCTAGCCGGCCAACGTTCTCGCCCTTCTTAATACGTTCGTCAATAGCGGCAGCTTTTTTGATAGCCTCCGTATCATTTAAGTATGTAAAAATATGGTAATCGTCTTGGTATTGGTGCGCCTTCGCCAAAGCTTCTTTGACTAGCGACATGGCACTCAAATCTTTGCTCGCAGTTTTCATATATTGCTCCCCTATAATACCTTTGGCACTTTAATTTGATTGTCTTTGACTTCTTTTGCTAAGCCAAGCAGAGCTTCGCGATCAGCGTCTTGGGGCAAAATTTCATCCTCACGCCAAATATTTTCCATCTCAAAAACTTGATAAGTCGGCTCTACGTTAGATGTATCAAGTTCATCAAGTTGTGAAATATAATTCACGATTTCTTTAATATCTGAAACTAGCCGAGTACTTTCGTCATTAGTCAACGCAAAATTCGACAGCTCCGCAAGGTGAGAAATAGTATCTTGATTAACTTCCATATTCTTTATTATACTACACTTTTGGGTTTTCTTTGCAGAGTTATAAGTTTTCTTTAATTTCCGGGAATAAGTCGTATAAGTTGTAGCCTAACTTTTGGTCGAAATAGTTTTTGATACGATAAGTTTCTTTAATACGCTCCGAAGTCTGCGCGCAAACACCATGGCGCGAAATAACATCAATCATGCGTTTCTCGATGGTCCACGGTTCAAAAAGCACCATGCAATCACATAGTGAAAGTAAGCTATCTTCGTCGGTAAACTTATGTTTACTAATATATTCAATCAAGAAAGCATCACGCTCAGGTTGCATAAATTCGCTAAACATGCAGAAGGGATCGTTATTTACAAACGAATGCACGAGGCAAATTGTACAATACGATTCATCATAACCAAGTTTTTGTAGGTAGCGGTAACCATTAACCGGATGCAAGGCAAATTCACCAACACCTTTGCCGATATCGTGTAAATACCCGAGCCTGATAATTCTTTCGACATCAAAATGTTGTCCGTTTTGGTTGAGAGCGGCGGCAAGCTTCCCTGCTGTATCGCCAACTGCAATCGAATGGTCAATCCAGCCGGAGTTACGATCAGGATTCTCGGCGCGCATCTTTTCTAATAAGTCTAAGACTTCAGTTTTTGTCGGTATCATAATATATATTATATGTCATTTTCTTAGTTACCGCAAAAGCTCCCCACGAGCATGAGGAGCTTTTGCTATATATAATATATATTATATATGGTTTACTGCATTTCGGCTACTTCTTCGGCGGAAGGTGCACTAGCCATGTCGGCGGCTTCAGCTTCAACCTCAGCGGCTTCGTCGTCAGTGACTTTGAGCGGAGTGACGCCAGTACCAACTGGAATCTTGCGGCCGATGATGACATTTTCCTTCAAGCCGTTCAGGTGGTCGACACGACCATTGATAGCAGCATTGATGAGAACGCGCGTAGTATCCTGGAAGGATGCTGCCGACAAGAAGGAGTCGGACCAAATGGATACCTTGGTGATACCCAGCAGCAAGCTTTGATAGGTAGCTGGCTGGCGGCCTTTAGCTTCGAGTTCTTTGTTCTCGGCGATAATCGCAGCTTTCGAAACAATATCGCCTGAAACGAAGCTAGATTCTCCGGCATCATCAACCATAACACGGCTAAACATCTGGCGGACAATGATCTCCAAGTGCTTAGCAGAAATCTCATGACCCTGTGCCGCATAGACCGAGATAACATCGTTCATGATGTAGCGAGCGGTTTCTTCGGCACCTTTGTACTTCAAGAGATCTTGTAAGTTCAAAGAACCCGTAGTAATACGATCGCCCGCAGCGATGCGATCACCGTCTTTCACCAGAAGCTCCGCGTCGTTTGGAATCTCAGTCTTGACTGCGGCGCCAGCTTCGGCCACGATAATAATCGCATCTTTAGTGAGCTGAGCGTTACCATCAACTGGCGAAACCAATGGCTCTAGGCCGTCACCTTTATCAGCGACCACATCACCAGCTTTGACACTAGTGCCGTCTTTAACTTTGGCTGTACGGCCTTCGAGAGCAAGGCGATAAGTATCACCACTGTCCGGAGTGACAGTTACAATATACTTGTTACTTTCCTCTACTACCGATACAGTACCGTCTACGGAAGCGACATAAGCTTGGCCTTTTGGTACGCGCGCTTCGAGCAACTCTTCTACACGCGGAAGACCACGAGCGATAGCACCAGAGCCAGCCACGCCGGAGCCGTGCTTAGTATCGAGCGTAAGCTGAGTACCAGGCTCACCGAGTGACTGCGCGGCAATCACGCCGACTGGCTGGTTAGGCTCAACGAGCGCACGAGTGGACATATCGACACCATAAGCTTTGCGCGGCACGCCATTCACGGCGGTAGTAGTTAAGACGGACTGAATCTTTACCATGTCAATCTTGTCATCGTTCTCGATTTGTTCGGCCATCTCTTTGGTGATAAGTTCATCGGCGCCAACATAGCCTGGAACTGGCTCAGCCGTATAGCGGCCAGCAATGCGCGCAGCAAAACCAATACCAGTGTATTCGGACTCGCTACGATAAACTGCAAAGCCTGGGTCTGGAGCTTCTTCGTTAGTCGTGAAAACATCTTGCGCCACATCAACAAGGCGACGGGTGAGGTAACCAGAGTCAGCCGTACGTAGAGCCGTAGACACCTGACCCTGGCGAGCACCACGAGTGGCGATAAAGGATTCGAGGGTGTTGAGACCTTTCTTGTAACTAGATTTAACTGGAAGCTCGATTTCGTTGTTGTTAATATCCACCATGATACCAATCTCAGCCGAAGCGAGCTTAATATTAGACACGCTACCACGAGCACCAGAGTTCACCATCACGGCAATGTCGGTATCCATCTCGGCAAGTTTACCCTTCAGGAAGTCGGAAATCTTTTTATCAATATCGCGCCAGTTAGCGACAGTTAGGTTATGACGCTCAGCTTCGGTAACAAGACCTTGCTCGAACTGCTCCTGAATCAATGCGGTCTTAGCATCACCTTCGGCGATGAAGTCGTCGATTTCTGGATAAGTCGGGTAATCGTCTTTAGCCGTAGAAACGGAAGCGATGGTTTCGTACTCAAAGGCTAAGTTTTTGACGGCATCGGCAGTTTTGACGGTCATTTCTGAGCCGTACATATCAAAGATGTCGGCCATAACTTTCTTAAGTTGTTTACTAGTCTGAACCGAATCATCATAAGGATAATCCTTCGGCAAAACTTCGTTGAAAATCACGCGACCAAGCGTAGTATTGCGAATTTCACCCTTAGCAAAGACTCGAATTGGCGTCTGCAAGGCGATCAAACCTTGGTCATAGGCCATTTCCGCTTCGTAAACCGAGCTAAAAGGTTTGACTTTGTCGGTTTCGGTACCCGGTTTGTCGTAAGTTAAGTAATAAATACCAAGCACGACATCCTGATAAATTGCGAGCACTGGCGCACCATCGGCAGGCTTGAGCAAGTTCTTGCTGGCGGACATCAGTTCGCGAGCTTCAGCCTGAGCAGCATCAGAAAGCGGTAGATGCACGGCCATCTGGTCGCCATCGTAGTCGGCGTTAAAGCCGGACGCAACCAACGGGTGCAACTGAATGGCTTTGCCTTCAATCAACTTCGGTTGGAAAGCCTGGACGGACAAACGGTGCAATGATGGAGCGCGGTTTAGGAGCACGTATTTGCCCTTAATCACTTCATCAAGGCCATCCCAGACCACGGCTTCGCTAGCATCAATCATGCGCGTGGCGGAGCGAATGTTGGCGGCATATTCGTTAGCGATTAACCAAGAAATCACGAATGGTTTAAATAACTCAAGAGCCATTTGCTTAGGCAGACCGCACTCGTTAAGTTTCAGAGTTGGGCCGACCACAATCACAGAACGGCCAGAGTAATCAACGCGCTTACCAAGCAAGTTCTGGCGGAAACGACCTTGTTTACCTTTGAGCAAGTCAGAGATACTCTTGAGCTTGCGGCGACCGTTCTGCGCGCTGGCACTGCGACTACCGTGGACAGCAGAGTTGTCAATCAAAGCATCAACGGCTTCCTGCAGCATGCGCATTTCGTTGTGACGAATTACAGCTGGTGCGTTTAGCTCGATTAACTTTTTCAAGCGGTTATTGCGGTTAATCACGCGGCGATAAAGATCATTAAGGTCAGAAGTCGCGAAACGACCACCCGGCAAAGCAATCATCGGACGCAAGTCTGGTGGAATCACTGGTACGACGGTCAAAACAAGATCAATCGGTTTGATACCGGCAGCTTCCATGCCTTCGAGCACCTTGAGGCGCTTCATGACGCGCTTTTGCTTTTGACCTTTGCTATTCTCAGCTTCTTCACGGAGCTCAGAAATCATAGTTTTGAGGTCAATCTCTTCTAGCAACTTGGTGATAGCAGTGGCGCCCATCTCGACTTCTACGAGGTCGAGGTATTCTTCCGGCAAGTTACGATAAGCTTGCTCGGTAATCACGGCGCCTTTTTGCAAACTTTCGAGAGCTTGCTTGTTGGCGAGGTAATCACTTTCCAAAGTTTCCATTTCTTTGGATTGTTCGTCAGCCAAAGCCGTAGCGTTAGCATTAGCATCCTCGGCTAGCTTTTCGTAGCGCAAGCGAATGGCTTCGCGGGCAGCTTCGGTGGTAGCTTCGAGGTCTTCGAGGCGCTTGGCAATTTCTTCGTCCTTGGCGTCAATAATTAAGTATGAAGCGAAGTAAACAACCTTCTCGATGTTCTTAACTGTCAAGTTTAGCAAAACACTCAGTGCCGATGGCGTACCGCGCATAAACCAGATGTGCGCAACTGGCGCGGCCAGCGAGATATGCCCCATGCGCTCACGGCGAGAGATACTCTTGGTAACTAAGTTACCTTCCTTATCTACGGCCGCTTCGCGAGAGCGAACGCCTTTGAGTTTTGAATCATGCGGATTGATGTCTTTGACGGGACCGAAAATCCTTTCGCAGAACAAGCCATCACGTTCCGGCTTTTGGGTGCGATAGTTAATGGTTTCTGGCTTTAAAACTTCACCATAGCTCCAGCCGAGGATATCTTCCTTGCTGGCTACACTCAGCCGAATTGAGTCAAAATCGTTGGCGCTAATATAATTATCCATCCAAGCCATTTTACAACTCCTCTCCGAGGTCAAGCGAATCATCCGCGTCATCTTCGTCCATGTCGAGGTTTAGTTCATCCTCTGGAAGATCGTCTGATTCCTCATCCTCTGTTATTTCTACTCCTTCATCATCAAGCAATTCCTCCGCCTCTTCGTCATCGAGGTCGATGATTGTGTCTACCGCTTCTGGCTGGACGCCATGCTGAGCGTAGATCAAACGGTCATCGCGCTCTTTTTCGATTTCGCGAGAAGTTTTTTCGATAACCTCACCGGCGTCGGTCGAATTGCCATGGTCAAGCAGGTCAACTTTCAGACCTAAGCCCTGGAACTCTTTCACTAAGACGTTAAAACCTTCTGGAAGCTTTGGCCCTTCGATTGGCTCGCGCTTAATGATAGATTCATAAGCTTTGGCGCGGCCATAGACATCATCAGACTTAATGGTAAGCATTTCCTGCAAAGCGGTAGCAGCACCGTAAGCTTCGAGAGCCCACACCTCCATTTCTCCGAAACGCTGGCCACCATTCTGAGCCTTACCACCGAGTGGCTGCTGAGTCACTGCAGTGTACGGACCAGTGGAGCGAGCGTGAATCTTGTCTTCTACCATGTGATGGAGCTTGAGCATGTGCATGATACCGACGGAAGTGCGCTCGTTAAACGGTTCGCCGGTCAGACCATCATAAAGTTGGACGCGGCCATCGCGAGCAAAACCAGCTTTTTCTAGCTCGTCGGAAATAACTTCATCCGGTACACCGTTAAAGGACGGCGTAGCCACTTCATAACCAAGCGCACGAGCAGCCATACCCAAGTGGGTTTCAAACAACTGGCCGAGGTTCATGCGGCTTGGCACACCCATCGGGCTAAGTAATACATCAATCGGAGTACCATCAGCCATGAATGGCATATCCTCTACGGGCAGAATGCGGGAAACCACACCCTTGTTACCGTGGCGACCTGCAATTTTGTCGCCGACGCTGATTTTGCGCATCTCGGCAACGTAAATCTTAATTTGCATGATGACGCCAGCTTTGAGTTCGTGGCCCTGTTCGTGAGTATAAATGCGAACACCGACGACTTTGCCAGTCGAAGATCCGTTCATGCGGACAGAAGTATCGCGAACGTCCTTGGCTTTCTCACCGAAGATAGCACGGAGCAAGCGTTCCTCGGAGCTAAGTTCCTGCTCACCCTTTGGCGTAATTTTACCAACCAGAATATCACCCGGCTGAACTTCGGAGCCAACCACCACGATACCATCTTCACCCAGGTGGCGCAGACTGCGCTCAGGGACGTTTGGAATATCACGGGTAACTTGCTCTGGACCAAGCTTGGTTTCGCGCACTTCGACGTCAAAATCTTTGATATTGATAGAAGTAAGTTCATCGTCTTCAACTAGACGCGAAGAAATCACGATGGCATCATCCATGTTGTAACCGCGCCAAGGCATGAAAGCAACAAGCAAATCTTTGCCCAGGGCTAGCTCGCCGTTAGTGACGGAAGCGCCTTCGATGAGGATATCGCCTTTCTTAACTTTTTGGCCACGGACCACTTTGACACGCTGGTTGTAGCAGCGATCATCGTTAGTTTTCTCGAAATGCTCGACTTTGTATTCTTTCTCGCCATCTTTGTACTTGACGATAATAGACACGCCGTCAGCTTTGACTACTTCACCATCTTTCTCGGCAGTAACTACCTGAGAAGTATTCATGGCAACCTCGTGCTCAATACCAGTACCGACGACCGGAGCGTCGTTCTTAAGCAATGGCACCGCCTGTTTCTGCATAGCGCAAGCCATCAAAGAGCGGTCAACACGGTTTTTCTCCACAAATGGAATCAAGCTAGCCGAAGTACCGAGAATTTCTTTGTGTGCAGCATCAATATGTGTAACTTGGCTAGAGAGTACCTGACTCGGGCGGCCGTGGACACGGGCTGACACCCATTCCTCGACGAACTCGCCTTTGTCATTTAGCTTGACACTAGCGTCGGCGATAATCATATCTTCCTCGCGAGCAGCATCGACGTAAACAATCTCGTCGGTAACTTTGCCGTCCTTCACAACGCGATACGGCGCTTCGATGAAACCATATTCGTTAATGCGAGCATAAGTAGCAAGGTTTAGCACCAGGCCGACGTTGCCACCTTCTGGCGTTTCCACCGTACAGATACGGCCGTAGTGGGTTGGGTGAGCATCACGCACGTCGAACCCAGCGCGTTCGCGAGTAAGACCACCAGGACCCATACTAGACAGACGGCGCTTGTGAGCCAACTCAGAGTAACCGTTGACTTCGTCCATAAGTTGTGAAAGCTGTGAGCTAGAGAAGAATTCTTTCACGGCGGCGACGACTGGACGAGAGTTCAAGAGTTGCGATGGGGTGACTTCTTTAGGATCGGCCATCAACATGCGGTCCAAGATATTGCGTTGCAAACGCAGCATGCCGAGGCGGAATTGGCGCTGGACCAATTCACCGACTAATTTCACGCGGCGATTCGCTAGCGAGTCGATGTCGTCGGCTGGCTCTTGAGTGTTATTGAGGCGGATGATTTCTTTGATGATCGCGATCAGATCTTTCATCTGCAAAGTGCGATGCGCTTCATCATTTGGCGTATCGAAACCAAGGCGCTGATTCAGCTTATAGCGGCCTACACGCGAGCTATCATAGCGACGATAGTCAAAGAAAGCGTGCTCAATCATAGATTTAGCGTTCTCGACGGTAGCGAGGTCACCTGGGCGCAAACGGCGGTAAACCTCAAGCAAAGCGGCGGCTTGGTTAGTGCTAGTATCTTTCTCTAGCGTGGACTGAATAAAGCTAACTGGGCCATTATCGACATCGGCGAAGGTCTCGCGGATTTTATCATCGGTATCAATGCCGAGGGCGCGCAAGAAAGTAGTAACCGGAATCTTGCGGCGACGGTCGATTTTGACGTTAATACAGCCGTTTGGAGTGGTTTCAAACTCTAGCCAAGCACCACGGCCCGGAATAACCTTAGCACCGTAGCAATTCTTGCCATTAGCTTCATCAGCGGTGAAGAATACGCCAGCGGAACGGACAAGCTGCGACACTACCACGCGCTCAGTACCGTTAATAATGAAGGTCGCGCGGTCGGTCATCCAAGGATAATCACCGAAGTAAATATCCTGATCCTTAATCTCACCGGTGACCTTGTTGGTTAATTCTACCTTGACATGCAAAGGCGCCGCATAAGTCGATAAGTTCAGCTTAGCGGTTTTTTCGTCTTCGAGCGGCTCTTTGAAATAATAATCCTTAAACCTCAGCGATAGCTTGTTGCCGTTGTAATCGTCGATAGGGTTTAGTTCGTTAAAGACCTCACGCAGCCCAGATTTTACGAAATCGTTCCAGCTGTCAGTCTGGTGCGAAATCAAGTCTGGGATCGGAAGAGCCTGGTCACCTTCAGTGAAAAACCGGCGGCCCGCAGTTGTTGTTTTGCTCACAGTTTCCTCTCTTTAATTTAGTGTTAATAATCTTTCTCGCTGAGCGAGCCAAACCTCAAAGATAATTCTACTCGACCTTTGAAGTTCGTAGCGCCGAAGATTACTGTGGTGTCGAAACTTCCCAAATTCGCCATCTTTGGGATGAAATTAGCACTTAAACAACGATACCCAAGCGCCCAAAACACCACACACTACTTCTTAATTATTGATTATACAGACTTTTTGCGAAATTTCAAGGGTATTTTTAGGATTTTTGTGATAGAAGAGATAAGTATGCACAATAGCCCGAGAGCAGCGCCATAAAAAACGCCCCACCGAAGTAGGGCGTGTGCGGATTAGCTCTCCGCGGGAGATTCAACGGGTCCCAGCAAGTGTTTCAGGAGCAGCGGGTTGGTGGTGAAGAAGTTCGCCAGCGTCATGCAGCTGGTGTTCAAATACCAAGCCATCATGGCAATGTCCGCAATACCTTGGCGCCATTCCGCCACCTTGAGCTCGGCGGTTTGCCAGCTGGTTCTGGTATAATCCAGATACAGTTTGTGGTTACTCGCGATGTGCCTGGCTTCAGGAATAATCCGGAAGGTCAGGCGGATGTTGCCCATGGCGTTCAGCGTTAGGTGGATGTTTTCTACCTCTTTGGTTTCGCGGTGGGCAAAGGCCAGGCTGAGCGTTTCTCGGCTAATGGTCACCCGCCAGAGCTTCCAGTGTGTAGAATAGCCACCGCCTTCGCGGAAAACGTGGGCAACTTCGTGCCGGAGCTGCAGATTAAGGCTGCCATCCAGGGTATCCTCGATCTGCTCCGCGATAGCCAAGCCCATGACCTCGCTGGCCGTATCAGCCGCGACTATCAGGTCTATCTCTGGGGTCGAGCGCGGGCCGAGGCACGGGTTTTCGGCGCAATACCGATTGTAGAGGCCATGGAATTCGATCGGCAGCTCCGTCTTCAGGCAGGAAGGAACGCAGCAGGCTTGAGTTCTGTCCGCAATTAGCTCCGTTTTCAGACGTGAAGGAGTAATGACAATTTCATTTTCGTTCACAACTATTACCTCTCTTTCTGGGAGTCGAAGATTTTCAAAAGTACACCCCCTATCTTTCCATTATAGCACGGATTGATGAAAAAGTCAATAATGGCTGCAGCTCCGGGCTCTGTAGGCTATGGCGCTGAGGTCCGGTTGAGTTTACGCATGTGTCGAGTTTTGCGTCGCTGAGACCTACAAACTACGGCGTCTAGGGCCGGCCACCAAAAAGCCACCCCTGACGGCTCAACTTTTCCGTCAACCCTTACGGGCGGGTGGTTTTTTGGAACATATAAGCTCTCAACTTTTCATGTTGGCTCGCAGTTAGCCTTATGTTCTTTCGAACTGTTTTTATTATAACTCATGCTTATATATATAGCAAGAGATTTTGGCAGTTTTTCTGAAGATTTTGCGTTGTATTTTTTACAACGTTAGCCCATTTTACCTCTGTTATTTCAGTGGATAACTTCTGTGTCAAAATTACAACATTAACCATCAGAATCTGCTTTCCATAGAACACCCCACGTTAGCATTGACATTTTCGCTAATCCGTGCTATAATGGTAGATGGAATACATTTCCTGCACTTTACACCTGTTAGTCTATTTTAGGAGGGATATTCTTGACTCAGCCTAAGTACCCAAACTATCTATCATTTCGCCCGGCAGAGGACCGCGTTCGATACAGGTCTGCTCACGGTAGCAACTCGCAGTACGTGTCGTTTCAGATGAAACCCGACCAACCCAAGCCGAGTGGCGACGCCGTTGACCGGGCCACCGCTAAGTTGTGCGGCCACTTGCTACCACTGTTCTATGGCGCGCTTTGCATCATAATGGTACTGTGTGCGTTCCTATTCCTCTACCTGTTCCTATTTGGTCAGCCCAAGCATGGCGAAACGCTGTCCGACTTTGCGCGAAACGTCGTAGAGGAAAACATCGAGTATGGCGCCGCGTTTACGCTGGACGGGAAAATTATCTACGAAGTTACCGACCACTCGGCTAGCGCCGTGGATGCGCCCGTGCTGCTGACAATCTGGGCAGATTTGGTTAGCAAAGGCGATTACATTAGCGTGCATAATCACCCTAATGGCGACGCCCAGCCTTCGACCTATGACATCCTGGCCGCAGTGCAGCGCAAACCTGCCAAATCAATCGTGATAGGCGACAATTGCCACAGTTCCCTAGAAGCGCCGTCAGGCTGGCCTAGCCTAGAAGAGGTCGAGGCGTACCTGACGCAAGCCACCGAGCAAACCGAGGCGAGGTCGAATAATGTCAACTATTGCTCACATGGAGATTATATCGAGTTATTCAATTATCCGAGCATCGCTGATAATTTCCTGCAGACCTTCCACTTGGTTTACACCGAAGGAATACTAGTATAGGCTAACGAATCGGCCACCCCGTAGCAGGGGTGGCTTTTCTTGTGAGCTCTAATTAGATTTCTAGATCATCGAGGTCGGCAAGCTCTTCGCGGGTCTTCTCGGCGATGTTGCTGCCGTCTTCGGTTTCGTCTTGGACTTCTTCGGTGACGACTTCGCGCTCTACCTCACGAGGGCTAGCTCCGCCTTCTTCGTCGGTGTTGACGACTTTGAGATTGTAGCGAGCGCCATTCTTAGTGCCCAGCACGCGCAAAAGCGTCCGGATGCTCTGAGCAGTAGCACCGCGTTTGCCGATCACGCGACCGACGTCTTCTGGATCCACGCTTAAGCTTAGTAATACTCCACGCTCGTCGATCTCGCGATCAACTACCACCTTGTCTGGGTTGTTTACGAGAGTTTTAACGATGTATTCTACAAATTGTTGGTCAATGGTTGCCATAGGGTCTCCAGTTTATTTTTGTATATCTAGCGAGGTGACACTGCACCTTGTACTTACATTATACCACAAGCGCAAGGGCGGATGTCAACCCCCATTTTTGTGCAAAATCGCCGTTGACAGATTAGGAAATGTTTGCTATAATGAGGGTATATTTTCGGGGATTTCCCGCACCAACCCTAATGGCTTCTACCATTAGGGCTATTTTTATTATGCAGATCGATGAATGCTTGGTTGATACGACTTAGATCTGTTTCGTCAGCTTCGCCCATACGTTTATATAGTCGGTTCACGCTCATGGAACGCCCCTGACTGAGAATACACACCCGTTCCTTTTTCTGAAAGTCAAAATGAACGTACCAAGTTCCTCGATGATAAATTTGCGACGTCAACGGTAGACCAAAAAACGAATGCTGATTGTACTTTTTATAAATGAGAACCGGTCGCAACGACAACGCATGCTTACCATTAATCTCAACACCAATATTTTCGCCAAAATTGCACCACCAAACTTCACCTTCGCGAATAGCGGGATGGCGGTCAGTTTTATGTAACCAAAACTTTAAGTCAAACCAAGTCTGGAGTAATTGCAGTTTTATATTATAAGCTTTATTTGATAATTTTTTCATGCTATTAGACTAGCACAAAATGAGCAAAACTAACAAGCACTAGCATGATTAAAATGGCGAAAAAGTCTTGGCCATGTTTCCTGTATCTAGCTTTCGCACCTAGTTAGAGATTATAGTAGTATGATGTAAACATGAGCCAAGCGATTTCGTATTTTCTCGGTCCGGTGCGCCTCTGCTTATTGCGAGCGGGCCGTATTGGGCTATAAGGATGTTCGCGCAATGCGCACCCGGCGCAGCCTAACTAAGACCTCGAAAATAGAAATCGCTTGGCTTGGCTGAAGTTTCTGGCAGTCCCTAGTATCTAGCTTTCGTATCTGTCGCCTCTGGGTGGACGAGGCCTCATCTAAAGAATCGTCCTCGCCCAGCCTGATT
>CAYUDH010000015.1:0-21271 GCA_964443595.1 uncultured Candidatus Saccharibacteria bacterium
GCAGCATTTCTCTAAGCAAAAGCCAGACGTTGTATGCAGTGTGGTCTAAGGATACGGTCTATACATTAAACTATAATGCTAACAATGGCTCGGGTGCGCCCGCTGCCCAAACCTACACCGAGCCGGGTAATAGCAGTGCTACCTCACATACCTTTACCATCTCCAGTACTAAACCTACCCGTACAGGCTATACATTCTTAGGCTGGGGCAATAACAGTACCGATACCTCTGCCTCCTATCAGCCAAGTACTAACATTACCGTAAGCAAGTCCTCTCCGACCAAGACGTTGTATGCGGTGTGGAAAGCGAATGCTTTCGGTGGTATTACTAGGATGGATCAGATGACAAGTACTATCTGCGCTAACGCAGAAATAGGTGATAGTGCTCAGCTAATAGATGATCGTGACGGCATTACTAAGAAATACTGGGTAACCAAGCTTAAAGGTGACGCTGCTGGCACTAAGTCTAAAGGTGAATGCTGGATGACGCAGAACCTAGCTTATGGTACTGCCAGCACTACTAGCATCGGACATCCATGCACTCTAAGCGGCCTGACAAATGGCTCCACTTGCTCTGGCTGGAGTGATGATAATACCAATAAATACTTTGCAATAGGTGAATACAAAGAGTCTCATGATTCCCAAGGCAACTTTTACAACTGGCCAGCAGCAACACAAGGCGGTTCTGGTAATGGGGTGCAAGGCGTTTGCCCCAGTGGCTGGCAAGTCCCGACCAGTAACAATACTAGCGGTAAATCATTCAAGAATCTCGTCGATACTTACGATATTGGCAGCAATGGCAACAAACTTACTGGGACCCCATTATTTTTTCAGTATAGCGGAAGCGTCAATAGTGCTACCCTGAGTAATGTCGGATCTCAGGGAAATTACTGGTCCTCTACGCCAGATACATCTAGTATTCGCTATGCCGATAATTTGCTGTTCAGCGCTAACGGTGCTAACCCATCTACCGGTACTAATCGCAGTAGGGGCTTTTCTGTCCGCTGTGTCGCTCAATAGTAACATCTAGCTTTCTATCTGGCGCCTCGTGAACATTAATCAGGCTGGGCGAGGACGATTCTTTAGATGAGGCCTCGCCCACCCAGAGGCGACAGGTATGAAAGCTAGACCCCTCAGCTTCTTCCGCGTCCACTTCTAGTCTTTGTGCTAGTTCCGTTACAATCTTTGCCTTGTTCTGCTTGCTCAGGAAAAGGTTATTTTCCAGTATATCATTGATAATCTTGCACTTCGTTTTAGAATACTTCACTTTGGGTTGCATTTTCTAAATTGGCGCAGTGCCCTTCCCGAGCTATTTTCTGATGTGGGTCAGTCGGTATGCTATAATTGAGTAAAGGTAACACGATGACAGATAATATAATTTTTTACGAAGGTGATGACAAAAAACTCAGGATTAAAACTTTAGTTGAAGATGATAATTTATGGTTAACTCAGGCTCAGCTCGCAACCTTATATTACACCTCTAAACAAAACATAGGTCAGCATCTCAAAAAATGTTTTGCCGAACAAGAACTTGATAAAGACTCAGTTGTAAAGAATTTCTTTACAACTGCCGCTGATGGGAAAAATTATAATACCATGTTCTACAATCTCGATGTTATTATCTGGCTAGGTTATCGCATTGACTCAGAAACAGCCATCAAATTTCGCCAATGGGCAACTGAACGGCTGCACGAATATATGCAGAAAGGTTTCACTCTTGACGATGAGCGCCTTAAGCAAAACGGCGGTCGCTATTTCAAGGAACTATTGCAAAGAATTCGTGATATCCGCAGCTCCGAGCGCAATTTATGGCAACAAGTTACCGATATTTATGCCACATCTATCGACTATGATAAAAACGCCCAGCTTACCAAAGAGTTTTTTTCAACCGTCCAGAATAAGATGCATTACGCCATCCATCAGCAGACTGCTGCCGAAGTTATTTACAATCGCGTAGACAGTAATAAACCTATGATTGGCATAACTAATTTTCGGGGCGATTATATTACCAAAGAAGATACTCATATTGCCAAGAATTATCTCAAGGAAGATGAGCTACAAAAGTTAAATTTGCTTGTTGAGCAATATCTCGGCTACGCCGAGCTCCAAGCTATTCGGGAAATTCCCATGAAAATGCAAGATTGGAAAGATGAATTGGACAATGAACTAAAGCATCTCAACTTCAAAGTTTTGAAGGGCAAGGGTGAGATCTCTCGCAAACAAGCGATTAATAAGGCTAACCAAGAGTATGACAAATACCGCAAAAAAGAATTAGCAGATTACGAAAGCGACTTCGATAGATCAGTAAAAGAACTAGAAAAGCAAGTTAAGAAGCTCATGCGTGGAACCGCCAAATAAAAACCGCGACTACTGGTATCTTGCACAATATTAAATATTATGCAACCATAGGCTTACCTATGGTATAATAAAACAAAGATTTTGAGCAAGCGAGGTAAAATGCATAACGGTGAACGAAGTTCCGGCACAGGGCGGGAGGTAACAGCCAAACAAAACCAGTGGGAGAAAATGGCGAGTGATGCTCCGCCGTTTAATCCAGACCAAAAAGGTAATGATCAGACATCAGAGTATGACTACGATGTGCTAAGACAACAAATTATCGAAGAGCGGGCCCAGACCCGCTCAGCCGAGCGACAGACCGAGTTGCGTAAAGATGTAAACGTCGAAGCCTTACTTAGTGAAGGCGACGAAGAGCTGGCAAAATGGGCAAGACGTATCGATAATAGCAGTTTTGCAGTACCTGGTCAGGAAGATGCTGCTGACAAACGCCTCGCGGAGGCTATGGCAGGATATAAACGTGCTAGCGAGCTTAGGGATGCCGAACGAGAGGTGCTAGAGGATATTCAAGATTATGACAGAACACGTTATAGTCAAGACGAGCTGATAGATCGTTTGAGAGAGCGCCAGTTTGACATTCGTCGAGAAAAGCAAGATGGTGGTTTAGAAAATTGGCTACAACAAAGTCAGGCCTGTGACCGTCTAATTCGTCACCTAGAGAAGTTCAATCCAGAAATAGCTGACCAGCTAGACGACAACGACATGGCATACTGGAAGAAAATTACCGGACCAGCTCAACAAATACCCGCAGAAGATTTAGTTCCTAAGACCCTGTCTCAAGCCGATCTGGTTCAGCTTACCAGTAGCAGCTCGGCAGTGGATAAGGCTAAGCAGCGAATGGTCTCTAAATATAATGCTTTCAGGCAACAAGTGCCAAATACGGAAACTGGCCCTAGCGATGGAGCTGAAGCCGGAATGGAAGAAGCCCTTGAACCGGTCACTAAGACCGATGAGCAAATTGCCGCTGAGCGCCAACGCGCTATCGCTGACGTTCGAGAAAAGGTCACTAGCGTTTATCGGCAAGAGGAAAAACAGCCGACATCATATCATTTTGAGGCGGGGATGGAGCATGGCGGAGCGACAATAACGGTAGGGCAAGAGATTCCGGATGAATGGTTTGAAGCGGGAGTTTTGGCTGATGTTAGAAATGAAAACGGTTTTGGAATAAATTGGAAGGGGTCGCCGAGGATTGATGATTATTTGCAGCAGGCTTTGAATATTGAATTCAGTAAGCTCTCAGAGAGCGAGCGACAATACTATAATTACGCAGAACTTGCTCAACAGATTAAAGAAGAGGCAAGAAGAACGAGAAAAATGCCAGACATCGCTGCAATCATCAAAGCAAACGAACAAGAAATAACAATGTAATGGAAAAACTAAGCCAAGATCCAACATCTGAAACGCAAGCTAAAACTGGCTGGGAAGATTTAGCAGAAGTTGTTTCAATAAAGCCCGAAGCAGCATCGCCCGAAACTACCGTTGCTGCTCAGGCTATTCCCGAAACATTGCCGGCCAGCCGCGAGCGTGTTCTAAATACGTATCGTCACAATAGCGCAAAAGACGGCCACGAGCAGTTAGAAACTATCGGCCAAATTATGACCGAGTTGGATAATTACTGGATGTCTAATACTGTCGAAAGCCGAATTTCTAATGCATTATGGCTAGCTGACCTTGCTGGTGTTGTCATTGATGTAAAGCCAACTGCCTTAATCCAAATCCCATCAACAGAAACTAATATCGGCAGAGATAAAATTGCTCAAATGCTGGAAAACATGGGCATTGCAATCGCCGACGGCTGGGAGAATGGAAAGTTTTTCGTTTCCAAACAGTCAGAGAAAGCTGAGGAGCTAAAAGCTAAATTCGAAAAAATGTGGAGCCACGATTGGTCTAAAAGGGAAGATCAAGATCTAGGCAGATTATTAGGCTACCCCGAGACCGCTATAATTAATACTCATGAAAATAGTCAACCAAAAGGGTCTATCCAGAAATTAAAGCAACACTTTGCTCCAAAGGCAGACCTCACTTTCGATCGTCATTATACACACAGTGCCGAGCATTACCAGGAAGAGTTCGAAAGCTATGAACATCCAATCCACGCTTTTTTGGAGCAATATTGCCCAAAAGCGACAGAAGAACTCAAAAAAGAGAAAACTACTAAAGGCAAACTATATAAGTGGCTCTAAGAAAACCCGCCCTTACGGGCGGGATGCGGTAGTGCAGGATTTATCGACAGCATTACGAAGCTGGTAGATAGTAAGGAGGCATTCAATGATTTCCCTTTCGTACACTGTTTTTTCGAGTTCTTCTTTCGCCATCAACACATGTGATACGAACCTTTGCTCTGCCTCACTGGGCGCCTCTGACCCTGCGAAGCCAAGATAGGCCGCACACGTCCACTCAAATTCGGCATCTAGGACAGATTTTCGCAAAGTGCATAGCTCGTCCATTCGGGTTTGCAACTGTTTGAGGGGAGTGTTGAGTAGATATTGATAGGGGCGATAGCACGGAGCGAAGCGCAGAATAGCCAACCCAATGGCACACCGAAGTTTCGTCATTAACATAATCTTTCCACCTTTCTTCCTGCGAGGAACTAGTAATCTCACTACTTACCTCCATTATAGCACACTTTATCCAAAAAGTCAATAGCAATTACGCTTATTTTTGACTTTCTTCAAGAAAATCCTCTTAAAATAAAAATAAGTGTACCGTTACCGCTCCCGCGTTCCGAACTCCTGTGCTTCGCACAGAGTTCTCATCTGGTACCCCCATAAAAATTAAAATACCCAAACTTACGCCTGGCTATTTTAATTTCTGGTCGGGGCTACCAGGAACTTCAGTCGTTGCACTCCTTCAGCGGCGGGGCGTCAGCTCAAAAAAGTTAAAATAAATTTTAACTTTTCACTCGCACTCCTACCGCCTACGAACTCCTACGCTCCGCGTAGTCGTTCGCCCCTGTCATCCCACATAATAAGATCAAAAATACCCGAGCAAATGCTCGGCTATTTTTTCTGGTCGGGGCTACCAGGATCGAACTGGCGACCTCACGTCCCCCAGACGTGCGCGCTACCACTGCGCCAAACCCCGTCAACCAACACTAATATTTAGCTACATCTATTTTATCACATTTTAACGTGTTATAATAGATAGAGAATAAAAGTTCGTTACTATTTGCCATCTCTTCCACAAATACAAACAATTTTTAGCGTATTTTATGGAAATAATGACGCGAATAGTAATAAGAACTTGAGGAGGTAATTTGTTTAGCGAAATTGAACGAGAATACAAGAAAGGCCTGCAGCAAAAGCGCTTTCTGGCGTACTATTGGCCCTGCGCCACTGTTGTTGTGGTGTTAGCGATTGTTTTTGCACTAGTTTTTAGCTCGCTCCGCTGGATTGTCTATGGCTGCGCAGTTATATTATTCTGCGCTTTAGTTGTGGTATTTTTCATTTTAGAATATCACTATGCTGGCAAACTTTTTCGCAGCGTCCGTAACAGTAAAAGCTTCTCCACGAAACTTGCTGCTTACTACGCCGCCGATGATAAGCGCCGGATTGACAACCTCATCGACGACCTCGCCCAGCATCAAATCCGCACCAAAGACGATTTATATCTCACGCTCCACTATTTTGAATCCCGCTTGCCGAGAGATGTGAAGCCGAATCTCTTAGGCTGGGTCCTGACGGCAGTTATCACCCTATCGTCAATCGTCATCGTCGCCTATGATAGCTCCATCGACACCATTAACTTGCACAAACTTTTCCCCATCTTTGCTTCCACTCTCGTTGTCACATTAATTATCCTCACTCCAGTTATTATCGCCAAAATTATTTCCACTACTATGTCTATTTCTCGCAACCAGATCGATAGCTCGCTCGTCGAAGATCTCGCCTATATTTATGTTCATTTTGAAGAATATCAAGCAAAATTAAATGGCACAACCGCCTAAATTATCCATCGAGGTAAAAATATGAAAAACATTTATATCATCACTGGCGCTAACGGTTTCTTAGGCAATAACCTAGTACGCATGCTAAGTCAAGGCTCTAACAATGAGGTGCGCGCCTTAGTTTCGTCGCCTGAGCACGCCGATGCCTTGCAGGGCCTCAATTGTCAGATTTTTACCGGTGATGTCACCAAGCCAGAAACTTTGGCCGATATTTTCGCCGTACCGTCCACGGCGCGAGTTTACGCCATCCACTGCGCGGCGATTGTTTACATTAAGTCCAAACCCAATCCCGCCGTTTATGAAGTTAATGTCCTCGGCACCAAGAATGTCGCTGAACAAACTCTTGCCCTCGGTGCTAAACTAGTTTATGTTAATAGTGTCCACGCTATACCAGAATTGCCTCATGGCGAGGTCATGACCGAAATTACTGATTTCGATCCCGCAAAAGTAGAAGGCGAATATGCCAAGTCTAAGGCCGAAGCCGCTCGCTATATTCTAGAAACCGTAAAAACGCGCGGGCTCGACGCCTGTATCGTGCATCCATCGGGAATTATTGGCCCTTATGATTTCAAAACTAGCCATCTCACCCAGCTCATCATCGACGCTGCCACTGGTCGCCTAAAAGCTGGCGTCAAAGGTGGATATGATTTCGTGGACGTACGCGATGTTGCGGCCGGCATCATCAGTGCATGTACTCGTGGCAAAGCTGGCGAGTGCTATATCCTTTCTGGTCATTATGCTTCGGTATCTGATTTATTCCAGATGATTGCGCAAGCCACCGGGCATAAACCCATTAAGACTTTCTTACCGCTCTGGCTCGCCAAACTTACAGCGCCACTTTCCGAGGTTTATTATAATATCAAGAAACAACCGCCGCTCTATACTAAATATTCACTCTATACGCTCGAGTCCAATGCTAACTTTTCTCATGCCAAGGCTGATCATGAACTCGGTTATTCCTCCCGCCCGCTCCAAGAAACCATTGATGATACCGTAGCCTGGCTTAAACAGACTGGGCGGATCTAAGTCTGGTAATAGCGTTGGCTGGCCGATTAGGGAATTATCCTTGCATTTCAAAAACTTACTGTGTTATAATGAGAATAAGTTCAGGAAGGTTTGTATTACCATGTCAAAACAGAAAAAGGTAAAGTATTTCTTAACCACATTAATCATGGGGTTAATAACCGCGGTCGTAGCGGTGACCTTGCCACTAGTGGGGGAACAGACCGGAGCGGTGCAGCGCAATATCTCACCTAGCACGGTGGTAAACTTTGAGGGCAAGGCGCCCGATGATGTAATCTATCTGTCGGATTATGATTATCTAGCAGGATCGAACACTGGGTGGGGATCAATTCGGAAAGACCAGACAGCAGCCGGCCAGCCCATCACCGTCCGCTTTGAAAATAGTGACGTAACATTCGAGAAAGGGATTTGGGCTCATGCGTCGTCAAACGTCTATTACGACCTCGACGCCGTCCGCGCCGGAAGAACTGGCTATAATCGCTTAGCGGCCTATGCGGGATTGAATATTACTAGTGGCTCAGGTAGTAACGGCGTAATTTTCTGGGTGTATGGTTCCAATAATCCAGAAATAGCGAACGGCCAGGGTCTAACCGGTGATCAAAATTGGACCATTCTCTACAACTCCGAAAATCGTGTCAAAATGCCACGCGAAAACGCCGATATGATTGACCTAGATGTATCGGGGTATCGGTTTATTCGCTTGCAAGTATCAGACAACCACGCCAACGGTTCAGACCATTCCGTCTGGGCAGATCTCAAACTCGTCAAAGATGATTATCAGCCGTATATTATGCCCGCGGTAGAGGAGCTAGATGCCGAACTACAAGCAGTATCCGGATTGGACGTCCTAAATAATGCCGATCATGAGATGAAACTTCTTCGGCGAGATTTGCTGAAGAACGCCGGGCAATATACCATGTCAACTTTCATCGAATCAAGCGAAGAGAACCGCCGGATGATGAACTGGCTTTATAATGATGTCGATGCACTGAGGATGTACACGATGGGTGGCAAGCCGACTGGCACTTACGCGCAATCTTTTGAAGTATTGAGCCAATTATATAACCGGTTTTACGAAAGTGATGTAGTGAATGGTGGCGCCGATAGCGAACTTCACCTTAAGATGATGATGGCGCTTGCTTTAACTCATTCAAAGCAAGTGCGCTTTTGGGTCCGGGATGTCGGCCCCATCGCCGGTAGTCCAGATAGCCCAGAATTATCGCGACCAGCAGACCGGTATCTAGTTCTCAAACGTATGCTAGAGGCGGGCAAATTCTACGGTAACGGCAATATCTTTAGGCAACTAGAAGTAGAAGAGATGCGTTACATCATGTTTACCGAGCTGGGCGATGACGAGATGGAGTGGACCAACGACTGGATGCGAAAGTCTAATATCGGAACATATGCCTATCCGCCAGTTCCATACATTAGTATTGGCGACCAGTATTGGTGGGATGTCAATTTTGATAGTGAACATATTGACCCCAAATCTGGCAAAACCTGGGAAGAGCTATATAGCTTGAAGGGCGATCATTATACCGACGGTAAAGACAAAACAATCAGTGGCAACTACTTTATTGATTTCGTGCCAAAAGCGCCACGGCTCTGGACGGTCAATTACTATGGCGGGGTCTGCTGGCAGATTTCTAACTTCGGCCAAAACATGGTCGCATCCAACGGTGTTCCCGCCACTACTTTTGGACAGCCAGGGCACTTAGCCTATGCTAATTACGAATTGCGCGATGGCGGCGTGGCAACTTGGGCACTAACGAATGACGTGTCGGGCTGGGCAACGTCAACTTTCACCGGATATACCAATATCAATACCTATCATCAAGTGCGTCAAATGAACAACTGGGGCGCGTCAACTGGAGAATATTCAGCACTTGTCAACCGCTTCGGCGCTCAGGGTAGCTATGTTACGTTAGCGCAAGCGGCAATCAATGATTTCGAGCATTATGAAAAGGCTCAACTTTTAGTGAAAAAGGCTGAAGTATATGGTAATGATTTAGCGCAGCAGGAGCAAATTTACAATGCCGCCATTGCCGAGCAAGATTTTAACTTCGATGCTTGGTACGGATTGCTGGTAAATTACCAGAAACAGGGCAACAAAACCGCGGAAGATTGGTATAATTTAGCTACCAAGTTGACCGATTCGCGTATGAAAAACTTCGCCATTGGCTATTATGACTTAATGCAGACTATCATTGTGCAGATTCCGACAGACGATCGCAATACAGCGGGATATGCATTGTCTTCCGAAGGAATTTTGCGGAAAAAGCTTGAATGGATGGCAGAGAGCAGTGACAATACAAACATTCCGGGTATCTTCCTGCAAGGCGGTGTCACCAGAACCATGGCCAACGCTATGCTTGGCAGACTAGATAACGAAATCGCAGTATTCTCATTTGATGGCGATGATGCTGGCGTCCTGAAGCTCGGCTCAAAGTACGAATCCAGCAACGCTGCCTTTGATTACAGCTTAGATGGTGGGGCGACCTGGTCTAGCGGTGCGAATAAAGATGTTTTCGTAACTGATAAGAGAATCCAGCTGTCTAGTGCGGAAATCGCGCAAATTAACGAAAACGATGATATTAAGGTGCATATTCAGGGCGTGCCTTGGACAGAAGCTAATTTCTATACCATCGACATTCAGAAAGGTACTTTACCAGCGAACTTGTATGCGAACGACAAAGAAAATCGGGTCGTTGGCGTAAACGAGAAGATGGAATGGTGCATAGTTACCGAAAGCGATGCTTGCGAAGGCGATAGTGCTGGCTGGACATCTTATCGTGAGTCTTCGCCACTCCGGATTGGGGATATTTCGATTCGGGTCAGAATGGGCGCAACTGGTATATATCTGGCAAGTGACCCATCAGAAGTCTACACCTTCACCACAGATACAGACCCAGAAACGCGGAAGTATATTCCAGTATCGCATCTATCGGTAGCGGCAGTGTCGAGTCAGGCGACCGGCGGCGGTCAGTATGGCAATGCTATGTATGCGCTTGATGGCAACTTCCATACTCGATGGCATTCGGCGTGGGATGGCAGTGACCATGACCAGTGGATTGTCGTCAAATTCGACCATCTAGTCGAGCTCGCAGCGTTAGGATATGTGCAACCAGGTGGTGGCAATGGTATCATCAAGCAAGCAGACTTTTACATCAGCGATCAGGAAGAACTGAAGGCGGAGAACTTTAAACTAGTAGGGAGAGTAGCAAATAGTTGCGATAATGTGCCAGAAGGAGTTTTGTGTAGCGCGGCGTGGCCAGAAAGATGGAATAGTTCAACGGTTACAGACTTAAATCCGCAAACTTTTGAGTTCCGTCGAACGGAGGAGCGCGATGTAGAGGATGAAGCTGGCAATGTGACCAAAGAAACCGTCGTCACGCACGAAGCAATCAGAGCAAAATATATTGCCATCAAAGCTAATCAAACTTCGCATGGCGGTGGATTTATCGCGGCGCGGATGCTGAACTTCTATGAGGATCGGACAAAGAACCCCACTCCGGTGGCCGGGATAGCCTATAGCACACAAGAACCGACAAATGGTGACGTAATTGCGCGGCTCACCAATACGACAGAAGAAGAAATCGAAGTAGTAGATGATAACGGCGTGAAGATTGAGAATGGCTTTACTCATATTTTCCACGAAAATGGCACATATACTTTTAGATTCCGCAAAGTGAATGATGTGAACAAAGATAACATCGGCACGGCGATTGCAAAAGTCGATTGGATCACAAAAACGATTCCGAATCCGGTAGTAACTTATATCTGCGTAAACGATAACTTTGATAGCAATAACGATCAAACGCAGGATTGCAGCAAGGCGCAGGGCAAGACGAACCGGAGTGTAAGCGTGAAGCTAACTTTCCCAGATAATAATTTGATTCGGATCTTGAATAATGGTTTGCAAGAAGAGGACAGCGGTGATTACGGCGCAGTAGCACCTAACCCAGGGGAAACTCCGGATGATGAAAAAACGGAAACTGGCGACACTATTAGCAAGGACGAAGATAGTAAAGATCCATTTACTTATCTCTTCATGCGTAATGGCACTTTCACCTTCGAGTTTGAAGACGCGGCGGGTAATAAAGGCGAATATACTGTGCAAGTCGACTGGATTGATAAAGCCCCACCAAAAGTAGAAGTCCAGTATAGTACTACCGAAGAAACAACTGGCGAAGTCGTGGCAACAGTGGTGCCAGTGCCAAAGGATAACGCATCCGGTAACGAAGTGATGGCGCTAAACGACTTTGAAACAGCGGATAACGGGTTATATGATGAGAACGGTTTGGAGTATGGTGAAGAGTTCATTATGCTAAACAACGACGGGTTGAGCGAGTATCATTTTACGAAAAACGGCGAATTTACTTTTGAATACCGAGATGTAGCCGGCAACAAAGGCGCAATCATCGCCAAAGTAGATTGGATTCGCGAGAAACCAGATGATCATCAGCCAGGAGGCGATACCGATCCGGATCCTGACGATAATCGAGAGCCGAGCGACAACGATAATCCAGACGAGAACGACCGGCCGACCAACTCGAATGGCAATAATAACGTAAACAATAACCAGAATAATAGTGAACATCGACCTGGGCAGAGTACTAGCGGAGGCGCAGGAACTAGCAATGTGGTAGCCGATAATAGCGGAAGTATTGGAAACGGCAACAATGGCGCAACCAGCACTGGCAGCTTGAAAGTTGAGGCGGAAGGTTTGCCAGAGGGGGCAAAGGTAGAAAGTAAAAAGCTAACCTTAACCAGCGCGCTCAGAGCGAAGTTCGGAGTAAATAGCGAACTCTATGAGCTGAACTTTGTCGGAACGGACGGAGAAAAGATTGACCGCAAGGCAGAGAAAATCGTAGTTACAGTGCCAAGCAACAAAAAACTAGAAGCAATCTATCTAGTCAAAGACGATGGCACGACCGAAAAAGTTGAGTTCAAGCAGATTGATGATGCGCGAGTGGAGATTAAAAATCCCGTAGCCGGGAAGTATCTCTTTGATTATGCAGAGCCAGAACCAAGTAACAATACATCGACAACCAAGCCAGAGCAAACCGACGGCGAAGAAATACTGCTAAAGCGTTGGTATGAAGGACCATTGTCTTGGATCGCCGGAGGGGTAGCCGCGGTAGTAATAATCGGTGGCTTTGCGTACAGCGCAATTAAGAAGCGGCGTTAGGGTAAGATGGAAACATTTCGGAAAAACTCAGATCAGCAGGAAATTAAGGACACTGACACGCCCCACGGGGGCAGTTCTTGGAGCAATCCAGGCGAGTTTCCTGAGTTCGCCGGTGATAAACCAAAGTTATCCAACATCCAAAAGCTCCAAAATCTATTAGACCGCACTGGGTTTTCCGAACTTAGAAAAGATCCTGATGAATTCAATGCTTTTCTAAAAAACACTGATAAGCAAGATTTACACCGCTATTTGCAGCATATCAATCAGAATCTTCGTGAAGCAACTGTTCAGGAGCGTGGGTTCCACGATGGTAGAATGTTTGTAGCCGAATTAATTTCGCCTGATCGCGCAGTGCAGACCGAGGTTATTAACGAAACCATCGACGCCATTGCCGATATCAAAGACGATAAATATCGCGCCGCGCTTGCTTATTACCAAACCAACTTATTGCACCTTTTCCCAGATGCGAATGGTCGTACTTCGCGCACACTTTATACGATTTTGCGGCGCCCCGACTTTAATCTAAAGGATAGCGAAGAATATATCACGCATTCAAATAACAAAAGCCAAAGCGAGAACTCTGGCCGCAAGACTTCTCAGTTCGAGAATCTAAACGGTCTTTCTTATCCAAAAGAGTTTACGCAATATTCCATGCTAGAAACTATCAAATCCATCGAAAAAGAAGATGCCGAGTTTGGTACTAGCCTCGAACCATTTCGTCGTAGCTTCGAAATGCTCATGGGGCAAGAACCCCGAAACCGTGCCAATGTGGCGATCGTTATGGGCGCAGAGGCATCGGATGATTTATATAGTCTAAGAAAGAATCCTGCCTACCAGGCCCTGAGCGATCAAGACAGAGAACGCTTCAACTGTGCCATTTGTGATAACTCCGCTATGATTTCGGTTGCCGGGTTGGCAATGCTGGAGTTTCATCACGAAAAAGGCGATTTGCAAACCTTCCTCCAGAAGTATACTAAAGAACTGCCCAGGTACAGCGGCTTCAGCCGATGTGTCGCCAATATCGATTCTGATGACGAAGACTTTTTCGGCGGATGTGAATGCCAAGATTGGAGCGCCGAAGAGCTGCTGCGCTATACTGATATTGCTGAGAACATTAAGAAACGCCAGCTAGAAACTGGAATTGATATTTTCCTCCACCCAGAACTACACACCACCCAATCAGGCGAAAAGATCGCCGATGTTCTGGCACGCTAGCTGCAGCAGGATCTTAATAGTCTCATATCTATGGAATCAGAGCAGCAATAGACCTTCTAATTATTTTATGATAAGATAAAAATAATTGATTACGGAGAATCCTCATGGCACAACCTCTAGGCAAGCTGGAAAAAGTAGATATTAGAAAAATTTGGGAGCATGGAGCGCTATCTTTCACTTCATGGCTCGCTATACCAGAGAACCTTGCACAGCTTGGAGGTGCTCTCGGTATTGAATTTAATGAGGATGATATAAGACAAGAAGTCGGGGTAGGTGATTTTAGTGCCGATATCCTTACCAGTGATCTATCTGGTCGAAAAGTAATTATTGAGAATCAGCTGGAACAAACCGATCATGGGCATTTAGGCAAATGTATAACTTACGCTGCCGGAGTAGGTGCAGAAATAATAATTTGGATTGCGCGCAGTGTTAGGGACGAGCATAGACGAGCCGTAGAATTTTTAAATTTAAACTCATCCGACAAGCTCAGTATCTTCCTCGTTCAGCTTGAGGCCTACAAGATAGGTGACTCAAGACCTGCACCTCATTTTACTGTAGTGGAGGGCCCAAATGAATGGGCTAAAGCTGTTCGTGATCGGAATAATAGTGTTAATGTTTCTGATATAAGGCTAAAACAGCAGCGCTTTTTTGAAATGGTTCGTGAGTACGGCTTAGAACATTCCAAAGAAGTCCTCAGCTGGCAGAAGCCTCAGCCGCAACATTGGTACACCGTCAGATCCGGTTCCTCCATGGCACATTTTAATGTCTTAACGAACTCGCGAGAAGCACGCATCCTTATTGAAGCTTGCATTGACGGCGGCAAAGATTCAGAAATAGAGAATAAACAAATATACGATAGGATCTATCAAGATAAAGACGGGATCGAGTCTGAAATAGGCCCATTGATCTGGGGCGGTAGCGAGAAGCACCAATTAAAAACGATTAAGTATCGAATCAATATGAACCCAATGGACGAGAAGCAAGCGCAAGAATCATTACCATTGGTCATCGAAAAACTTGATCAGTTTATAAGTATATTTCCAAAATACTGGAAGAAAAAATAAAATCGACTTACGCTCCCATGCTGTGCATAAAAAACAAGCCATCACTCGGGCTCGTTTTTGCGTGGTCGGGGCGACCTGACTCGAACAGGCGACCTCACGGTCCCAAACCGTGTGCGCTACCAACTGTGCTACGCCCCGAAAACTTCTCAGGAAACCCTGATAAGCGTATTATACTACAAAGTCGTCAATTTGGCTAGAGGAAAATCCTACGCATCCAATCCATAAGGAACCCCGCACAGTCAACCCTACAAAAATCTCGTGCACCCAATCCGCAGTAGCGACGAAGACGATTGTTGATAGGTTCAATCCCAAGAACCCTTATACTCAATTCTCAAAAATCCCACATTCAATTCCCAAGCGCATTAGTAGATTTCCGTTCACGCCTCATCCTCTATCTTCAAGCACCTGATTGAGCCGCCCCTATACTACATAGCTATTCCACAATTTTTCCAAATCCGCATAGTTTTTTGCCCAGTTTCGCAATAAGTGTGGTAAAATATCTCTATAAGTCAGGGTGTGGCGCAGCTGGTAGCGCGCGCGGTTCGGGACTGCGAGGTCGTGAGTTCAAATCTCATCACCCTGACCATGGTAGGAGTTGAATGAAAAGGAAGCTTGCTTTCTTTTCCGAAACGACGCCGCATGGCAGTGCAAACTACCAAATAAGGAAGCGAGAAACCTCACCTTCCCCAAAAAATAAACGCAATCTAACAATAATAGATTGCACCAACCAGCTTAAACCAACCTTTAGTTTTTCCTAATTTAAGCTATCAACATTGCACAAAACTTTAGATACTGATATAATTATTTCAAATAAGGAGGTGCCGTGGCACAAGCAGCAAAGAAGAAGACGTCAAACAATAGCAGTAACATGTTCCGCTGGATGGCTTTTTTGCTGTTGATGTTGGTGGGGATCGGCCTCTTGGCCTCCACTTTGGCTCCGCAGGGGAAGATTGACGAAGTCCCGCTTTCTGATGTCATCGCCCGCGCCAATGACGAAAACGGCAATATCAAGAAAATTACCGTCGAGGGTAGCGACCTCAAAATTACTCTGAAGGGCGAAGATACTTTTACTCAGATTTCCCGCAAAGACCCCTCCGGTACTCTTTACGAGCAGGGTTTGATTGACCAATGTGCCGAGCTTAACGGGGAAGAATTAACTAAATGCCAAGCCAAATACCCCGAGATTGAATACAAAGAAGCCTCCAGTTTCTGGAGTTACGCCCTTGATATTTTAATTATCGGCGTGCCAATTTTGGTTATCATCTGGTTCTTTAACTCCATGATGCGCCAGGCCCAGTCCATGAACAATCAAAACATAGGCTTCGGCAAAGCCAAGGCCAAACTTTACGGCCCCGACAAGAAGCGCGTCCTCTTCTCTGATGTCGCCGGCAACGAAGCCGCTAAACAAGATTTAGCAGAAATCGTCGACTTCCTCAAAGAGCCTAAGAAGTACGAGAAACTTGGCGCCAAGATCCCCCGCGGCGTCTTGCTGGCTGGTGAGCCTGGCACTGGCAAGACTTTAATGGCACGTGCCGTCGCTGGTGAAGCTGCCGTTCCGTTCTTTAGTATTTCCGGCTCGGAATTCGCCGAGATGTTCGTCGGCGTCGGCGCTTCACGTGTGCGCGACCTCTTTGCTAAAGCTAAGAAAAACGCCCCTTCAATTATCTTCATTGATGAGATTGATGCTGTTGCTCACAAGCGTGACGCCCGCGGTGGTGCTGGTCGCGAGGATGAGCAGACCTTAAACCAAATCCTCGTCGAGATGGATGGTTTCGATAATGATTCTGGCGTCATCGTCATGGCCGCCACTAACCGCGTCGACATGCTGGACAAAGCTCTGCTTCGCCCGGGTCGTTTCGACCGCCATGTCAACGTCACTCTGCCCGAGCGCAAGGACCGCCTCGACATTCTCAAGGTTCATTTCAAAAACAAGCCGATTGCCAAAGATGTTAATCTTGACGCCTTAGCTGCCAAGACCGCTGGCACCGCTGGTGCTGACTTGGCCAACATCGCCAACGAAGCCGCCATCACCGCCGCCAGGGAAGGTCACAAAGAGATTACTAATGCCGACCTTACCGAAGCTTTCGAGCGCGTCGCGATTGGTCCTGAGCGCAAGAGCAAAGCCATGAACGAGCACGAGCGCAAAGTCACCGCCTATCATGAGGCCGGTCATGCCATCGTCGGCCACGTCTTGCCCGACTCTGATCCGGTTCACAAAGTTACAATCATTCCGCGTGGTCGCACCGGTGGCGTGACTTGGTTCTTGCCTCCCGAAGACCGCAACTACAAGAGCGTTTACGAGCTCAAAGACATTCTCGCTCGCGCTATGGGTGGCCGCATGGCGGAGAAAATCATCTTTGGCGAAGATGCCATTACTACTGGCGCCTCTTCTGATCTGAAGAATGTCGCCGAGCTCAGCAAAGAAATGATCGTCGAAGAAGGTATGGGCAGTAAGACTCGCCACCTTGTCTTTCCTGACCAAAACACTGGCTACTATACTATCACCACCAGCAAGCCTTACTCGGAGAAAACCGCCGAACTGATCGATCAAGAAGTTGCGCTTCTTTCCGACGAAGCCGCCAAGCGCGCCGAAACTATCCTCCGTGCCAACAAGCCAGTCCTTGACCGCTTAGCCGACGCTCTGCTCCAGCACGAAACTCTCGAAGAAAAAGATCTCGAGCCCTTACTCAAAGACGCCAAGCTCCCCGCTACCGCCAAGCTCCATCAATAAGCAAAATCAATTTACCCCGGCTACATCAGTCGGGGTAACTTACTATCTAAACTTTTTTCCAACAAAACCAACCACCGTGAACGTCGAAACGCCGCTATTGTCATAATAGCACACTTTACAGAAAATGTCAAGACTTACCTTACCCCTAATTCTATAGTATAATATATACATGCCCGAGTGGCGGAATTGGCAGACGCGCTAGCTTCAGGTGCTAGTTCGAGCAATCGAGTGCAGGTTCAACCCCTGTCTCGGGCACCAAAAATATGACGCTTAGTAGCAGGATTTTCGCAAAAACCGCTACCCCATGTCACAAGCGTCGCACTACATTGCTATCAGAATTAGAGCATCCAGTCCTCCCGCCCACTCAGCCTCCCTCGCTTGTTTCATTTTAACTTTACTCCCAAACTTCCGCCTTCGCGAAAGATTGATCACTAATTTATTCAAACCCCCAGCAGGTTTGTTTAGGAGCTCTATGCCAAACCATAGTTCAGATAACGATCAACAAAATCACAAAAATAACAAGTCCAATAGCCATAAACGCAGCGCACTAGAATCCCGCGAACGCAGTGATACCAAACGCCGCCTACAGAACTCCTCCGACCATCACGCGCACGACGCATCGTCCGCAGAACATGACACCACGGGACATCGCGCCGCCGAGTCCGACTACTCAGCTCAGTCCGAATCAGCTCAGAAGATTCTCATCGCCTTCCTACTTAACCTCGGCTTCTCCATTTTCGAGTTCATCGGCGGAATCTTAACTAATAGCGTTGCCATCACTTCGGACGCCGTGCACGACCTCGGCGATGCTGCCAGTATTGGCATTGCCTATTTTCTAGAGCGTTACAGCAAAAAATCTCCCGATCCCAAATACACCTACGGCTATGTTCGCTATTCGGTGATGGGTAGTCTGCTCACCACTCTGATTCTACTAGCCGGCTCCACTATAGTCATCTGCGCGGCTATTTCTCGCCTTATTCATCCCGCGCCCGTCAATTACGACGGCATGATTTTACTCGCGCTTTTTGGCGTCGTGATTAATTTTGCCGCCGCCTACTACACGCACGACGGAGCTTCGCTCAACCAAAAGTCCGTCAACCTGCACATGCTCGAGGATGTCCTCGGCTGGATTGTGGTACTAGTCGGCGCCATCGTGATGCACTTTACTAATTTCGCCCTCATCGACCCTATTCTGTCCATCGCCGTCGCTATCTTTATTCTAGTCAGCGCCCTCGGCAATTTCCGTGAGGTCGTCGATCTCTTCCTCGAGAAAACTCCCCGCGGCATCTCAGTCGACGAACTCCGCAAGCACATCATGAAGCTTCAGGGGATTAAAGATGTCCATCATATCCACGTTTGGAGTATGGATGGGTATCATAATTACGCTACCATGCATGTAGTTTGTGCGCAGCCCACTCCAGATACTAAGGCGACTATCCGCGCCGAGCTCCAAGCGCACGGCATCAGCCATGTCACCATCGAGATGGAGCAACCGGGCGAGGATTGTTCCGCCCAGAGCTGCGAGATTAAGCCCGCTCAGCCTCACGCTCACCGCCATCATCACTAGAAATATCTTGTCTATCTCCGAGAAAAGAAGTATAATATAAATAAGTTATTTTTGCAAAATTAATTTAAGTTCAAGGGAGATTTTATGTCAGGACACAGTAAGTGGGCCACCACCAAGCGCCAAAAAGCCGTCGTCGATGCCAAGCGCGGTGCGCTCTTTACCAAAATTGCTAATCAAATTGCCATCGCCGCTCGCGCTGGTACCGATCCGTCCATGAACCCGTCCCTCGCCATGGTACTAGAGAAAGCTCGCCAGGCCAACATGCCCAAGGTCAACATCGAGCGTGCTATAGCCCGCGTTGCCGACAAAAGCGCCGCCGCTCTGATCGAAGAGGCCTACGAAGCTTATGGCCCTGGCGGCGTCGGTATCATTATTGAGGTAGCCACCGATAATAAGAACCGCACCATGCCCGAAGTCCGCAATACCCTGTCTAAGAACGGCGGTCGCATGGCCGACCCTGGTTCTGTGATGTTCCAGTTCGCCCGCAAAGGCTGGATCGAGATTTCTGAGAAGGGCGAAGACGCCATGATGCTCGCGCTTGACGCTGGCGCCGAAGACGTCGACGAAGGCGAAGATGGCCTCATCATCGTGACCGCCCCCAGTGACCTCATGAAGGTCCGCCAAGCTCTGCTTGATGGCGGCCTCACTGTTACGGCTGCCGAGCTACGCTATCTGCCCAATAGCGGCGTAGCCGTCGAGGGTGCCGACGTCGAGAAACTTGAGAAGCTTCTCGATGCCCTCGATGATCTCGATGATGTCACCGCCGTGTATACCAATGCTGAATAAAATTATCAAAACTCAATATTTTACCACTACAGATAGAGCCTAGCTAGAGGCTTATGCTTACATTGTAGCACAACTTGCGTATTATGTCAAGACGTGCTACAATAAACAGCGGAAGGGTGGCCGAGTGGTTGATGGCACTGGTCTTGAAAACCAGCAGGTTAATAGCCTCGCAAGTTCGAATCTTGTCCCTTCCGCCAAGTAAAATAAAAGAAGCCCATATGGGCTTATTTTATTTTACCGGGGAAGAGGGACAAGATTACGAACGTAGTTCGCCCGTCGTAGGAAACGAGACAAAAGAAAAAGTCTCGCTTTTTCTTTTGCGAGTAGACGCCCGACGGAAAGGAATTACGCAGTAATTCCGCATCTTGTCCTTATCACTCCTGAATCCTGCCCCTTCCTGATACTTATTTTCACCAATCCCCCCAAAGTATGATATGATAAAAGTAGACTGACCTCCACCGGCTATTTGATAGCTGATGGAGTAATATAAATCACATCACATCGAGCTGCAGCGCCTATGCCTTAGGTTAGCTCCTTCCATGTGATGTGGAGCTAGTCAGTCGCCTAAGCTAGGCGCTGCTTTTGTATGAAGCTTCTGCCTCAGCAGGCGATAACTATAACCAAAAGGAGGCTCCATGCACAAAACAAATAACAACTTTAAGAAAAGAATATGTCGCTCCAGCCAGTCATTTCGCAATAAAGGCTCTTATCCAGGCTGCGCCGGGTGCGATTCTTTAGATGAGCAGAGGCGCACCGAAATGCGTAGGAAACGAGCGAAGATAAAGCTCGCTTTATCTTCCGAGTTGACGCCCGCAGAGAAGCGCAAAGCGCTGACACCCTGTTTGCGAAATTATGGTTGGCCCTTAGCTATATTAGCAATTTTCAGCTTATTTTCCTACTTAACTTTCATCCCCGCGCAAACTTTTGCCGTCGAAGAAACGAGAACCCTTGCCGATATAAATTATATGCAAGAAATGAACAAACATATCTGTGATAATACTACAGACATAGATAAACAGTATCAACTTATTGATATACGCGATGGCAAAAAATATTGGGTAGCCAAGCACCTGGATAATAACTGTTGGATGACGCAGAATCTAGATTATGATATAAGAAAAGAGGATTTTGATGGTGCGGTGCCGACTATGGTCGGTAATCTTAAAACAGATAGTAGTCATGGTAATGTTTGGTATAGTTATGACATGGAAATTCAGTCATGGGACCCCGGTGATTATTACTATATTTTATCTGAGAATAATTTTAGCAGTTGGCCTCAATGCGGTACCTCATCTAATATGGACGCTTGTGTAGATGACGGCGATTGGTCTAACACCGCTCCTGATAATGCAGAGATAATGCATTATCACGTTGGTAATTATTATTCTTGGAAC
>CAYUDH010000016.1:0-21127 GCA_964443595.1 uncultured Candidatus Saccharibacteria bacterium
TGGCGTCGAAAATTTTGCCTTCGACTTCGCCGCTATCGACGTGCTCTTTGATACTGTTAGCGACTTTATCCTCGTAGCCGCTGTAGGTACTGATTGCGTACCAAGCGCGATCTTTGTTTTCGTAACGGTTAACTGCCATTTTTATCTCCTCTAATTATTGCTTAAATAATAAATCAAATATAAAAGTAAAGAAAACGTCGACCAAAGTCAAGAAAACCATGAAAAGTGCGCAGTAGACCAGCACGGCTAAGGTCATTTTCCAGGTGGCTTTGCGATTGGGCCAGCGGACTTGGCGGATTTCGCGCCAAGAGTCGCGCAAATAGCGGCCAAAGCGGACAAACGGGCGGGCGAGGACGAAATAGCTCTTGATGGGGCGTTCTTCGTCGTTCTTCCGGGCGAGTTTGGCGGCCTTTTTCTCGGCGCGAGTGAGCTTTTTGGGCTGATTTAGCTCTGGATCGGCGACGGGGCGAGCCTCGGTAACGCCGGTGTCGCTGACGACGTTTTCGATTTTGGCGCCATCAAGTTCCTCGGGGGATTTTTTCGGGGAGGAACCGGCGGTGATTTTGGTGATGTGGGGGGATTTTTTGCTGCCAGAAACTGCGCTTTTGAGGTGGGCAGTTTTGGCTTGCTTGGTCCGATTCGACATGTAACTTCCTTTCTTGCTGGTCTGACTTTCTTGAATAGTTGCTACTATTATAACATAGAACTGTGCTGTCGGCGTAAGAGTCTTGGGCTATGGGCCTCATTTCATAAATATACTTTTTCTTGGGCCGCTCCGGGGCGCTCGCCCAAGTCTTAGGCCCTTCGAAAAAGATATTTATGAAATGAGATCGGTACTATAATTCCGCTTCTTATCAAAAAAAGTCTGTTACCAGACTGTCAAGAGTATTGTATCACGGAATGAGAGGGATGTAAAGAGTTTTATAGGATTTTTGATAGAGGCATAGTGTGGCGGGGTCGTAAAGATGCCCCTCCGGAGAGGGGCGCTAGGGTTAGGTAGGAGGATTGTCGCGCTGCAAATTGACAGCGGTCTGCCAGAGCGGAATCAGCGAAGAATCGTCGATGTGGGGCCAGTCGTAGCCGGCGTGGACGAGATAGCCGATACCATCGTCGAGATTGTAGCGGAAGGTCATGCGGAGATTGTTGCTCAACATCCAGAGAATCGGGTCGTTGGTGCTGGCTTGGCAAACGTTGGTGTAGAGCGAAACTTCTGGCCGGGCATCCAACAGATATGGGAAAGAGTAGGAGTGGCCGAGCTTGTTGCGCAGACGGATGACCTTGAGCACCAGGGCAATTTCGCTAGGAAAAACTGGCTCGAAGGCGGCGGTGTCGGGGTTGCGGTGGTAACGCTGGAGCATGAAGGTGAACTTGCTGCCAGCTTCGAAGTCAGTTGGCTGGCGGTGCTGCTTGGGCTTGGGCAGATAGATGATGTAGGTTTCCTGCTCGAGCGTTTGGGACGGTTCGCTGCTTTTGATGACGCCAAACATGGCTGCATGGTGATTGCTGGGCATAGATAATTCCTCCTCAAAAGTGCAATTGTGCGCTGAAGCGGCGCATTTATCTATTATGGTACAGATGGTGTAAAAAATCAAGCGGAAGTTGTATGATTTTCGGTAGATTTTGAGAAGCGAGGAGGTGCTGGGAGAGGAAAAAGCGGTTTTTGGCGAATTTAGGGCTAGATTAGTGTTGTAATTCTTACAACATATTAAGGTTTTTTATTTTTGTGTAAAAATACTAGTAGATTTTGTGCGAGTTTGTGGTATAATAAGGTTACTAAGCGAATTGGGGATTCGCCAAGTGGTAAGGCAGTGGGTTCTGGTCCCACCATTCGGGGGTTCGAATCCCTCATCCCCAGCCAAGCAAAAGTCCGAACTTTCTGGTTCGGGATTTTGCTTTGTCGGGAAAGATAGACACTGGAAGGAATTGGGTTCGTTATCCGCCCGGTGTGAAGCATGATGGTGTGGGTTTTGTGCTTGATTTGGCGGTTAGAGCCACCTTGACGTAGTGTGAAGGATGGTTTATAATATCTGAGGTGAATTGCAAAATTCAAGAACCTTGAAGGGAGTCTGTAAACATGGAAAGATTTGAGCTGGACAACGTGCTGATTCAGGACGAGCTGGTGGGGGTGAAGCGGCTAGGCTGGCTGGAGCGAGCGGTGCATGCGAGCGCAGCTGAGTTGATAACCTATAGTGAGGCGGATTTTGAATGGCTGACGCGTTGGTTGCAGATGCTGAGTGACCCGGAAACTTACGGTACTATCGAAATGGCGGTGACGCTAGACGATGTGGCGAAGTTTCAGCTACGACTTGGCGGGCCATTGCCGGAGATGGTAAAAGGAGCCGATGCCGGTGGAACGCCGCGCTGGGAACTGGTGGATGAAGCGAAAAATGACCAATCTCGTGCGCGGAAGAAAATGAAAACGCGTAAGAAGAATGCTCGGTTCCGCGCTCGTGATGCGGAAGCGCAGCTGAACTATGTGAAACGTGGATGGCTGGTACAACTGGCGAAGAATTTGGTGGATTTCATCGCGGAGTTGACACCGGAGCGGGCAGTTGAGCTGAAGCCGGGGGTGCTGAAGCGTTTGACGGATCTGATGGGCGTGCTGATTGTACTGGATGAGATGAATCTGGATTCGGCGTTGCCGTTTGAGCTGCGGCCGAACCCGCGGGTGGATTTGTTTGGCGATGTGAGCTATATGGTTTTGCCGCGACGTTTGGCGGTGGCAGAAGAGGCTTGGACGGACGCGCACGTAACGGAGCCAGAAACAGACACCTGAGAAGATTCCCTGCCCCTCCGAATGGAGGGGCTTTTCAAAAGCGTAGTGGGTTAGATGAGTTCGGAATTGAGATAGTAATAATATTCTAGTAAATCACGAGAGTAGTTTTTGATGAGGGCGAGGCGAGGCTCGGATTTGTCGTCGCTGTGGGGTGGTACGATGAGCATGCGAGTGATGCCGAGCTGCTCAACGAATTCGGGGTTATGGCTAACCATAATGATAGTGCCGTCGTAGTTGTGCAGGTTCTCGCCGATGATTTTTTGGGTGTCGGGGTCGAAATGGTTGGTGGGCTCGTCGAGGACTACTAAATTGGCGCGCTTGAGCAAAGTCTTGCAGAGGGCGACACGAGCTTTCTCCCCGGGAGAGAGGACGCTAACTTTTTTATAAATATCGTCATCGTAAAAGAGGAAGTTGGATAAAATACCACGCAAGTCGGTATCGGTGAAGTCGTAACTGGCGACGTTTTCGAGGATGGTGCGGCGTTCATCGAGAATCTCGAGCTCTTGGGCGTAGTAGGCAGTGGTGGTATTGTTGCCAAAAATGATGCTGCCCGAGTCGGGAGTTAATTCGCCGACGATGAGCTTGAGCAAAGTGGATTTGCCGACGCCGTTTTCGCCAACAATGAGAAATTTCTCGCCGCGAGTGAGGCTAAAACTGAGATTGTCATAGAGCATTGGGCCATCTGGATAGTGAAAACTGAGATTCTGAACTTCGAGAGGAGTTTTGTTGCTCTGCTTGGCGGGAGTGATGTTGATAGCGACGCGGGCGGAGACTTTTTCGCGAGTACCGAGCTCGGCTAGTTTTTTGGCGAGAACTTTTTCGCGCTGGTGACCCATGCCGATAAGTGCAGTGTTAGAACGCTTAGTGGCGCGAGCGCGGGCGACGAATTCGCTAAGGCGTTTGATCTCGCGCTCTTGCTCGGTAATGCGGGCGTCTTCGGCGGCGAGGTCGGCGGCGTATTGACGGCGGAATTCGGTGTAATTCCCTTTGTAGACTTTCATTTTGTGAGTGGTCTTATTAACAAAGAGAGTTTTGTTGGTGACGCGATTAAGAAAGTCGACGTCGTGCGAAATGACGAGGACCGTACCATGATAATTGCGCAGAAAGTTGGAAACAAATTGCTTGGTGGTGGCGTCGAGATGGTTGGTGGGCTCATCCAGTAATAGTAACCCGGCATTTTCAAATAAAACTCGAGCAAAAGCGACTTTGGACTTTTGGCCGCCGGACAATTCACGCATTTTTTGATCCATGAGGCTAGATAAGTTCATTTTTTCTAAAATCTTGAGAAGCTCGTAGTCAAAATTGGCGATGTCGTAAGAATCAATTAAATCTTGCAAGTTGTTGATGCGATCGAGGATAGCTTGGCTGTCGGGGTACTTGGCGAGCTTTTCGTATTCTTGATTGAGCTGCTCTTGTAATTCGTCGACGGGGCGACCGGCGGCAACGTATTCCCAGACGGTAATATCGTTGTGTTCGGGCGGGATGGTAATCTCTTGCGGTAAATAACCTAGGCGTAAGCTAGGTAAGGTAATTTCGCCATCGTCAAGTTGCTGCTGGCCGAGGATAATGCGGAATAAGGTAGTTTTGCCGGCGCCATTAACGCCAACGATGCCAACTTTATCACCATCTTCGAGATTAAAATCACAGTCATCATAAATGACTTTGGTGCCGTAGGCAAGGTGAAGATGGGAAGCTTTCATTTCATTATTATAGCACGATAGGCGAGGTCTGTTTCATAAATACACTTTTTCTCGGGCCGCTCCGGGGCGCTCGCCCAAGTCTTAGGCCCTTCGAAAAAGGTATTTATGAAACAGCTACCGGAATCTATGGTAATTTCGAGATAATGAAGAAGCTTCGTGGGGCTAGTTGGGATTATTTTTTGGACTTTTTGGCGGTTTTCTGCATTTTGCGGGCGGTTTTGGAATTGGCGACGGTCTTAGGCATTCTCTTGACGGTGCGGGTGGTGGCTGGGACGACGGCTAGATGTAAGTATTTGCGGAGCGAGAAGTAAGTGGAGAAGGAGCCGGCGAAAATGAGTAGCATAGCTAGGACGAAACCTTGGGATAAGATCATTTCGGCAAAGTATTGGTCAAAGATGGGCGCAAGGAGATCGCTCACAATACCGGTGTTTGGCACGAAGGCGACTTCGCCCAAAGGCCCAGTGTAAGTAAGCTCGTCATCTTGGCCTGGAGTGACTGGAATAGACGGAATGAGATTGTCGTCTTCTTCGGGCTGGTTAGGAGTGTCGGGCTCTGGAGTTGGTTCTGGATTTGGATTTGGATCTGGGTTGGTGGGGCCAACTGGAATGATTGGATCCGGACCGACTGGAGTATCAATCATGGTGTAAGTGACAGTGAACTCGCGATCAGCGTCGCCCATGGTACCTTCGACGACGGCAATGTCACGACGGTAGCCTTCGATCACTGGTGAGGCGATAGAAAACTTTTCGCCTTCATCGTAAGTGCTGTTGTAATCATCGCGGGCTTTGGAGCCGTTCTCGTAGACGTAATGAACAGTAACGGAATGCTGCTCACGGATAGGAGTATAGATGACGGTATATTCGGCGTCTGCCTGAATATTGGTGAGGTCAATCTGCTCGGGAGTGTGAGTGTGATTCTCGAGTGAGTCTGGAGTGAGCGAGAAGCTACCGCCCTCTTCGACTAGCTCGACAGTATCTGGCTTGACAGGCGTACCGTCGTTTTTGATATAGTGGACGGTAATTTTATGCTTGGTGGGCTCTTCGGGCTGTTTTTTGTGATATACGACCTCGCGAGTGACGTCGGAGCCGTCGATTGTGCCGGTGACTACTTTAAAATCGGGCTCATAGCCGGGGACTTCTGGGGATGTGATGCTGTATTCAAAGCCATTATCATGAGTTTCGCGGACGGTGCTAGGAGGGTTAGGAATTTCGGAGGGGTCTTCATCGCCGGGCTCGATGCGGTACGTGACGGTGAGATTATACTGCGGGGTAGGCTCGGGCTCTTCGGGGTCACCGTCGATGGTGGTCCTACCGGTGTATGGCAGAGTAATATGGTCGTAAGTAACGCCAGCAACGCCATTGAGCTCGGTATAATAACTAGTGCGGTTAGTGATGTTGCCAGTGTACTCGGAAGTTTCGGCGGAGAAGCGGAAATAGAGCGTATCACCAGCTTGACCAGATGGGCTCATGGTGAGAGGATTTTTGAGCGAGAAGCCATCCATGGAGTTCATCGGGGCGGAAATCTCGACCGGCTGCCAGTTGGGACTTTCTAAAGAAGTGCTGTAATATAAAGTAGTGCTGCTAAGTGGAATGAAACCAGCGTTAGTGAAAGTCTGAGGCTGACCATCTTTATCGGTGGCGCTAGATTCGTCATAGATATAAGAAGCAATACGTTGTAATTCTAGTGGGAACTTAGGATCGCGGTTGGTGACGCTGGTGACGTATTCAACTAGGTTGTTTTCGGTGTTTTCGATTTTGCCTTTGATTTCACCATTAACATTACTGTCGGCGGAAATTGGCCATTGCATGTTGGAGATGGTGATGCGGGTGTTGGATTCGGAAGTGCTACGTTCAGCATAGAAGAAGTCGAGGTTGACAATGTCGCCAGCGTGGAAGCCAGTGTTGATGACGGTGGTCTGCGGAGCGCGGGCGCAGTTGTTTTCAACTTGGTTGTTGTATGTGTTGTAGCCGACGGCGGTGGGCTTGAAAACCTTTTCTTGGCGACAGGCTTTGTCGGCGACGTTGTTGACGGTGGAAACGACATTGCCATCACTGTTGATAGTGAAGCTACCCTCTGTATCCATGTGGAGGCCACCGAGATCCATGACTAACTGCCCATTAAGGAAAACCCAGACGTCGTCGTCGCCGCTGAACCAGAATTTTTCGGTGCCATCGGCAGCGATTTTCATTGGAATCTGCATGTGAGCGGTAAAGTGGAAATTGTGGCCAGTCTTGGTAGCGGCATCGTCTTTGGAAAAGTCGACATCGTCTAGCGGGAAGGTGCCTTTGCTACCGTACTCGTAAGTATTGTCTTTGGTGCGGGTAAAGGTAACTTCACGGTCGTAACGTTTGGAAATTTGATTACCATTAGTGTCGTAGGCTTCGTGGAACCAACGATAGAAGTTGTCGGTGGGTTGGACGGGATCATTGCCGATAACATTGGCGGTGAAGACGTCGTGATAAGCTTGCCAGCCGTCTTTGGAATTATTATAAGTAGGGATTGGCAAGCCGTCGCTACCGAGGTGACTTTTGACAATGTTTTGAATGATACCTTTGGCGTAAAGCTCGCACTGTGACCATTCAAATTGGCGATTCGGGTCGTTACATGATTCCTGACGCTGATCCCAATAAGTAATTGGGATGGTGATGGTGTCGGGGTTGCCAAGAGAGGCGATCTTCCAGGCGGATGGGATGCCGTTTTGGTTCTCGATACTCTCGAGTGACATAGCGCGGACGAGAGAGGAAACGCCGATTATGGTTAACATTAAAAATGAAGCACAGGCGATAATGCGGGCTACGGCGCAGATACGGTGCTTCAGTAACTTTTGCTTGAATTTTTCTCTAGGCATGTAATTACCTTCTATTGCTGAAAATTAATATTTCGACTTAATATATATTATATATGGTGCGGTAAAAAAGGTCAAGGTTAACTTTTGAGTTAGTTACCCTTGTGAGGTTTGGGGAGGATATGGTATAATCGTGTAGACGACAGTTACTATATACTAACCTGTTGGACATTAAAAAGTGAGGAGGTAATCGACTTGTTGACAAGTAGGTGGAGTGGTAAACATCCGTGGGACTTGGACGAGATCGATGCAGCCATCAAGGACACGGAAAAGTATCCGGAGGAGGGTGCTTGGGAGTATTCGATCAAGTATATTTTGATCACGCTGTTGAGTTCCCTGTTTCACATCAAGACTTCGGATGAAAAAGTCGAGGCTTGCTATGTGCGGGCGAAGAACTTGTGCCGGAGTCTGGCGAGGGGGAGTCGGACACTGTACGAGGCTTACCTGGAGGGGCTACAGGACATGTGGCCGAAACTGAGTGAGCAGCTGCGCGACCCGGGCTTCTATAAGTTCGTGCAGAAGTTTGGCATGGAGTCGGCGTTCTTGCTGCCGTATTTGAGCGTTTTGTCGCCACATGCGCCGGCTCTAGAAGCGGCGGCGGGCTACAGCGTAGATATGGCGGGAGTGTACCGGAAGATTCCCAAGAGTGATCGGCAGGGCTTAGAACTCTGCGTGCGTGAGCCGACGCTGCGCTCCTTCTGCGCGCGGACCTGGGGCGCCCAAGAAGAAATGCTGGGCGCGGTGGTTGACGCGCAGACAAACGGCTGGGAGAAGCCAAATGTGTTCTTTGCGGCGGCTGGTATGCTGCCGGCGGTGCGACGCTATCATCTGAAGCCGGAGATGTTGAAAGGCTTATTTGGTAGGATGGTGGCCTATGATAGTGACCCGAAGATGCCAGAGTATCTGCAAATGGTGTTCGAGCGGCCGGTGAACGAATATGGCATCGAATATCATTTCGAGGACCTGAACCAGGCCTTTAGCGACCCGGATCTGCAGGGTAAGTTCCAAGTGCTGATTGCGACTGGAATCATGTCTTACTACAAGTCGGCGGCGCAAACCGATTATATGTTGACAGGGTTTAAGAACCTGTTGGCGCCGGGCGGAGCGATGTTCTTCGATGTGCAAGTGATGGAATGGAGCATGATTCGCTGTGCGGTGTCGCTGGCCTGGAAGTGCGATCTGAAGCCGGACCGTGACACGAAGTCGGTGATTGATCGGATTAGCCGGCATGCGAAAGCGCTGGGGCTGGTGGTGGAGCATAGCCAGGTTGACCCGTACAATACGCATCCGACCTTGGTGAACTTTTCCCTGCGTAAGCCGAGATGACCTCTAGCGTACCTTATGATACCCCGCAGTAATGCGGGGTATTTTCACAGAGCTATGGAACTGAAGTCGACTTACGGATTGGTTGGGTTGAAGCCTGGCTGAAGTCAGTTGAGCAGAAGTCTGGCTTGACCAAAATGAAAAGCCTATGTTATACTGGAAGTAGATATTTAGATTAAGGAGGTAGTGGTGAGTCTAATCTCAGTTTTGCTGTTTGCTACGGCAGTCTTGACCGTGCTAACCGGTTTTATGACTGTAATGGGTGCCTCAAAGGCGGACCGCAAGCACAGTGTGTGGTTTTTAATTTCGGCGATCGCTAGCGCAGTCTGGGCGATGTCGATTGCTGTGTTTTTGGCTTTGCCGCCCGAGTCTGAGGCGATGGCGCCAACGGTGATTACGCTGATCTATGTGAGTGCCTTGCTGGTATCTCCGTCGATGCTGGGCTACACGAGCTGGAAGTATAAAGTTGGCAAAGTGGTGACGGTAATTTCCCTGCTGATGGGCTGTGTGTTGGGTCTGGTGGTAATGCTAAACCCAAGCTTGCTATACTCGGGCTATACGATTGCCTACACTGGTAATTCGGTGCAGCTGCTGAATAATTGGTTTTATTGGCTGTATATGATTTACTTTGTGGTGGTGATGTCGGCGTTTTGCTGTATGACTTATTATCGTGCGCGACACGCTAGTGCGCGGCGTATCAAAAATGGTATGTATGTACTACTGGGTGGTATGGTGCCGGCGGCGATTTGCTCGGCGGTGTTTGATTTGATTTTGCCGCTATGGGTGAGATATGATTTGATCTGGGTAGGGCCGCTATCGGTGAGTATTACGGTGATTGCTTTCTTCTATACGGCTCTGAAATACCGGATTATTTCGATTGCGACGCGGTGGCTACACATCATGGCGTACGGTGTGATTATGTCGGCCGGTGCGGCAATCTACATGGTGATTTTCTATATTATCTTTACGGCGCTGTTTAAGATTCCGAATCCATCTACTTCAATCTTGGTACTAAACTTTATTATGATTGTGATAGTATTGTTGCTGATGCCGGTGATTCAGGAGATTAATGCTTCGATTCGTTCGATGATTCAGATTGGTCAGGTAGATATTGCCTATGTAGTGAAGAAACTGAATCACATCGCGGCGAAAAACGTGGATTTGCGGGATCTAGCAGGGTTCTTGGCGGATCATTTGCACTTCGCGTACATTGGGTTTATTATCAATGGGCGGGTGTATGGTTCTAAGTCACTGGCGATTTCGCCGGCGGAGTTAAGTAGTATTACGCATCTAAGGTCGACAGGGCGGGGTGAGATTTGGCAAGAGCCGAATAAGACCGTGCAAAAAACTTTTGATACACTAGGATTGTATGCGGTGGCGGAGCTGCGGAATGCTAAAGGCAAACCGTTTGGCCAGATGATTGTGGGGAAACCGATTGGCAAGTCGAGCTTTGACCGGCGGGATTTGCTACAGCTAGAGATGATTATTAACTTAGTAGCAACGGTGATTGATTCGGAAAAACACTTGCGTGCTTAGAACTGATAATAAAAAGTTAAGGTTGAGGAAGTTTAGCTGATGGTTGCGAGGATGATGCGCCAGACCAAGATGATGATCTTGTTATCGCTGAATGCGGTAGCGGTGATTATTGTGGGCATTATGATATTCTCGGCAATTAACCTGAACGGCGGCCTGGAGTTTAAGGTGACGAACGAGCGCACGGATGTGGTGGCGGGAGATTTGGAGCAACTGGGATTAGTGATGCCAGGTGTGGACGAGCTACAAGCTCCGCCGTCGATTTCGGTGAATATTGGCGGCAATACTACGACGGTGCCAGGCAATGCAGTAAGTAATAATAGCGGTCAACATGCTGGTAGCAATAATGAAAGCAGCGGCGGTATTGGCAGCGGTGCCGTAGGGCGTGGTGAGCTGTGGAACGAAACGGCGATTACGATGTATCAGACGGCGGACTTTGACATCTGCGTGGCGGAGGGGCTGGGCAATCTGGGCGATTGGTATCTGCAGTCGAGCAATCAGGCGGTAATCTCGAAGTTCCTGAATTCGTCGCGGACTTGGCTGGGCTATACTGCAGACCGTTGCCGCTATCCAGTAATTGCCGGGACGGGTACAACGGTAATTACCGGTGGTACCTACGACGGTGCGCGCTATGACAAAATCACGGTGACAGTAATCGCGCCACCAGTAGAACAATGGAAGCGCGATGTGCTGAATTTGGTAAATCAAGAGCGGGCAAAGAATGGCTTGGCAGCCCTAGCCTGGGGCACGACTTGTGAAGGCGCGGCAAACACGCGCGCGAGAGAAATCATGACGAGCTATTCACATACCCGGCCAAATGGTGAATCTTGGTCGACGACCTGCCCGATTCCACAAACGGGCGGCAAAAGTGGCGAGAATCTGAATGCGGGTAATGCCGCTGTGTCGCCGCAGACAGTAGTGGCATCATGGATGAACTCACCGGATCACCGCCGTAATATACTAGATCCAGATTTTAAGTTTGTGTCGATTGGGTTTATCTTTGACCCGAATTCGCAGCATAAAACTTATTGGTCGCAGTATTTTACGACGTATTAGTAGATAGTTGTTTTGGGCTGGTATGTTAGGTGTGGTTTGCTGGTGATTGCGGTTTTATAAACTCTAAACTTAGGTTTAGAGTTTTGGCATAAGGTAACAGGAGTGGAGAAACGTAAGGTCTTAACACAGTGTTAAGGTTTTGATGTTTTAATCATTTCCTAGTATCTAGCTTTTCTATCCGTCGCCTCTAGGTGGGCGAGGCCTCATCTGAAGAATCGTCCTCGCCCAGCCTGATTAATGTTCACGAGGCGCCAGATAGAAAGCTAGATACGGCTATTTTGCGATGCAGCGGACTAACCGCCAATGTAGCGATTTCAGGTGTTGGAAGACCTCGAAAATAGGAATCGCTTAGCTCACGGAAAGGCTACATTGCCACTGCGGTTAGCGTGACCTGAGTAGAATACTGGCCACTGGGTAAGCTAGAGTCTACGGCAATGGCGACTGGGAAAGTGAGGTCTTCCGAAGCGGCACTATCAGAAGTATAGAATAATTCTTTGTTACCATTAATGCCGACTGGACTATATTTGGTATTCTCATTTATTTCAGTATCAGTAAGAGAGGAGAGCTTCTTAATTCCCCAACTATTAGTACCTTTTACTATGGTTTGGTCTGATGGAATCATGGGGATGGTTTTATCTGTATTAGGATTAGTTAAGTTAGATTTATCGGTACTAAGTAATACTTGATATGGTTGATTAGAACCGACTCTCGCTATAATAGTGCTAGTAGCTACTTTGGTAAAGTCTACCGTCATGTCATTAGCATCCTTGGTAACGTCAATGCTAATTACTGGAGATATAGTAATCGCTATATTAGCCCGATCTTCACTCGAGAGCTCCGGGTAGCTATCTAACCAGCCACCTTCTGCAACACAGCGAATAGAAAAACCGTAGCTGCGAGAGAGGCTATCATTGGACGGGTAGACTTTGCTATTGTCGAAGCTGAGGTAGTAAGCGCTGAGGTTATTAGAATGAGGCATAGAGGACCAATAGTGTCCGTGGGACCCGACATAATGCGCCTGGCCATCGTAGACGAATCCGCCATACTGGAAGTACAGCGGCTCATCACGAAGTTTCGTGCTGCCAGGTGCATCGTTATGAATGTTGTAAGCAGCAGTCAGACCACCAAAAGACTTATTGTTAGTGCTATTTGTTGGTAGCTGCCAGCCGCTTGGGCAAACACCTCGGATTCCATCGCCACCAGAGCTATTCTGCACGGCTGCTGGCCAGTTGTAGAAGTTTCCCTGTGACTCATGCTTGCTATCTTCGTGCCTGCCTATGGCAAAGTATTTGTTGGTATTGTTATTAGCCCAGCTACCAGAAGAGCAGGTGGAGCCAGTTACGGCATTACCGTTTTCAGTGCGACTTAACGTACATGAAGTTCCGATATCTTCTGTACTACCGTCTTTCTTTTTGCCATCATAGGCTAAGTTCTGGGTCATCCAGCAATTGCCATCGGCGAGTTTGGTGACCCAATACTTTTTACCATCACGAGTGTCTTCAAGTTGCTTGGATGTTTCATTGCGAGAGTTGATACAGATTTGTTTGGACATTTCTTGCATAGTGCTAATTTGCGATAAGCTGCGATGTTCGTTTGGATCTACTATTTCGTCAGCGGCGAAGGCTTGATTTGGAATAAAGGTTAAATAACTGAATGCACCGCAAACCGCAAGTATTGCCAGGCTCCAGCCAGCAATTTTGCTATAAAGGCTCTTATCCAGGCTGTGCCGGGTGCGATTTGCGCAAGTAGATATTATAGCGGAGCTAGTTTGCTCGCAATGAGCAGAGGCGCACCGGAGCCTGTTAGCAAAATTATGGCTGGAGTGTCCTGCCTTAAAGTTATTATTTATTTTTAGCATCATGCCCTCCTATATTTAGTTATCTAGCCTAACACGATGTCTTTTGCCAACAAAAACAGCGCAACACAACAATGACTATTGCGCCTTTTGCTCTTAACAAAAATGGCACCACGAGGTGCACCTAAGTCCATAAAACAACTACCAAAGGTCTTTGCATCATGAGACATAGCCTCGTGGGGCCATTTATTCTCACGATACTAAACCAACTACCTTTGCGTGGCTATTTTATAGACTTGGTGCAATTCTATTATAGCAAGCAACTTATGATAAATCAAGCGCTTATTTGATAATCCCGTCAGATTGGAGGGTGACGGTTTCTTGGACCATTTGGCCGAGCTGAGAAATTCTATCGGTGCTGTCAACGCCAGTGGTGAGTACGACCATGGTGTATTCGTGTTTGAGATCGACGAAGTCGACGATGGCGGCATCGGCGTAGATGTTCCAATATTCCCTTTCGGCGTTCCATTCCCAGCCGACTTTGTTGTAAACATCGACGTTGCCGGAGAAACCGGCGGGTAGACCTTGGCGCCAATCGTAAGTAGGATGGCTAGAACTGGCACTAGGAGGCTGATTGAGCATGGAATCTTTGATTTGATCCCAAAGGCTCTGAGGGAGCTCAGAGTGGCGCCAGTAAGTGCGCAAAAGTTTAGTCAGGTCGGCGGCGGTGGACTGAAGGCCGAGATTGGTGGTATTGGTCATTTCGTAATTGCGAATGAGGCCGTTGATGCGGCTGGCGCGGATGGGGTCTTGGTGCATGGGGTCGGCGCAGCTATTATAAGATTCACGGATGATGAGATCGAGGCATTGCGACAGGGTGAGGTCGCCTTTGTCGGTGTTTCTGACGATGATATCGGTAGGCTGCTCGGCGCCGATGGCGATTTGGCGATAACCATCGTAGGCGAGTAGTAATTTATAAAGCGAGGCGACGCTAAAAACATCATCGGCGTGGTAGCTGGCGGCGACGCGACTGTTATTAAGGTCGTAAATCATGACGCCGGCTTTGGCGCGAGAGTTGAGGGTGGTAGCCCAACGGTCGACGGTAGGCTGTAGATCAATGAATTTGGCTTCGGTGATTTCGTTGATGCCGGGGAGAGTGGGTTTCTCGGGCTCTTCGACGACGGGTGTGCTGGGCGTGGAGGGCTTTTCTTCGGTGGAGCCGGCGATCTCGCTTTCGACACGCTGCTTAATGGCAAAACTAATGACGAGGACGATGACGCAAATAATAATGACTAAGATGGTGACGATGAGGTTGATGATGCGGCGGCGTTTGCGATCCATGCTACTCCTGCGCTGGGCGGACTTTGATTAGGCGATTAAGGAGGGCAGTGGCAGCTTCGGTATCCATGAGGGCAGTTTGGAAGTTATTATCGTAGGTGGTGGGGGTGATACGGGTTTGCAAAAGTTTGCCCTTCCAGAAGTAATGCTCGAGAATAAGACTGCGGGTAGTGCCAGGCCAGGCACTTTGGTCAAAGAATAAGTTGCCGAGGCCGTAATAAATCTGGCCATCATGGTAGAGCTCAAAAGTCTGAGGCTGGTGGGCGGCGGTACCGACGACGACATTGGCACCCATGTCGATGAGTTGATGGAAAAAGCCAATTTGATCACCGGCGGAGGAATTGGCGGCGTCGCAAGTGGTGTTTTCGGAGGTGTCGGCGTAGCTACCACATTCGTAGTATTGAATATCAACGATGATGAAATCTCCGCGCTCTTTGGCGGCGGCGATGTCCTGAGTAGCTTTTTCTTTGGTATAGTAATTAGCGCCAGGAGTGCTGTCTAGAGTGTAGCCACCGGTAGATAAATTATAGGCGAGCAGAGTGATATTAGTATCCTTCTGATCAATTTCCAGCGGGACGGCGGCAGCGGTAGCAGAGATGCCGCCACCGACGGTCTGGATACCGAGGCTTTGGTATTGCTGAATAGTGGCAATGGCGGCAGCGTCACCACAATCTTGATTGTGATTGCCAGTGAGCTCGACGATGTCGAGGCCGATGCTGGTGAGAGCGTCAATCATGGCGGGCTGAGAGCAGATGTTGCGACCGTTCGCGAGCTCGGAGAAGGAAGATTCGTTGCTGGTATGGGTGAGGTCAAAACTGCTTAAGTATTTGCCGATTTTTTCGGTGAAATAAGTGGCATCGCCGACTTGGCTAAGCTTGGTGTTCATGCGGCGAGATAGGGCGGTGACGCCGGTCTGAGCAAGACTGAGAATGGAGGATCGATCAGGGAAAGCGGCAATATTGCCTTGTAATAATTCGATGACGTTTTGGACGTCTTCGGTGTTATCCCCGGTGACGGTGAAGTACTCGAAAAAGGCGCCGCTATTATAATTATCAAAATAATAATCACCATCAAGGCGAAGCAACTTTTGATCGGCACTAAGGTCCCAGATGGAAACTAGAGTCCCCGCGCGGGCTGCTTCTGAACTGATATTGGTGGCGGTACTGTAAAAGTCGGTAACGGGTAATAATATATTATATAGGACGTAGCCGGGGTTGTCGGACTGGCTGGTGAGGCTGATGGCGCCGATTTCGACGTCGGAATGTAGCTCGAGATTATCGCCTAGATTAGCATTGACAAAGTCGCGATTCTCAGCGGTGGCAGATTCTTGGAAAATGATTTGGCCGGGCTGAGATGTGGTGAGGCTCCGAATTAATAATAAAACGCCAAAGAAAATGGCAAGACCAATGACGACACTGGTAATAATGATAGCGCTAAGGTTCACTGAATGTGATTTAGCTTCTGATTCCTCCAACATAGTTTAATTGTAACACAAAAATGCTTGATTCTGCTAAAGTTGTGCTAAAATATAATAAGTTAGTTAATTAAAAATAAAAAGAAGCAAAAATGTTTTTACAAGTATTATTATTGATTATCGGATTTATTATTTTGATAAAAGGCGCGGATATTTTTGTAGATGGAGCCTCGAGCACGGCGCAGAACTTTAGGGTGTCGAAGATGCTGATCGGTTTGACGATTATCGCCTTCGGGACGAGTGCGCCGGAGTTTGCGGTGTCGGTATCAGCGCTGGCCTCGGGCAGCACAGATATGGTGCTGGGCAACGTGATTGGTAGCTGTATTCTAAATATTCTCTTGATTTTAGGGATTGCGGCGGTGATTCGGCCGATTAAAATTAAGACTAATACCGTGCGTAAGGAGTTGCCGCTCTGTATGCTAATTTCGACGCTGCTGGCGGTACTGTTCCTGGATACCTTGCTGATGAATGGCAATCAAGATCAATTCTCGCGGGGCGATGCGATTGTAGTGCTGCTATTCTTCTCGGTGTTCCTGTATTATCTAGTGACGCTAGCGAAGCAAAGCCGAGAGAATAAAGAAAAAGACGAGAAGCCGAAGTTTAAGCTGGGGAAGTCGCTACTGCTGGTCTTAATCGGGCTGGCGGCGATTGTGCTAGGTAGTGAGATGGTGGTGCGGAATGCGAGCGAAATTGCGACGGCGATTGGCTGGAGCGAACGGTTAATATCGCTAACGATTATTGCCTTTGGTACTTCCCTGCCGGAGCTGGTGACGACAATTGTAGCGGCGCGTAAAGGTGAGCAAGATTTGGCGGTGGGTAATATCATCGGTAGTAATATCTTCAATATTTGTATAGTACTAGGTGTGCCGGTAGCGATTTTTGGCACGATTACGCCAGCGAGCTTCCAGATGTTAGATATTATTATGTTGGTGGCGTCGGCGGTGATTCTCTTTATCTTTGCACTGACGAAGCACAAGATTACGCGAACGGAGGGTGCGATTATGCTAGCAGCTTTCGTAGTGTACTACGGTGCAATTATTCTGATGCCGATGTAGCGGTGACGATAAGGCGGTGCGTAGCGTCTTGGCCCGGTAATGGCTCGCCGGCACAGGTCATGATGACGAGAGTGGGCTCGGATTCGGGCTGCAAAATTTGGCTCATGCTAATGTCAGACTTGGGCAGAGTTTCGAGGCTTTTAACCTGGTAGGTAGTATTATTGTAGATGAATACGTCGCCAACTTTGACTTGATCGAGCTTTTGGAAGACAGTGGATGAATGACCGATGATGAATAATTTGTTTTCGGCGCTAGGGTAAACTCCAGCGATGGTATCGGGGGCGATGAGCTGACGGTTGGCAAGTTCGATAGTGGTAACCGGGGTATTAAGGCCGATACTGGAGATAGTGAGTCGGGGTAAGCTATCGGCATTAGCGATGGGCACAGGCTGTAAGCCAATGAAAATGTAAATCGGCAGCATAATGGCAAAAAATGAGCCTAAAAACATTTTGATTTCGCCATTGGACCAGTTCAAAGGATTGAGATTTTCCCAAGAACAGTAGCTTCTAAGCCGCTGCCAAAAATTCTTCATTAATACATAACCTCCGTGTATGTATTGATTATAACATAAACATATTAAAAATGTATAAATTTGTGGGCAACTTTTCGAAAAAGATATTGATGGAACGCCGCTTTAACTATGTGAAATTAAGGAATGAGGCTAAGATAGTTTGAGCTTGCGGACTTTTTTGGGTGTGGATTTGCTGGGTTTAGCGGTAGTTTTGGATTTCTTAGTGAGTTTCTGAGTTTGCTTGCTAGCTTTTTTGGCGATGCGTTTGACTTCGCGGTCGGCTTTCTTGGCGGCAGTGGCTAACTGGCGCTTGGTACGGACAGTCTGGAGCTTGTTCCCCGGTTTAGCGGTAAGTTTGCGGGCGGTAGTAGATTTCTTAGTGGGGGATTTTTTGGTTTGGGATTTGCCGGTGAGCTTGAGCTTGGCGCCAAAGCTGCGCTTTTGCTTGCCTTTAGACGTGGCGATTTTTGCTTCGGTTGCCAGAGCGGGCTGCTTAGGATTATTATCGGCGGTAATGTCGACGGAGACACCTTCGATCTTGGTGGGCTCAGCTGGCTTGCTGACTGCTGGGGCGAGCTCGCGGGGCTTGAAGAAGATTTTTACGGTGGTGCCGAAGCCGACATGCGAAGTGACGTCGATATAGCGATTGCTAAGCAAAGCGCAGGCAGCGTGTGATAAAGTAGTAGCAGTATCGGTGATGGTGATGGCGCTCTGGTCAACGCCGATGGTGACTTCGCCCTTGTCGGAACGCTGTAGGGTAGAGCTGAGATGCTCGTCGAGGAATTTCTTGACGCGCTCGGGATCGGCGATTTCTTTGGTGGTGTCGGAAAAGTCGAGATTGAGAATGATGCCGTCTTTCTCGGCGAGAGGTAAATATTTATTATAGATTTCGCTAATGATTAATGAAAGGCGGTACATATCATTATTATAGCAAAGATTCGGAAAAATAACATAAAAAGTTTGTTAGAACTTGTGGTAAAAATAAAAAACTGTGCTATAATGGAAGTATATTGATAATGCAAAAAGAAAAGTAATTTTAGAAAATACAAATCAAATAGTCAATTAAAGAGGAGGTCATGATGCTAAAAATCAACAAAACGTTATTCCAAAGGGTGAAGATGCCGTTTGGCGTGGGATTGCTGATGTTAGGCGGTGTGATGCTTTTTGGTGCGTTGACGGAGATTCCGGAGCAGACTTTTGCGGCTAATCCAGATACGGCTATGGTGAGTGTGAATGTGGAATCGGTCTTGACTCTGGAAGTGTCGCCGGATGCGGATAAGGGGCAAGTATTGTCGATTGTGGCAAATAGTAAGGATGTGAATGTTGGTAATTTTACGGCCAAGGTGACATCAAATCAGCAATATAAGATCTCACTAAGCACAAAGGATGAAACGACGGCACTAACGAATGGTACTACTAATGAGAAAATTCCGGCAATTGGCTCTGGCGCATTGGTGACGGGCGGGGTGAGCGCATGGGGAGTGCGAACTTGTGTAGATGATAATGCTGCTTATAATTGCGGCACTGGCTCTACGGCTTTGGGGGCTAATCCATATAAAACTATCGGTGCTACGAATGTGCCAGTAGAGTTTTATAGGTCGGGTATAGGTGGTGGTACAGATGTGGTGACTAGGTTTGAGGTGGGGATTGGTGTAGGGTCTAATCTTTCTTCGGGTGAATATACAAATAATGTATTAGTGACAGCGGCACAGATTTAAGCTGCTAGATAACACACTGAGCATGCTCTGGTGAAGCTGGGGCATGTTTTTGTATGATATGACTAGAGTTTAGTACGATTCTCGAGGGCGGCGGATAGGGTAATTTGGTCGGCATAAGATAAGTCGACGCCGAGTGGTAAGCCGCGAGCAAGGCGGGTGACTTTGATATCAGGATAGGTTTCGGACAGCATCTTCTGGAGAAGGAGGGCAGTAGATTCCCCCTCGACCGATGGGTTAGTGGCGACGATGACTTCTTGAACATTATCTTTGGCGATGCGATCTAAAAGTTCTTTAATGTGTAACTGATCGGCAGTAATGCCATCAATGGGTGAAATGGCGCCGCCGAGGACATGATAAGTGCCAGTATATTGCTTGGTTTGCTCGATAGCGTAAATATCAAGAGGCTCTTCGACTACCAGGACGGTAGTTTTGTCACGCTCGGGGTCGCTGTAGAGCTCGGAGATTTCTGCGTCGGCGTCGATTAGAGCGAAAGTAACGGGGCAATTTTTGACGCCGGCATGGAGGACGCTGAGGGCGGCGGCGATGTCGAGGCTGATGCGAGGACTGTTTTTGAAAAGATAATAAGCATAGCGCTCAGCGGTACGGGCGCCTACACCGGGCAAATGACCTAGTGCATCAATGGTGTCAGTTAAAGCTTTCGGCAACATAATATATATTATACCTTATACTACAAAAAAGTGGACAACTTTGCAGATGTCCACTTTGATGAGCACGGTAAGGCTTAACGCTTGGAGAATTGTTCTTTCTTGCGGGCAGAGCGCAAACCGTATTTCTTGCGTTCCTTTTCGCGAGGATCGCGCTTGAGGAACCCAGCTTTCTTTAGCACTGGACGTAGGTCGGCCATCTCGGTAGTGAGAGCCTTGGACAAGGCAAGCTTGATGGCGTCGACTTGACCAGCGAGGCCACCGCCGGCAACGCGAATCGAAACATCGTATTCGTTTTGCTTTTCGGCGAGGGCTAGTGGATCGGTAATCTCAGCGAGCAAACCCTTGTTGCCGGACAAATATTCGAGAGCTGGCTTGTCGTTGATGGTGATCTCGCCTTTGCCTTTGTAAAGGCGTACACGGGCAGTGGCGGCTTTGCGGCGACCAAGACCGTAAATGTAGGTATCTTTCGTAGCCATTATTTAATCTCCTTTGGATTCTGTGCAGTATGAGCGTGCTCGGCGCCATCGAAAACGCGGAGGCGAGCAAGGCGGTCAGCTGCCAATTTGTTCTTCGGGATCATACCTTTGACGGCGTGCTCAATAGCCACTTTTGGGTTTTTCTCGATGACTTCTTCGAGCTTGAGCTCGGTGAGGCCACCGGGGAAACCGCTGTGACGATAGTACATTTTGTCGACCATCTTGTTGCCGGTGACTTGAATGTTTTTGGCGTTGATAACGACGACATAGTCACCATTGTCGGTATGTGGGGTATAAGTAACTTTGCTTTTGCCAATGAGTTTGTCGGCGATTACCACGGCAAGCTTGCCAAGTGGCATGCTGCCGGCGTCGATAATCCACCATTCACGCTGAACCTCAGCGGGCTTTTGGCTGTAAGTTTTGGTAACACCTTTCATTTATTTCCCCTCCTTTTTGCTTAAGTCGATACTATCGACAAAGCTGATAGTAGCCATCTCGGCGTTGTCGCCGCGGCGGAATCCAGCACGCTCAATTCTGAGATAGCCAGAGTCGCGCTTGACTTGTGGGGCGATGACATCCATGAGGAGGTCGGCCGCTTCGATACTGTCAAGACGAGAGATGAGGAGTCTGCGATTGGCAAGACCACCTTTTTTGGCGATAGTGATTAGTTTTTCGGCTTCACGACGGATTTCCTTAGCGCGGGCTAAAGTTGTCGTGATAGATGTATTCTCAATTAGCGCTTTGATTAGCCCACGTTCTAGCGCTCGTCGCTGGTCGGTTTCGCGACCAAATTTGCGACCTTTGTATCCATGACGATGCATTAGAGTAACTCCGTTAATTTTGCTTTAACTTCGTCCAG
>CAYUDH010000017.1:0-19405 GCA_964443595.1 uncultured Candidatus Saccharibacteria bacterium
GCCGAAGTCGCCCTCAAAATGCCCGACGACAACCAAGTCGCCATCATCGACGGCAATGTTGTTATTTTCAATCAGAGTAAGTTCGAAAATCTTTTCCAATACGACTACAAATCCCAAGCCATCGCCGACGAAAAAGCCAAAGAAATTACCGACAAATACAAATTATCTTTCGCTGAAGGCCTCACTCTTAATACTCTACTTCAGGATAAAAAGCCACTTATTAAGAAACTTCAATCGCTCGACATCGCCGAAGAAATGCCCCAGGACAAGCTCATCGACTACGCCGACGACATGCAGCTCGAGCTTATGACCGACGACGATGGCTCCATTATCATCATGGATGACAAAGATCTCACCATGTTCGTTAATCTCCTCAGCGAGGATTACTTCATCTCCCCTGTCAACGGCAAACGCTACGAAATCAAATCCAAGAAACTTTTGTCCGAGCCTTCCGGCGAACCACCCAGAGGATAGCGAACATAGAGAAGATTTATCTCCTCTATCGAGCGACGCAGGGGTGGTCAAGGGCTACCGCACCGAGCCGCCCCGCGGATAAATCCACCCAAGCCAAACTGTCTATGGTATAATAATTATATATGTCTAAAATACTCATAATAGGTAATGTCCTCAAAGACGTCTACATCAAACTAGACGATCGCAATAATGATTTCGAAACCGACGAACGCGGCATCGACTGGCTCAATCTCGGCTTCAATGGTGATGCACATGGCTTCTTTCATCGCACTAGTGTTTATGGTGGCGCCGCCGTTTCTTTCGCCGTACTTCACCGCTTAGGACTAAATACCGAGATTCTCAATTCGCGCGTCGAGTTCCAAGACGGCGAAGTTACCTGGCTCGATCAGCCCGATGATTATCGCTACATCCTCTGCCACAAAGACGAGATTACATATTTTGTACCCAGCACACGCAAGCAAACCGACTGGTCTATGCCCGACGGCACCCCCGAGTGGATTCTCATTGACCGCTCTACTACCGCTTCTATGAAACTTGTCGAAGAGCTCAAAAACTTCCTCAAGTTCTCCCCTACTACTAAACTCGCCGTTCATGCCGAGAAATACACCACTCCCGCCGGCCAGCGCCTCATGGAAATGGCTGATATAGTTTTTATCGAAGACGAACCCCCTATACATCCCGAGGTCGAGATTGTCGACAAAATCGAAGTCGACCAGCCCAGCAAACAACTCGTTTGCCACATCAGCCCCCGCAAAATCATCTTCAGCGACGCCGAGGAAAGCTGGTCCCTCGACAAGACCGACATGATGACTCATCTCACGGTCTATTCTACTATCGTCGCCACCATCCTTGGCGTCATCTCTGTCGGCGGTTCCGCCGCTGATGCCGTCCTCTGGGCCAAGATCAATGCCGAGCAAGCCACCATCGCCGGTTCCCTTTCTGCCAAAAAACTCAAAGAACTTGCCACCATCGAGCGCGAAAAGCGTGCCAACCTTCGCTATACCGCTAAACTTCTCATGACCCCGAAAAAAGGCATCCTCGCCATGGATGAATCCGATCAGAAATTAACTTCTCGCCTGGCCAATCACGGCATTCCCGGCAATGCCAAATACCGCCAAAACTACCGTGAAATCATTCTCACCACTCCCGACCTCGAGCGTTTCGTCAGCGGTATTATCTTGAACGATAGTAGCGCCAAGCAAAAGATCCAGCGTCAGCACGCTCTCGAGTACATCACCAACCGCAGCATCATCCCCGGACTCAAAGCCGACCAAGGCCTCGCCGAGATTGTCGAAACCGGCGAGAAATATACCCTCGGCCTAGATAGTTTATTCGATCGCATGCGCACCGCGTATAACGATGGCTTTCGCTTTGCCAAATGGCGCGCCGAATTCCGTATCGCCAAGGATGAGCCTAGCTTCATCGCCGTCGAGAAAAACGCCGACCTCCTGGCCAGCTTCGCCAAAGAATGTCAACTTGCCGGCATCGTGCCCATGGTCGAATCCGACATTCTCGCAACTGGTAATTATTCTATCGAAGAATGCGCCGCCGTCACCGATCGCGTCCTCGCTACTATCTTTGAGAAACTCGAGCAACGCCGCATCGACCTCGCCGGCTGTATTCTCAAGACCAACATGATCATAAACGGTCAAGACGCCGCCAACCCCGCCACGCCCGATGCTATCGGCATGGCTACCGCCGCCATCATGAAGCACGCTGTTTCCAAATACACCGGAGGCGTACTCTTCCTTAGTGGTGGCCAACCAGCTAAGACTGCCACGGCCAACTTCACCGCTATCTGCCAGAATGCGCCCTTCCCTTGGCCGATCAGTTTCGCTTTCGGCCGCGCTTTGCAGGAGCCAGTTCTACTCACCTGGAAAGGCGATAAAGAAAAAATCCGTACCGCCCAGGCCGCTCTTAAGCGTCACCTCGAAGCCAACACCGACGCTCTACGTTACCTACGCTAGGCACCATCTAAACCACTACCAGCAAATATCTCCCGGTTCATCTGGGAGATTTCTCGTTAGCATACAAAAGGAGGCTTCCCATATTGAGAAGCCTCCGAAGGACATATTCCCTGCTACTATTCGGTTTGCCCTTGAGCATATTGCTCTGCGTTCAGGATATTCACCAGTTCAGTCATAGTTTCGATATCACCGCCCTTGCCGCTTTCTTCCTTGCGAGCATCTACTTGCTCTTTCAGCTCCGGACGTAGCTCAAAAGTCTTCGCGATAAACTTATCCATCACCGCCTTCGACTCAGCCACAGCAGCCGTGTTCTCTGCGTTGGCAACCGCGCTAATCTTTACACCACGCGTATACTCACCAGCCTGAGCTGACATATCTACCTTAGCCCCAAAAGTTAGTTCCAGTGATACGTCACCGTTAGTATTATGAGCATAAGCCTCCGAAAGTCCAGCCGTCAACGGTTGATAGGCTTTACTATTAGCACTACCAGCTTCTGTAATCTTATAACCCCAAGCCTTCGTACCAAAGTCAGTACTATTCATGGCATTACTCCCCAAAGTAGGAATCGTATCCAGAACCGTTTCCCCATCTTTAAGCTCCATCGCCGTCGTCTTACCATCCGTGCTACCCGCCGACACCACAAACCCCTTCGTATCCGAGCTATATACACTAAAACCAGTACTCTTCGACACGAACTGCGTATCCGCCGACAAAGGTTGGACTTCTCCAGTTACCTCAGGCGCCAGCCCTTCCATATCAATCGACATATTGCCACGCAAGTAGAAATCAATCCCCAACATCTTAGAAATCGCCGGATAATTTGGGTTGCCATTTGCCAAGAAGAAATCAATCGTCAGCATCTGGCTCATCTGACTTACGCTAGCGCTATTATTTGCCAAATAAAAGTCAATCGCCAGCATTGCGCTATCATCAGCGGCGGATGCCGACATGCTCATCATCGGACAAGTCACCGCCACACCCAGCACCGCGAGCAACGCAAAGAAACTCGACAGACCGACCGTACTCATCCTAGAAGTTTTCTTCTTTAATTTCATTTTTGTTTATGTCCTTCTTCTTGTCTATATTTATTTTAAATATATCTTTACTTTATTATATAAAACCATAAGCCCAGTGTCAACACTTTTCTGCCCGATTTTTCTGCACTTTCTTCACAACTCACTTTTAGCCTTCAAACAACTCCTACCACCAAAATCACCCCACCAACAGGCAGGGTGATTCCCATCATTCTGTAGTTATTATTCAGCTTTCGCTTCTTCCGTCGTCGCTGCTGCTTCCGGTGCCGTTGGCTCTGTCTGCGTTTCTTCACTTTCACGCGCCGCTGCTTCTGCCGCTGGGTCATAGACATTAGCAATCACCGTTTCATCAGCCAACTCATGGTCAACTAATTCTACCCCACTTGGCAATTGCAAATCCGCCACCGTCAGCTTATCTTCTAGCGTGGCCAATTTACCGCCGTCAGCGACCAATTCCTTCGGCAAATCCGACGGCTTCGCCTTCACATCAATCTCTTCCATCACCTGCAAGATAGTATAGTGTAGCTTCGCCGCATCCGACTGATCGAAATTAATAATCGTAATCGGCGTAGTCGCTTCCACGATCTCATCTGCCGACACCGCCTGGAACTCTACATTTAGAATCCGGCGATTTACTGGGTTAATATTCACATCCTTCACGATTGCTAGCTGCTTCTTGCCATCAATATCCAGCTCGATTGGTGAGTGGTAACCAGCCTCATTCAAGACTTTTTCCGTCGCATTATAGACCGACTTCGTCAAAACCGGTTTGCCCGCGCCATAGACCACCGACGTCACCAGCCCTGCATCGCGCAGAGCCTTCGCTTTGTGCCCCTGTTCAGTACGTTTGTTCAATTCTAATTGATATGCCATAAAAATTAACTCCTTTTAATATCAATCAACAATTCTTCTTTATATCATTTTACTACAATCTTCCCTGTTTGGCAAGCATAGCAGCATCTAGAAATCGTCTTTTTCCATGAAACCCCACCATCTTATCACGGTTATGCTATAATAATAGTATAATAACCATATATATCTATTTACAAATTTAGCATTTTATGGTAAAATAAACATAGGAACAATTATGGAAGCCGACTACAAAAAAATTACTCAGATTATTAATTATCTAGTTCGCAAAGATGCGAGCAGTTCTAGTATGCCAGAATTAAAAGTTATCAAGCTAGTTTGGGCAGCCGACCGCTATCATCTGCGCAAATACGCCCGCACTGTTTCTAATGACAAATATTTTGCCATGATGAACGGCCCAGTAGGTTCCATGACCAAAGATGTCGCGGAGTTCAGCAACAATGCCTTCAGTAACCTTCAAAGCGATGATATTTTTAGATATCTCGCTTCCTATATTAAGTATTCCAAAAACAATCAAGACGCACAGCTCAGCTCAGTTAATGACGTCGATACTACCGAGCTGTCACAAACCGACCAAGAAGCTCTCGACTTCGCCTGGAAAAACTTCGGTAAATACGATTACCGCACTCTCATTCAACTCACTCATAAATATCCCGAATGGCAAAGCAAGCAGGATCAGCTCAATGATATCTGCAAGCGCGTCGACATTGATCTGCACGACTTCTTCAAAGACATTTCTCAAGACCCTACAGAAGACCCCTTCGTCGTTACAACGCCATTTGTTACATCATCTCAGCAACTTTTCGAGGAATACGCCTAAGTGCCTTGTCCTGTACCGATTGGCGAATGGTTAATCTTCGGACCTGCCACTTGCTTCGGCAGTTCTAAGCCACATACTGGCATGATTGTTGCCGCTAGCAACGAAGAGCTTATCGCTATCCCCATCAATGCCACCAGTCAGATTAAAAATGTCAAACAATTCGCCATAGATCGCGGACTCAATCCGAGCACATCCGTCGTCGAAGTCCCGCCCAAAAGCCCCGAGGCATCTCATCACTTTTCTAAACCAACCGCCTTCGATTGCAACCGCGTGCGTCGTTTCTCATATCGACAGTTGGAGATCTGGTACAAAGCCGGCAAGATTAAACCCATCGCTTACAATAACTCTGTCCACCCAGACCTCCTCCAGCGTATTAAAGACGGTATCAATGCCAGCCCGCTCATCGATGAGCATACCAAATCCATCGTCCGCGACTCATAAGGCCGGCGAACCAGGCAATACTCACTGCCGCCCAAACATCGCCAGAATCCATCGCACGCTCGATACAGTCAATTTTAATACTAAGTCGCCCAATGACTTTATAAGCATGATTTTAAGTATTTTGCATAGCTGAGAGAGGTAATCCATTATCAACAACTATCTCTTTCGCCATATCCCATGCTAGCCCCTGCTCGAGCATATCCATCAAGAACACATATTTATCCATGATGCTATTATATTTTTCGTATTCATCATTAAGATTAATAATACTTTGAGTATTAAGAATTCCAGTAATTCTACAGAAATTTTCATCATCTAATAAGTCAGAGCCTTCCGCTTCAAGCTCTTTACGAAACGTTTCCCTCAATATATACTCCAAAACATCGCTATGCGCACTGTTATTCCGATATTGTGCCAATTTTTGTATATCTCTCAGGAAATCAGTAAGATTTTGTCCATTCTGGTGCAAGGTTCTCATGTAAGACCCTTCTCTATTTATAGCCCCACTTTCTGGAAAAAATTTCAGAATGCTCATCAAGACGCGACGTTTACCATCAAAATGCAAGCCATGATTATTCTCAATCAGCTTAATTATCTGCTCGTTACCGCTCCTAGCAAATGCTAAAATTAATCTAGTTAGTTGCTTGTCTATATCAGAGTGCGTTACAACCATATCAGCAACTTTTAGCGTATCCGGTATATCACTGAATCTAGTCGTATCACCAATAACAGTATAATATTCTCTACCATTATCATCATGTCTTTAAATAAATCTAGCCATTTATTCCATCTCCTTAACATTCTTCTAGGTATGGTTTATTACCCCTTGAGATAGATCATAACATTAGCAAAGCTTCTTGTCAATCCACTCACTCACAAAGCAGAGGTGCCCATATCTATTTTGATGCCACGCTCTTTATCGGTTTCGCTACTTTTGTAATTTCCTCTATATTAACAGCATAAACCCGTCACCAGTCACTTCAGTCAATTCTAATGCGCGTCACATATGTCCTTCTTTAATCCGAGAATATTTCATACCTACCCTACACAGTAAATATCCCCAGCAAAGCCGGGGATATTTACAAGTACAGTCGCGTTTTCTACGCTTCCCTCTTCCGCTTCACCACTCGGCTTACCAGCCAGAAGATAATGCAGAAAATCAGCAGCAGCACGATAAACAAGAACCAAATCGGGCACAAGAACACAATCTTCTCCGTCACCGATTCCTCGTCAAAAATCTTCACCATCTGACGCACCCGGAAAATCCCCAAATGCGGCGCCCCGTCCCACTTAATTTCATTGTAGCGCTTCGTTTCTGGGAACACCACGCTATTCTCCGGCTCTTCCTCGTTCGTGTAGACTTCCTCGTCGCTAAACAGCGGGAACACCTGCAAACTATACTTCGCCACCGTGTAGACGTTACCCGTATTCTCCACCATCGACGTACCGTAGATTGGCGGATTAAATAGGAAACTTGGAACTTTATTTTCCAAAATTTTACCAGTTTCGATAATATCGCCATCAACGTTACCGAATACTAAATAGCCTAAACGCCGTATAGCCTGAACAGCTGAAGTATCGGCCTGAGAATCCGGCCTCATAGTAATCATAATCACTGCTGCCTGCGCCCCACCATGCACATCAGTTGGAACTTCTATCACATACTCCACCTTGGTTTTATCACCAGCATTAATTTTACCGCTATCACTATTCACCGTAATCCACTTTGCAATATCAGTATATTGTGTTTCTTTATCATAATTCGGATCATATTTTTCACCCTCCACACTATACGGAGAAAAGCTAATTTCATATTCAAAATCTTGCTTACCGGTATTCTCAATTGTAAACTCCCCCTTATAGCTACTACCCGGATCAATTTCCCCTAGACTCTTCTGTGCTGGATAGATATCCATCCGGTATTCCGGTTTATCATCAACCGCAAAAACTCTAGTATTAGTGAAAGCACTACAAACCATCATGAAAGCGACCACCATCACAGCCGCAAACACTTTTCCTATATAATTTATTTTTTTCATTAACCTCCTTATCCTTCGTTCATTATATCACATTCACTCCTGCATCACAATACTAAGAAAATCGCCCCACACCATGGAACGATTTTCTCAAAATATCTATACTAAACTATAGCTTAAGCCTTAGCTTGGTTGGTAGCAGTAAATGTCACGCGACCCTTATAGACACCAGCAGCCTGATCTGCGGCAGCCTTCGCACCAAACGTAATAGAAGAAACATCGCCATCATCATTAGTTGGAGCGTCAGATTCCATAATAACACCATTAGCAGCAGCGGCAGCAACGCCATGCCAGTTACTATCAGCAGGAGTCACAGCCGTACCTAAAATAGTATTGCTGACCTTGTAACCCCAAGTATTATCAGTCAAAGTGGCGCCTGCAGTTCCTAGTGCAGTGAATTTATCGCCCTTCGCATTCGTCAAATCAGTAGCAGCGGCTGGGTTATTATCGGTAGCACCATTTGCAGAGCCAACCATCGTGAGTTTGTAACCACCGGAGTTCTTGGTAATCACGGTAACAGCCATCGGAGCGGCAGTAAAAATACTATCAGTTTCACTAAACGCCAACGTGACATCACTCATAGAAGTCGCAATGCTCAACTTGTCTTCAATAGAAAGCTGAATCGTGGTATCCGTTTTAACAAACGAATCCTCACCAAGTGCAGTCTTATCAGTACCGCCCATAGCACCACTAGTCCAGTCCGCAGCCTTATCAGCCTCAGCACCCCATTCAACGGTATTGCCAACAGCATACGTGCTCAAAGGTAATGCAGCTACGCCAAGACCAGCTACAACGCCAAGAATGGCAATAGTTTTTGTCATATTAGACATAATAAATCGTTCTCCTTTTATTTTGTCTTTAATTGTTTATATATAACGATCTCCTAATCTTCATTATACATAACCTTTTCCCCCGCGTCAACCCACACTTTCCCGCAAAAACTTAAAATCCCCTTAGTTTTCCACACAGAGCATTATTTATGCTATAATCAATCATATCAGTAATTTTGGAGTTAATTTTGGACAATACTAAACAGCAAGCCCTAACATCCTGGAATATCATAAAATATCAAACTCATGCCCGCAATAGCATAAAATACACCCCAACCAGCAAAACTGATTGGGGTAACGGGAAATCCCCGAATATACTTCCATTATAGCACAGATTTACCCAAAAATCAACAGTCTTTACTCTTCCCCCGGAATAAAATACGGCTGCTCCTGATTCGTAAACAAGTCAAAATACGCCTGCATGATAAAGGTTTCCTGCCCCAACATCCGCAAAATACTAAACAAATCCTGCCGCAAAAGCTCCACCGCTTCCCCCTCGGCCACCTCAGCCTCTAGCTTGAGGTAATAATTGTTCAGCCCATCCACTTTATCCACATATACCACTGTCTTATCATCTAGCCACAGCTCCTGCCGCTGGCGACTAATCTCCGCCACCTTTCGGAACCCCAGCTGGTGAATCATCCCCGAAGCTTCGGTATAATCTTTCACTTCCGTGAAATTAATCCAATCAATCCCACTATCCTCGATATGCCGCTTCAGATACATCGCATAAACAGCCGGCTGGTCCGTCGCCCGCACTTCCGTCCGCATCACTAACCGCGGAAAGTTCATCGCCGGCCGATAATCGTGCGGAAGATAAACTCTCTCATGCTGCCAAATCACCGGCGAGAGTTCCAGCCCGATATTCGCGAGCTGCTTATCCAGCGCCGCCTTATCCTGCAATTGACTTTTGACAATCAATTTCTTCATACTACCATTATAGCACAAAACATTAGCAAAATAAAAGTCTTCCTCGCAAAATACTATTCACCACGTCCTATCAGGAAACATGATGTTTTTTGAATGACTGAATAGTAGCTACACAGTTCGAGATGACTCCAATCTTCCTTATCCATGTTATAATGTAATCAATAAGTATAAAGGAGTTATATGTATATTCCCATTGTCATCATCTTAGCGGTGATTTTATTAATCGTCGTACCCGGCGTACGCATCATTAACCAATACGAACGCGGCGTCGTCCTCCGGCTCGGCAAGTTCTCTCGCATTCTCAAGCCTGGCTTCCGCGTCATCATTCCCTACATCGACCACATGGTCAAAGTCGACGTCCGCACTACCCCGATGGACATCCCTAAGCAAGAGGTCATCACCCGTGACAACGTCACCGTCAACGTCGACGCCATCGTCTATTTCCGCGTCATCGACGCCGCCAAAGCCGTCCTAGAAACTACTAATTATTCCTACGCTACTAGTACTTTCGCCCAGACTGCCCTGCGCGACATCACCGGTAATTTTGACCTTGACGAAATCCTCAGCAAGCGTGACGAAATCTCCGCCCAGATTCGCGAAATCGTCGACACCCAGACCGACAAATGGGGCATCGACATCGAAAGTGTCCGCTTGCAAAACATCGAGCTTCCCGCCGACATGAAACGCGCCATGGCCAAACAAGCCGAAGCCGAACGCGAACGCCGTGCCGCCATCATCTCTGCCGAAGGCGAGAAATCCGCTGCTGCGGCCGTCGCCGAAGCAGCTCGTATGCTTGCCCAGACTCCTGGCGGTATCAATATTCGCACCCTCCAAACTCTTGAGAAAATCAGCACCGACCCCTCCCAGAAAACCGTCATTCTCCTCCCTACCGACATGACCGATAGCCTGGGTAAATTCGCCCGTTAATTCCAACAGCTACGGCAAGGCCTTAAATAACTCCAGTCACCACGCTGGAGTTATCTTTTCTAATATTTCCGCCGCACTTTTATATTCTGCCGACGACTCGCATAAGTTTTTATATCGATCTTACGCATTTTTCTTGCTCCTCAAGATCAAAATCGCCGCCCCAATCGTGCCAATCACTACCGCTGCTCCCGCCAGGATAAACTCACCCATCCCCGCTGATCGCGCTTCGCCAGTTTTTGGTAATTCTACCACCTCCGAGCTTACATTTTCTACCTTCTCTTCATCTTTCACATTATTATGAGCGGTTTTAGCTTCTGACTCTACTTCTAGGCTCGCCTTTGTTGCTGCAGACTGTGTCTTTGCCTCAGCTGCAGGTTGCGCCTTTTCTTTCGTCACCGATTGCGGTTTTACCTCAGCCACCGTTTTCTGCGGGATTAATAGTGGTACCGCTATTATCGCTTCATCTAGCGCTTTCTTCAGCTCCGTTTCATTCTCAATTTCCTCCGCCTCCGCATAGTTAATCAACTTCTGCAGATATTTTTCCAAACCTGGATATTTTTCCGAAGGATGTTCAGCCACATAATTTCGCGCCGCCTTCGCCTCATCAACCAAAACCGTTAAACTTTTCTCTACATTTTTCCCGTCAGTTGTTTGTTTTACCGTTTGCGCTTGGCACGGAGCAATATTTGCTATCGCCAGTCCCATTACCAAAACTACCGCGCCAGTTATGCGTGTCTTGTCCACTTTTATCTCCCAAAGTTAATTTAGTGTCATTACCTCTGGTTATATTTTAACAAAAACTTGCCAAACCCGCAACCATAAGCTATAATAAATAGCCTTCTCGGGCTTTGTTAGCCCAAATGTCGGCCGCCTCATTTTGCTCCGTCCCCACATGCCCCCTCACCCAGACTAGCTGCACCGGGTATTTTTGATACAATCCATACAATTCTTGCACAATGTCGAGATTTTTGATCACCCCTTTACTTTTCTTCCAGCCTTTCGCGCACCACCCTGGCGCCCATTTCGTCAACACATTGATCCAAAACTCCGAATCACTATGAATCTCACAGCCTTCTTCACCGGCATATTTGATCGCCGCAATCATCGCTAGGCCTTCCATCCGGATATTGGTCGATTCTTTTTCTCTACCTAGCACCACCGGCTTACCATTCTCCAGCACCGCAAACCCACCCGGCCCAGGATTCGGGCTTGCGCTGCCATCCGTCCACAAAACTTTCATCTACGCCTCCATTTTCTTTATCTTGCTATACACATCATACCAAGAATATACCCGTTCCGAATTCTCTAATCTCACATCCCGATTGTACGGTTGATCATAAATCAGCACCTTCGTCCTCTCATCGAAATTCATCAGATACTCCGGCAAGTCTTCAATCATCACATCAATTCCATGTTCCCGGCAAAACGTCGCCTTGTCATTCGGCGCCGGCCGCCCCAGGTCAAACACAATCCCATCATAAACAATCTGATTCCTCGCCAGCCAATCTTTCGTCACTTCCTCCCAAGTCGCCCCCTCTGGCATTCCCTCCACGCGCTGATCCTGGTTATTCCGCCCGGTAATAATCCAAATCTCATGCCCCTCCCTGCGCATTTTCTCTAGCACTTCCGCCGCATAAGTCTGCGCTGGCACCAAAATCATTTGGTATTTCCCGTAGCGATACCAAAACTCATCGCGTGTCACTTGGTCCCAACCAAACATTTCCCGCAAATGATGTCGCTCCGGAGCAACCAGACTACCCTTGCCACTTTCCACGCAAAACTTCGTCCCCTGCTCCCGCAAGATCTCCGTCCGATAATTCAGCACACCATCAATATCTACGCCAATCCGCATCATTCCTCCATTTCTTCTCTCTATTATAGCATAGAACAGGCTATCTTGTCATTCCGCACGAATTATCAAACAAAATTTTACTCACCAATAATATCGTCAATAATCCCGTATTCCTTCGCCTCATCTGCGCTCATCCAATTATCCCGATCCATATCTTTCTCCACTTGTTTCAGGGTTTTGCCAGTCCGCTCCGCAAAAATCTCCGCCAAGCGTTTTTTCACAAAAATACTTTCGCGCAAAGTAATCTCCTGATCCGTCACCTTACCCTGCGTACCCGAAGACGGCTGATGAATCATAATTCTCGCATTCGGCAGTGCAAACCGTTTCCCCTCCGCGCCACACGCCAGCAGCATTGCCCCCATCGACGCCTGCAGCCCAACCCCAATCGTCTGCACATCTGGCTTGATATAATTCATCGTATCAATAATTGCCAGCCCATCATACACCGACCCGCCCGGAGTATTGATATATAGCTTAATATCCCGTTTCGGATCTTCATTCGCTAGGTATAATAGCTGCGCCACCACCAAGTTCGCCGTGTGCGAATTCACTTCCTCGCCCAAGAAAATAATCCGGTCGTTTAATAGCCGCGAATAAATGTCATAAGCTCGCTCCCCACGCGAAGTTTCCTCCACCACCGTTGGTACTAAATAATCATTTACTAATTTCTTTTCCATATTCTTCCTTTCTTTAATCTAACTTTTCTTTCACGTTCGAGTTCAATGCGTCATTTAGTTCTCCCAAATCTCTACTATTAGCTTCATATTCTAATACCAAATTATTATGTTGCTCAATTTTCTGATTCAACTCATCGCGTAGTATATCTAATTCATCACTTTCCTGCTCCAGTTCTGCTCGCTCAATCTGGAAAACCTCCTCCGAGAAACACCCCAGCCGATTCGCGCACGCGTTAAAACTTTCCACTTGCTCATTTAATCCCTCCAGTCGCATATCATATACTTTGCGTTCCGTTTCAATCTCTTGTCCTAATCGCCAAACTTCCCGCTGAATACCCTCATTCTTCGCCTGCAGCTCCCGGAAAGGTGCCTGGTAATTTTCATAAAACTCAATTATCTTCGCCCGATTCTGGAAATACTTACTATAATGTTTCTCTAGCTCCTCCGGAATATCCTTCAGCTTCGTCCCCACCCGCACATACAGTTCCTCTAACCGCTGCGACTCCGGATACAAGTTCACTTCTTCACGCACCCATTCCGGATTTTTCTGGCGTACTTGTTCTAGCCACTTGGCCACCTCATCACGCTCACTTTTCGACATCCGCGCCCACACCGCATGCAACAACTCATGCGCCGCCGTGACTTTATTAGAATCTTTTAGACTATCTAATTTCACATCATAGACATATATTTTCCCCGCATTATAGCAGCCTAGTAGCGACACTTCATCTTCGTGATCTCCGCAATGCTCGTTAAAACTTTCCGCACTTTCTAGCGCCGGCTGTGTCGCCAAGAATATCCGCTCGCCACTTCCTGTCAGCTCCAGCTCCGCTCGCATACTTGCTACTTCTGCTGGCTCCTCATACCACCAGCCTCGCCACAAATCTTGCACGAAGTTCGACGTCAAGAATTGGCTCACCCCCACCATCACCGCTATCATTACGACCGCCGCGATTACTTCTTGCCACCACCGGCGCTTCTTGGTTTCCGCTCTATCCATTCACTACTTTCAAAGTCAGCTCACGCTCACCCTTCTTATCCTTCTCTCGCACCAAACCAATCTTCGCCACGTTACCCTTTTCTAATTCCCCGCTGATCATCGCTTCGGCAATCATCGTTTCGATCTTGTCTTCAATTACTCGGCGTAACGGCCTAGCTCCGTTCTTCGGGTCATAGCCTTCGGCAATCAGTTTCTTCTTCACCTCTGGCGACACTTGTAGGGCTAATCCCTTTTCTGCCAAACGCTTCCTTAGTTCTTCCACCAAGTTATCAAAAATCTTTTCTACATTCTCCTCCGTCAGTGGGTGGAATACTAGAATCGCATCCAACCGGTTTATCAGCTCCGGCTTCATCACCTTCTTCAACTCCCGCATCGCGATCTCTTTGCTGGTTTCGTATTCTTCGTTCAGCTGTTTTTTATTCTTCAGGTTTTTCGCTTCAAACCCAAACTCATGGTCGCGGTACATCTCACTCGCCCCCAAGTTCGAAGTCAAAATCACAATCGTGTTGTTAAACTTCACCTTATTACCCTGACCATCGGTCAAGACGCCATCTTCCAAGATCTGCAGCAACATGTTAAACACATCCGGATGCGCCTTCTCAATCTCATCAAACAGCACTACCGAATACGGCTTGCGGCGCACCGCTTCGGTTAGTTTACCGCCATCTTCGTAGCCCACATAGCCCGCCGGCGCCCCCACCAGCCGCGACACATTATGCTTCTCGCCAAACTCCGACATGTCTATCTTAATCAGCGCGTTTTCCCCGCCAAACACTTCTCGCGCAATCACTCGCGCCAGTTCTGTCTTCCCCACACCGGTCGGCCCCATAAAGAGGAAACTACCGATCGGCCGATTCGGGTCAGCAATCCCGCTCCGCCCCCGCCGAATCGCTTTCGCTACCGTCTTAATCGCTTCATTCTGCCCCACCACCGATTGTTTCAAATGGTCTTCTAGCTTACCTAACAGTTCCAGCTCCGAGCCGTGCACTTTCGATACCGGTATCCCAGTTTTTAGAGAAATCGCAAGCGCCAAATCATCTTCACTCAGCACCGGTAACTTCTCCGCACCTTTTTTCTGCATTGCCTTAATTTTCTTCTTCAGCTGTTCCGATTCAGTCTTCAGATTCGCCGCCTTCTCAAAATTCTCCGCTTCCGCCGCTTCTTGCATCTGCTCTTCTAGCTCTTTTTGCTGCACTTTCAGCTTCTTATACTCCGAGCCACCGTTTTTATCCGCCGTCACTTTTGCAATCGCCGACGCCTCATCTAGCACATCAATCACCTTGTCCGGCATAAACCGGTCATTAATATACCGCCCCGACATATGGATCGCCGTTTCTAGCATTTCTTCTGGAATCTCCACCCCGTGATGCTTCTCATAATGCCCTTTTATCCCCTTCAAGATTTTCAACGTCACCGCTAGGCTCGGCTCCTCTACCATTACCGTCTGGAACCGCCGCGCCAAAGCCTTATCTTTCTCAATATACTTGCGATATTCATCCATCGTCGTCGCGCCAATCAGTTGCAACTGCCCCCGCGCTAGCGCCGGCTTCAAGATATTCGCCGCATCCATCGTGCCCTCGCCTGCCCCCGCGCCCGACAAGAGATGCAACTCATCCATGAAGAGGATAATATCATCATTATTCACCGCTTCGTCGATAATTCCCTTGATCCGCTCCTCAAACTCCCCCCGGAACTTCGTCCCCGCAATAATATTCGATAAATCGATCTGGAAAATCCGCTTCCCCACCAGCATCCCGGGCACGTCATTTTTCACAATTCGCTCAGCTAAGCCTTCCACGATCGCCGTTTTACCGACGCCCGCCTCGCCAATCAAAACCGGATTCGACTTCGTTCGGCGGCTCAGCACCGTCACTACCCGCTCAATCTCGCGGTCCCGCCCAATCACTGCATCCAGTTTGTCATCCTTCGCCATTTCCGTCAAATCTTGACCAAACTTCTTCAGCCAGCGCAGCTGCCCACCTTTGCGATATTCTTTTTTCTTCTCTTGGTTGCGCTCGTGCTCCGCCTGCGCATCTAGCTCCGCTTCTACGGCTTCCGTCAAGCCATCTAGCTCCACCCCCATTTTGTCTAGCAATACCGTCCCACGCGAGCTCGGCTGACACAGCAACGCATATAGCAAATGCTCCGTCCCCACCGTCCGCGAGCCCCGCTCTGTCGCATAATGATCCGCCATCCTTAGCGTCAAGACTGCCGACTCCGACAGCGACATCATCGCCATCGCCGCTCCGCCGTTTACTTCTGCCGCATCCTGGCCCAGCGCTTTTTCTGCCTTATCCAGATCCACGTCAAATTTCGCTAGCAACTTCGCCCCCTCCGAAGCATCCTGCGCCAGCACCCCCAGCAAAATATGCTCCGTCCCCATGTAGCCATTATTATACTTTTTACTAAACATATCTGCCTTTTGCAGCGCAAACCGCGCATTCTCCGACAGACGATTCATCATTTCACTAAATTCATTTTCCATATTGCTCCACTTTCCCTAATTTTAACATAATTTCCAAATAAAAACTTATCTTCCGTTCATTATAACTTAAATCGCCAACCAGGGCGCCTTAAGCTCTGCTATTATTGATGAAGTGCAAGGAAAGAGTGAAACGCGGAGCGAATCGTACTTCAGGTACGAAGAGCGAGCATTGAAACTCTTGACACAGCAATTCGCAATAATAGCTAGCTTAAGACCAGTATACCAAATTAGCACTCACAAGTCAAGAGTGCTAATCGTATTTTTATATAAGTTTTAACATTTCTGCCAATTCGCACCCTTGGCCAGAGCACGCTTAGGCAAGGCAATGCCTGCCAGCTTGAATTCTCTTTGCTCCGCTGGCTCGAACCCTCCATTTTAGCAGCGTCAGACGAGGCAACTTTTTCCAGCTCAAACCCTTTGTTTTCTGTTAGGCTAATTCGCGGAAAAAGCAAAGCACGCAAGCGAGCCGTATTATACATACGGTGAGCGCGTACTGGAACTTTTGACAATGAAGTAGCCAACAGAAACAAAGGCTCCCCCTCAGTTATTAATCGAGCTACACTCGATTAATAACTGGAATTACGATCGGAGTATGGCCGGTAGCATCGAAGAGGATATGCGTCACATCTTCTTTAATTTCCTCCTTCAACGCCTTCAAATCATCCCCTTGCATTTTCTCCGTTCGCACACGCAAATAATGCCGAATCTTCGCGACCAATTCTTCCGAATTATCCAGATAGATAAACGCGCGCGACACAATATCCGGTGTCTTCACCAGGCGGTTCGTCTTTTTGCTTAGCGTCAGCACCAGCACAAAAATCCCTTCCCGCGAAATATGAATCCTATCCTTCACCACTGCTTCATGCACCGGCTTATCCGCATCATCAAACAGCTTATTCCCCACCTGGATTCGCCCGTTCTTGCGAATCGTCTGATCTGGCATCAGCTCTACCACGTCGCCATCATCCGTCACCAAGATACGGTCACGTTTCAGACCAATCACATTTTCCGCCATCTCCGCATTGTGCTCTAGCATATAGAACTCACCGTGATATGGCACATAATTGGTCGGGTGCAGTCTCTGCACAAACTCAATATGATCCTCAAAATACGCATGCCCCGACAAATGCAGCGGCCCCAAATTAGTAATGTGGCTCTTCCCATTCTGAATCACCCCTGCGCCCTCGCGTAGCAGCCCGTCCACCGTATTCACCACGTGCGGCTCGTTCCCCGGAATCGGGTTTGACGAAAACACAATCACATCTGTGCTCTTAATCTTAATGTACTTATGCGCGCCCGTCACCATCCGGTTCAGCACCGCGTTAATTTCCCCTTGCGACCCGGTACAGACCACCGTCACTTTATCATCCGGCAGCTTCACGATGTCTTCCATCTTCATAATGGTATCTTTCGGAATCTTAATCACGCCAGTTTTCAGCGCCACTTCCACGTTATTAATCATCGAGAACCCAGCAAATGCCACCTTTCGCCCCCGTTTCGCCGCCTCGTTCAGCACTAACTCAATACGCTTGATCTGGCTCGAGAAACAGCTCACAATCACCCGACCGTTCGCATAGTGATCCATCACCCGGCCTAGGTTCTCCCCCACATCATATTCCGAATGCGGATGCCGCCCCGGACTGTCAATATTCGTACTTTCGTTTACTAAGAGCGCAATCCCCTCTTTCCGCACAATCTCATCAATCCGTTCAAAATCTGTCTGCGTCCCCAGCGGGTGCGTCTCCCGCCGCCAGTCCCCACTAAAGTAAATCACCCCGTTCGGCGTCCGCACCACGATCGCCGTATTCCCCGGAATGCTGTGCAGAGTATGGATAAACTCCACGCTCAGGTGCTCACTCACTTTGATTACCTCATTTTTTAGCGGGTCCACCGGCTGATAATTCAGCTCCGGCACATTGTCTAGCTCCGACATCTGTTTCTGCACCATCCCCAGCGTGAACGCCGTCGCATAAATCGGCGTTAGCGGGTTAAACTTTGGCAGCAAATGCCGGCACGCCCCGATATGATCCAAGTGCGCGTGCGTGAAACAAATCGCCTTCACCTTGTCCTTATTATCTTCAAGATACTGAATATCTGGCACCATATAGTTCACGCCCGGATAGTCCGGCCCCGCAAACAGCGACCCCATATCAATAATGATAATCTCACCCTTATACTCAATGATGGTCATGTTTTTGCCAATGCCAAACTCCCCCACGCCCCCCATCGGGATAATCCGCACCGCCTCTGGGTCCGGCCGCGCCGCCCGTAGCTGCGCCGCCGTCACTTGATTACCATTATAGCCGTTGTACCGACTCTTGTTCACCGGGATACCAATAATATGCTGCGTCGCCTGCGCATTCACATCCTGCGACAGCATTCGCTGGTGATGCACCATTTCCCCCTTGCGCACCGACACGCCCAAGCCCACCTTCTTGCTCGCTGCCGTCGACTGTTTGGCATTATCAGCTCTTTTCGTGGTTTTTGCTGCTCTAGCTTTGCCCTTCGCCGCAGTTTTAGTGGCTTTAGTAGTTTTGCTAGCCTTCGTGGTGGTCTTATGCTTCACTAATTTCGCATCTTTCCCACCCTCTGCAAAGTTCGAATTAAAATTGCGTTTCTGCGCTTCCTCAAACTGCTTCTTTATATCCGGCAGACGTTCATCGCGCATTTTCATCAAGCGCGCACGCCGCTCCGCTTCTTTACTATTCATATTTTCCTCGTAATTTTATCTAATTAATCCCCCAAAGTCTGTATCAGATACCCCTATTATAGCAAATTTCCCGCCAAAACACAAGCTTTCCCGGCCAAATTCCGCTAAATTCTTAGTTTTCTTTCATAATTTCGTATAAATACCCCTATTTTCCATCAATTTTCCATCAATTTTCCAGAAAATTGCCCATTTTTCACACTTTCCCTATTTTTAGAGGTAATAATTATGCTTATTTCCCCTCTAAGCCCCTTTTTAAGCCCTCTAGCGCGTTTTTAGCAAAACCTTGCTCATACCCAGCTCCCGAGCCAGAAAGCCCTTCCTGAGCCTCTTCGCCAGCCCCAGGAAATCAGCA
>CAYUDH010000018.1:0-18406 GCA_964443595.1 uncultured Candidatus Saccharibacteria bacterium
CGTTATCCCCCAGTCTGCTACGACTGCGGTCAAGGCTTTTCTTTAGAAAAGCCGGCCCCTCCCGACCTACTAATCTTTTGAGCTGACGCCCGGCGTTGTTTTATTTGCGCAGCAAATAAAATGTGTCCCCCCCCACCTCCATCAACATTCCGCAGCGACGCCCGACGAGTAGCGATTTCGTAGAAATCGCGTTATCCCCCAGTTTGCTACGACTGCGGTCAAGGCTTTTCTTTAGAAAAGCCGGTCCCTCCCGATTTATCAACATTTCGCAGCGACGTCCAACGAACTACCATCCATCTCACTATTTCATTTTCTTCGCCAGTTCTTTACTAGTAAAGTTTCCGTTGCCTAGCACTACCGCTACCACCGCCGTAAGTAGTATTGCTCCAGTTAGCCACCAAATCAGGTTATTCCACCCTACTAGCCAAATCGCTCCGGCTTCCACTCCAAATGCCAGTGACCACACCTGCTCTAGCGCCGTCATATTTACCATACTCAGTACCGCCGCTAGTATTAGCCCCACAATTACTGCAAACCCTACCGCCATCACACTCAGCATCAGCAAATATACGACATAAACTACCCGAATCTGCCCCTTAGTGGCCCCTAGCGCATGATAGAGTGAGATAATCTTCAGGTCTTTACCAATCAGTCTCGCATAAGTACTTAGCGCAATAATCACCGCGATTACTACGAGTACCGCCGCGACAATCTTAAACACTAGCCAAACATTTTGTAAGTTTTCATAAGTTGTCAGTGGATTAGAAACTGCCGAAACTACCTGATACTTATAATCTTTGCCACACATGCTAAATATGCGGTCAGTTTCTGAGCAGTAGTTTACTTTATCTTGATAGTATTTATAAGCTGCCTCTATACTCTCAAACCGCGCAAATACTATACCTATTTCTTCCGCGTCCATATCTTCAATCGCTATGAACCCGGAGGGTGGCTCTACACTATCATTATCTACCATCGGCTCCACTTCGGCGGCCTTAATCACGAAGTTTTGGCTCATACCTGTATTTATCTGTCCTAATATCAAATCTAGAGGATTACCGCCCCACCCAATGCTCATGAATGACAAACTATTCGCATATACCCCACCCGGCAAGATCTCAGCAATATAGTATTTCTCACCGACTTCATTTTCCACTACTTCACCAAATGTTTTCTCCCTCACTTCTTTAATAACATTCAGTTGCTCCGCCACTTCCGTATCGCGCTCTGGCATTTCTATCTCGGCGAGTTTCGCCGCCATCCCCAGCGGTACGACTACTTCCGTTACATCGCCATCGCCCTCACTCTGCACTCCGACAAACACATTTTCCTTCAGTTGATAGAACATGCCATCCGTAGTTTGACTGACTTCTGCTTCGATAATCTCACCGCCGTATTTCTCGATATTTTTCTTAATCTCCGCCACTTCCGCCGCAATATCACAGTCCTCTCCGCAAATCTTCGTATCGACACTACTGATAATCAGCACCTTGCCGTCCGTCGGCGCCAGCATTTCCGCCAGTGTTGCATTCTCTAGCCCTTGTAGCACAAACACTCCAGCCGTCACCACACTAAAGAGTAGTCCAACGATAATTACGACCGTAAATGCACGCTTCTTGTGGGCTTTAACTCCCGCAAAACCCAGCCTAAGGTAGTCAATAATCCTCATCTAATCTTCTTTCAGTTTCTTGGCAATATGCTTGGCGGAGAAATGACGGAGAGTTAGGAGCAACGAAATCGGAGCGACTAGCATGATCGAGCCAATGATACCAAAGAAAGCGTTATTGAAGCCAAACAGGTTCACTTTTGGCAAATCTTTCAGAATATAGTATTCCTTAAGTCTTTCGGCTAGCGCCCCCGCATTACATAGCCACATCACCCCGACAATTATAAATGCCATCAAGATACAAGATATAACCGCTAGCAAACAAAGTTCAACCAAATATAGGAAATAAATCAAATAGATGTTCCCAGTGCTTGCTCCGAGTGAACGATAGAGTGCGATTGTCGCCGCGTCTTGGTCGATTAGGTGCGCAAAAGTAAAAGTCGCGATCAAAATCGCAATCACGATAAACAGTATCTCGATTGCCGTCAGCATAAACTGAAGATTGTCAAAATCATATTCAAGAGAAATTACTCGCCCGAAGGTGTCCATATTGAGAAGCTCATATTTACGATCGCCAATCTCGACATTCTTCGGTATATTTTTCCCAGCGTAGATGTCGTAATAGTAGTTCACGGCATTTTCGTAATTTGGGAACTCTACAATATAGCGAGTTTGTGGCACTACGGTCTCGAGATATTCCTCCGCTGATGTGTATGGGCTGCCGCTGTAAACTTTTTGCTGAGCAAGCTTAAGGAAATATTTATGTACCGCTTCCGTCCCATTATCAATAATCAGCGGTCTTGCGTCAATTCCTGTTCCATGTACCATTCCAAGTAATAAGTTGGCTGGATTAAACCCCGGTAAAGTCGGGCTGCCTTGTTGCGTGGCAGGGTAAGTACCCACAGTATAATAATCTCCACGGTCCACCGTAGCGTATTGACTTGTTTCTGCTGGCATTAATACCGCTACTTTACCATCTGGCACATTTGATAAATCGATTTCACTAGATATACTTTCTGCTACTGCTGGCGTAATGGTTTCAAAAATATTATTAAACTGATAACTCAATTTCTCTCCAATTATTTTTCCGTGATAGCGAGCAACCCCCTCTTTAATGAACTCGTCCAGCTTCTCCTCACTATCAACCTTTTCTACTCGCCCCGGTCCAAAGCCTGCCAATTCCTGATAACTTACTTCTAGATAAACCTTACCATCATTAGCCTGTAATGCCGCATTGAGAATCGTTCCGCGTAAACCTTCTAGCATAAAATTAAAAGCCATAATCACCCCAAAAAGCAAAGAAATTGTCAGGATAATAATCGCACTGCGCTTTTTATGTTGCGCGATATTGCTCCAACTTAAGCGTAGCGCATCAGAAAACTTCAAACCCATCTCTACTTCTCCTCCGTCACTCGACCTTCTTTAATACGCACTACTTGTGTCGCATACTTTTCTACTAATCCATCATGACTGGCGACAATCATGGTTGCGCCGGTGTCCTGTTGGATCTTCTTTAGCATCTCGATGACGTTTTTTGCATTTTCCGGGTCAAGGTTGTTCGTCGGCTCGTCCGCTAGGATGATTTCTGGATTCATGAACATTGCCCTCGCCGCACAAGCTCTCTCGGCTTGTCCACCGGACACTTCTGCCGGCAACTGGCCTAGAACTTCAGCAATGCCAAGTTCTTTTGCAAGTTCCTTTGCTCTCGCTTCGCGCTCCTTCTTTGGCATCCCAGCAAAAGTCCCCATCAGAGCGATATTTTCGCCAATGGTGAGTTGTGGTTGGAGATAAAATCCTTGAAAGATAAAACCGATTTTGTGACGGTAAAAATCAGTTCTTGCCTTACCTTTGAACTTACTAACATCCTGCCCATCAATCAGCACTTTACCGCTTGTCATTGGCTCAATACCGCCAATAATACTCAGCAAAGTGGATTTACCCGAGCCACTCACGCCCCGGAGCATGGTGAAGCTGCCAGTGGGGATTTCTAAGTTAATATCAAAGAGTACTGGCTTCTTGCCATAACTCTTATTAAGATTTTGCAATTTGATCGTCATAGAATATATTATAAACCTTTTTATGAAACTTTTATAAAACTGTTAGTATCAGGGCTGCACTCATACTCAGAAGATAGCAGGGAATTACTTTACATATTTATGCCACCACGCCGCGAAACCCGCCTCGGTCTCATACGCACTCATGTCGTCATTCCTATCTGTGCGTAAATATGTCACCAATTCGCCATCATGATACAGCGCTACCGATGGGTAATACCGCAATTCTCCTACTAACCCAGAGCTTTTCGCCTCCGAGAACTTAATTTTCTCCAGCCTCACTTTTTCTTTTTCGCTAAAACTCGTCAAGTTCTTCTCAAAATCTTCCGACGTGATACATCCCGGCTGATAAACAAACAGCGCAAAACTTTTCTTTTCCTCGATCAGCTTCTTCAGCTGCTCGGTATCAATTTCTGTAAAACCGCTCTGCTCGCGATACTCCGTAGATAAGTCAAAAGTCCGTGGCCAGAAAATCACCGCCGCCCCCACCGCAACTACAGCTACTGCAATAACAATAATTCCAATGACTGTGCGTTTTTTCATTTCTTTATCTCATGCAAAATCGAGAAATCAATATTATGATATGGAATCTTCCAAAAATCATACACCGTCGCGCCATCACGCGTAGTTTTTACCTGGACATTATTATCGCCTTCATAATACCAATACCCGCCAACATTATAGATTTTATCTGCATCCCAGCCCAGTTTTACTAGCATGTTTTTCGTCATGCCAGCATAGCCACCACCACCGCACATCAAGAAAATATTTTTATCCTTCGGAAACAAATCTTCTAGAATCTGCATCGACTCAGTATAATTCGCCGTGTAATTACCGTCTTTATCTTCTGTAAACAGTGTCTTACCGGTATAACTATTACCAACTTCCGCCGGCAGACCAGAAACATTCACCAGGTACGGATATGGTACCACCTCAAACTCATCTACATAGCCCGAAAGATAAGAATCGCCGCCGATTGCCTCGTAATTACCCGGATCTTTTAGCATCCGCATATCACGATAGACCGAATCCTCCCGGCGTAGATATTTATCAATCGTAGTTTCATCAATATTTTTATCAATTCCAAACTGTTGCCCTCGCACACCTTCAGCTAATTCCGGCTTAGGCAGAGTTATCATTTCAGAAACTCCCGGCTGGTTCGTTTCTTTCTTAGAAAAATGCTGTGCCGTCAGCGTCCAAGTAATCCCGCAAGCAATCACCAGCAAACATGTAAAAGCTGCGATCATTCCCATGCTCGGTTTATTCTCGGTTGTTTTTGCCATAAATACCTCCGTCTTTACTTTATTATAGAGCAATCGAGCCAAAAATCAATATTGCTAGATCTTCGCATCCGCGCGACGCTTATCGGCCAGCCATTTCGGTATGTCTGTGAACTTAATTTCTGGGCAATCATTAATCTCTTGCGCCGTTACATCATAATACAGTTGATAAATCTCACTCGAAGACCCATACTTAGCGTTTTCCATCTCAAATCCTAGCTTCGTCACCACGGACTTCACGATTTCTTCACTTGGCCCCTCAATTTCCGTATATGGCGGCAACCACGGCCAAGTATCAATCGTGATTTCTGTGCCATCTAGCTCCCATTCTTCACGATAAGTTTCTTGCTGGGCCTTTGGTATAAAGCCGCAAGCCTTCACAAACTCCACCGCCTTATCATAATCATTCACCTCCAAGCAAATTTCTTTCATTCCCGACAAAGACAATTCATCCAGCCGCTTGTAGGATAGAGTAATTTTATTGCCCTCATCACGCACCCGGATAAAACTATTTTCGTCCGTGTAGAATATCACCCGCTTCATTAATATTTCTGGCTGTACCAAAATCGCTCCGGCTGATCTTAACTTTTTACGGTAAGCATCCTTATCAATATTTACAAAAGCCGCTTCAATTTCTGGTGTCATAAGTTCTCCTTCTCTCCATATTATATATTATATAACAAAAATCAACCCAGGGCGTGCCGTGGGACACATTTATTCATCGAGCGAAACATGCGCGGCTCTATTTAGGCTCTTGCAACTCAAAACGATACCGTTGTTTCGCATTCGGGTATTTTTTATGATTAACTTCTGATACGAAATCTTTAAATGGACGTGCTCGGACTTTTTTCTTCTTATGATAAAGCAACTGATAGATGACTAATGACTCGTTAGTTTCACTGTGTCGCGCAATCGCTATCACTTGGTAATATTCACCTTTAAAATGCCGGTAGATACGACCAACGACAACGGTACCAGTATTACATCTACGCGATGTTCTTAGGTCAGACTTTGCTGGTAGTTTTGGCTCTGGTGCCACTGTAGCAGTCGGAGTGTTTTTGGAATCGTACTTTCGCATATGTTGTAGGCGAAGAGCCTCAGCACGCGCCTTAGGTGACATGCGCTCAAACCGATTTTCCGTAGATGTTGAAGTGTGGTATCCGCCACAGGATTTACAATAATAAATATGCGTAGACTGGAAGTTCTCTGGATGTCGAGCGTGTTCTTTTCTGCGCTCCAGGTATGCCTCGGCACTCTCGCGACTCGGGAATAAAATCTTATTGCCACTCCTCGGACACATAATGCGAATACGTTTTTTAGCAAAAGTCACAATAAGCTCCCTCGTGTTATGGTACGCCCGACACGGTTCGAACGTGCGACCTTCAGTTCCGGAAACTGACGCTCTATCCAGCTGAGCTACGGGCGCGTACACTACTTATTATACTCTAAACCCCCACGATTGTAAAACAAAAACTTGCGCAGCGTTATCTCATATATGATATAAATAAAACAACTTTCTAAACAAAACCAAAAAGTGTGATATTATAGAAGTAGTTGTACGCCTTATGGCACTTCGGTGTTATAAGAAAATAAATCACATCCACATCTGTAAGCAGTACCCATGATCGGGGGAGCTCTCTTCTATGTGGATGTGGAGCTCGTACAACACCCGTCTGGGTGCTGCTTCTAGTTTTAAAGCATGTAGCCTGGCGGTTGTGTTACTAATCCAAAAGGAGGCTTCATGACCAACAAAAACATCAAATTTAAGAAATATAGAATACCGCTCATATCTAGCGCTCTAGGTATCAGTGGTGTATTTTTACTCTCATTTTTAACTTTCATCCCATCCCAAACGTTCGCCGAATCGTTAATTGTAGACGAAAACGAAAAGCGTAGCTTATCGCAAATTGATACCATGCAAGAAATGTCCCAACAAATCTGCATCAACTCACGAGAGAATGAAACTAAACAGCTTGAAGATATACGCGAACCGGGCAAGAAGTATTGGGTGGCCAAACTCAAAGACGGAAATTGCTGGATGACGCAGAATCTAGATTTTGATGTTCCGGCAGAACTGAGCGAAGCGAGTTCTGATGTTGTAGGCGAGAATGTATCCACGGGTATCATCAGTGCAACCTCAATCTCAGCATGGACGAGCAATAGTGCCAGTGCAAATTACTACGCTGATCCAGGTGATTTTGTATACAGCTATCCAGGGCATGAACAAGCCGCGTACGGAATATGTAATGAAGTTACTGCACTGGACAATAAAAAATGCGAAGGATATTTTAGCGAAGTTGATCAAGATAGCGATATGCATTATCATATCGGTAACTTTTACACATATAGCGCCGCTACAGTTAGGACGGGGGACAATTTAACCATGACGAGCGGACACGCCCCGCACAGCATTTGTCCTGCTGGATGGAAATTACCAATCAGTGGATGGAATGCTGCTAGCAGTAGCCCGATAACCAATTCAGGTTCCTTCGGTGGATTATTGAGTGCATATTCATGGACAAGTGATGATACGATGTCATCCGCAATAGGACCAAACGGTATATATAATGAGCCGCTATACTTCATCTACGGCGGTTTTTTGCTTGGCGGATCTTTGAACCATGGTGGTTATATAGGAAATTATTGGTCTGCGTCTCCTTATATATTAGGCTCCTCCTATCTTTTAAACTTCACTGATTCTGTTCAACCGGCTTATAGCGATGTGCGCTATCGAGGCAGATCTATTCGTTGTCTCGCTGAGGGCGGTGCTTTCACGGATCCGCTTCTTGCCGACAATCAAGCCAATGTCGCCATCACCGTATCCCCCGTCATTAGCATCGACGTCACCAAAGATGCTAATGACATGACGGTAGACTTCACTAAAGTAGCTACCAGTACCATTATAGCTAGAGTCGGTTCTAATCAACCATATCAAGTACTACTTAGTACCGATGAATCTAACTTAACTAATCCTAATGCAGATAGAACCATCCCCATGATTCCATCAGACCAAACCATAGTAAAAGGTACTAATAGCTGGGGTGTTAAGAAGCTATCCTCACCTACTGATACTGAAGTAAATGAGAATACTACATATAGTCCAGTGGGTATTAATGGCGATAAAGCTCTATTTTACACTTCTACTAGTGCCGCTTCAGAAGACCTCACCTTCCCAGTGGCCATTGCCGTAGATTCCTCTCTTCCCAGTGGCCAGTATTCTACTCAGGTTACTTTGACTGCCGTAGCGATATAGAACTGTATTTGCTAGGGTCCAATCCAGCCTCTTTACGATAGAATAAAAGCGCGAGCACACGCGCAGCGCAGAATGAGCGCCCCGTGTGGACGGGCGCGCGAGTGGTTCTGTCGTAAAGAGCGATGGTTGGACCCATCACGCTAAGCCGATCTAAAAGCTTGCCGGACCGAGAAAATACGGAATCGCTTCGCTTATCTAATCTGATCATTTATCTTGGCTAAGCCAGCAGATTCCTGCCGCAAATGAGAACTAACTTCTGGGTGGGGAGAACTTAGCTCTCATTCCTACCACGGGCGGCAGGGTTCTGGCAGAAAGCAATATTAAGAGAACACACTAAGCTTCGCGCTCATTCAAAAATAAGCATAAAACTCTAGTATTCAGCCTAATCGTGTGCTATAATTAGGTTAAGGAAAATTTTATGTTAATTCTCTATCTCTTATGGATAGAGAATTTCCATTCCACACTCACTTTTCCAATTTTGAATCCGATAATGAACTCCATAGAATCATGAATTCTCCTTTCCACCTGCCAGCCTCTAGGAATTAAGGTGCAACTTTCCGCCATGCCACTCAGTGTATCACAAACCAAGCTAGACTACCAACCTCTAGCATGTTAAAAATGTAAAAATTACAACAATCTAATCTATTATCCCCAACGCTTTATATGGCAGCCGGCATTCTAATACTTCATGATCCGTATCTTTGCTAGTTGTTTAGCATAGTCTGGTATTGCGTCTTTAGAGAAGTTCTCGTGTGTGCCCCACCACGCGATGCAGGCTGCTAGCGCGGCGGTATAGCTCAGGTATGGCTTATCCCCTACGCTACTGCCAGCCAAACCTGGCCTCAGCTCCTGTAGCAGTTTAGAAAACATGTAGAAGTTATGATTGCGAAAGTTCGCTTTGAAATATCTCCGGTGGTGATATATAAAAATCAACAGCAGGGAAAAGGTCGTCGTACGATCTTGTGCTGTTGGTAACTTTTGCTTAAACTCGCTGGTTAGATTCATCTCGTAGCGGTTCAAGACTTCATTGCAGCTACGATAATGTAGATAAAAAGTCGGCAGGGAAATATCAATATTGCGACAAACTGTGCTAATTCGCACTGAAATATCACGCTCCGCCACGGCTTTAAATATTTCCTTTTGAATTAATTTATCGTTCCGCACATAAATCCTGTGCAGAGGGTTTATAGGGCCGCGTTTCGGCTGGCGTCGTGTCCTTGGCAATAAATTTTGATTGGTCATATATTCTTTTCTCCTTTTTACACAAAAAATCACCACAAACGTATTGTACTTAATACGCTTATGGTTATCCTCTCATTGTACCACATCTTGCTCAAAAAGTCAATACTAATTACGCTTATCTTCACCCTAACTCCAAAAAATACAGGGGTAAAGTCCAAAAAGCGTTCATTCTTCCAGAATTACGTTCCGATGTGTTATAATTAAATCATAAGCATAATTGAGTAAAACATAGACATGGATGAAGCAGAAATTCAGCGCAAACGCAGGGATAACGAAGAAGAGGCTACGCGCCGACGGGCTAGTATTTTGGGGCTGCCTTATCTAGATACCAGGACTTTTGAGAACACAGTGCCACTCGTGCCAGACGTGATTAGCATCGACAAAATGCACCGAGATTTTATTATCCCTCTGCAAGTTAATGCTGACGATATGTCTTATCGCTTCATGGTCACCAGTCAGACCCCCAATAGCCTCATTCCTAAAATGCGCCAAGAATATGGCGAACGGGGTGCGCATGTTGCATTCTTTCTCATCTCTAAGTCAGCTTACCAAGTCTTCATGCTGCGCTATGACCCGCCCAAGGAAACCGTCTACGACGACATTCGGATTGCCTCGGAGGGCGATTCAGAAACCATTGCCGAAGTCAGCCAGACCCTGAACTCAGTTTCCACTGAGAAGGTTTTTAACTTCCTTATCGATCAAGCCGACCGCCTCAACGCTTCGGATATTCACATCGAAAACATGCGCGGCGACATTCGCATCCGTATGCGCGTGGATGGCATTTTGCACCCAGTAGCTAATATTGACAAAGATCGCTACCGCATTTTTATGGGGGAATTATCTGCTCGCGCCAACCTCTCTACTGCCTCTACCAAGCCGCAGTCTGGTCACATGCAGCAAGAGATTCATCGCAACGGCGCTTCGCATTTGCTCAATATCCGTGTCGAAATGGTGCCGACCATGTATGGTCAAGATGCGGTTTTGCGTTTGTTTAACTTCGATGAAAGCTTGCTTAATCTCGACCTCCTTGGTCTGTCCGATGACGAAATGTCCACCATCCGCGAGATTATTTCGCATCCGCGCGGGCTTGTGCTGATGGTTGGTCCAACTGGTTCTGGTAAATCTACCACTCTCTACTCTATCCTGAACGCCCTCAATACTACCGAACGCAAAATTATCACCCTAGAGGACCCGATCGAATACGGCCTCACCGGTATCTCGCAGATTCCGATTCACACCAATGACGGCGGTTCTTTCGCCGAAGGTTTACGATCGGTTTTGCGTTTGGATCCAGATGTCGTAATGGTCGGCGAGATTCGCGATGCCGATACTGCTCGCACAGCTATCCAGGCTTCCATTACTGGCCATTTGGTGCTATCTTCCTTCCACGCCAACTCCGCTGCTGCCGCGTTCTCTCGTATGATTGATTTGATCGGCGTGAACCCGATTTTTGCCAGTTCCATCCGCATGCTGATTGCTCAGCGCCTCGTGCGCAAACTTGCCGATGACAAAGAGCCCTATAAGCCCGACGCCGCCACGGTTGCTTACATCCGCGAAAAAATGGCCAATATTCCCGATCTCGGCCTTAGTGATATTACGCTCTATCATCCTAAGCCCACCGAGGATACACCTTTCGGTTACAAAGGTCGCACCGTCCTAATGGAGCAGCTCGTAGTATCCGAAGACATCCAAGGCTTCCTGCGCGGCGATTTGAAAGACATCAGTGCCGAAGCCATTGAAGAAAGCGCCCGCATGCAGGGCATGCTGACTTTGGAGCAGCGTGGCATTCTCGCCGCTCTACGTGGCGAAACCACTTTAGAAGAGGTTTCGCGCGTAATATAATAAAAAATCCGTTCTTATCACCTCACCTTCTTTGCCAAAACTTAAATTACAAAAATTCATCATACTTATGCCATGCTAAAAATCGCCCCAAAATCGCCAAAAATTAAATTACAAAAATTTTTCAACCCCATTTTCGCTAATTTTGCCATCAAAACCACATTCCAGAAAAGAGTATTTCTCATTTTTGCTACATTTTCATAACTAAGCTTAACCAGTCGGCACAAAACTCACATTACAATATTCACATTATTTTCTCAAGCATAGACTTTCTTGCTTTTGCAATTATCTTATGTCATAGAGGAACCTTGTTGCATAAATATCTTTTTCGAAGGGCCTAAGGCTTGGGCGAGCGCCCCGGAGCGGCCCGAGAAAAAGTGTATTTATGCAACGTCAGCAACATCTATCATTTATTTTTACCAACCACAGAGTTTTTCACCATGCTATAATATATAATATGGAAAGACTTTTAGAATATTTTATCCCTGAACATTACCAACTCGAACTTTCTATTTCGCGCAAGAGCGAACGTATCACAGGCCAAGTCACTATCACTGGCCAGATTTTGCAGAATGTCGTCAAATTCCATGCTGTCGACATGAATATTGCATCCGTCGAGTTCCAGGCCTCAGATCAAGCTAACTCGCGCCACGAGTGTAAATATCAATACGACGGTCAAACTCTCGAGATTTCAGTTACCGATGACATGCGGGGATACGATTCAGCTAGTTTTTATATTCAATATACTACCCAGCTCAATCATAATATGCAGGGCTGCTACGTTTCTACATATAATTATAATGGTGAGTCACAAAAGCTCGTCGCCACCCAGTTTGAGTCCCACTATGCTCGCGAAGCTTTTCCTTGCATTGATGAGCCTGCCGCCAAAGCCAGTTTTGATCTCACCTTGATTGTGCCAGATGCTTCCGAGCAAGATGTTGTGCTTGCTAATACTGAGCTTAGCCAGCGGAAAGGCGACTGCTACGTATTCGCTACTACCCCGCGTATGTCCACTTATCTCCTCGCTTGGGTGATTGGCCCGCTCCAAAGCATCTCTACGGTTAATCAGCACGGCGTCAAAGTCACGTCCTACTGCGCGCTCAATCAAGCCGCCAGCTCGCTCGAGTTTGCCAACGAAGTTGCCGCCCGCGCCCTCGATTATTATGACGAGAAATTTGGCATTAAATATCCGCTCAGCAAACTAGACCAGGTTGCTCTGCCAGATTTCGAGGCTGGCGCTATGGAGAATTGGGGACTTGTCACTTATCGCGAATCTTGCATGCTAGCCGAGCCAAATGCTTCCGTCGACACTAAGCTATCTGTCGCCCTCACCGTTACGCACGAACTGTCACATCAATGGTTTGGCGACTTAGTGACGATGGCATGGTGGGATGACCTCTGGCTCAACGAATCTTTTGCCACAATCATGGAGTACTATGCCACTGATACTTTATATCCCGAGCTCAAAGCTTGGCAAGATTTCTTTACCGGCTATTGCGTGGCGGCGCTCCGGCGAGACTGTTTGCCGGGCGTGCAAGCGGTGAAGCAGGAAGTTAATGACCCGGCCGAGATTGCCACTCTGTTCGACAGCGCCATCGTCTATGCTAAAGGCGCACGGTTGATTCTCATGCTCCTGCAACTCATGGGCGAGAGTAATTTCTATAAAGGTCTGCACGAATATTTCGAGGCTTATCAATATCAGAATACTGTCGGTGACAACTTATGGGAGAAATTGCAAAAATATGCCGATTTCGATGTTAAAAGCCTCATGCATGTCTGGATTTCGCAGCCTGGGTATCCCAAAGTCTGGCGGGATGGCGCCCAGATTATGCAAGAGCGGTTCTTAATTGACGGCTCGACCGACGACAGCAAATGGCCACTGCCAGAGGTCAAAGACGACATGTCCGGGCATTACTTAATCGACCTAAGTATCAGTGAATTCCAGCAAAAACTCGCGGCCTTTGACACTTTATCCAACGAGCAAAAATTCCGCCTCCTAATCGATCGCATGCTTCTTGCCAAAGCGCAGGCGGTGCCGTCGGCTTCTTTGCTCGACATTTTACCAAAGTTTGTTAGTGAAGATGCCGCCGTCTGGGAACTTTTGCTCAGTATTATTAACGATCTCAAAGTTTTCTTCACCGATGAGAGCCCGGAAGAAGACCTCTACCGTGAGTTCTTGCGCCATACTATACATAGTCGTGCGCGCGAGATTGGTATGGTATCAAAAACTAATGACGATAGTGATACTAAGCGCCTGCGCAAAATTCTCGCGGTTGTGGCGCGTTTTGCTCATGACGAAGAAATTATCGCACAACTCGCTGCCCAGTATAATAATAATCTGTCGCAAATTGACGCCGAGATGCGCGGTAATATTCTGATGGCCAAAATGATGCAAGACGAAGCTGTCACTTTTGTCGAGCTGCTGGAGCAATATCAGCACGCGAGCGACCCGGAAGTTAGAGATGATATATTATATTCCTTATCCATCGTTAAACATTCTGCTAATATCCAGCAAGCACTAAACTTGCTAGAGCGTCCCGAAATCGTCCGTCCGCAAGATCACTTATTCTTCTACATCTACCTCCTTCGCAATCCCCGGATCCGCACGCAAGCCTCGGACTGGCTCTATCAGCATTGGCCCTACGTCGAGCAGCTCACTGGCGAAAAATCCATTGAAGATTATCCGCGCTGTATGGCCGGCTATATCGAGAACCGCGCCGAAGCCCAGAAGTTCTACGATTTCTTTGACCAATACGCCGAGAATCCAGTCCTAAAGCGCACCCTCGCCATGGCCAAAGTCAGTATCGAAGCCAAACTGAGTTTAATTGAGCAAGAGGGTTCCGCGGTTCATCAAAGGCTCCAAGAGCTAGTCAAGGAGGATTGCTAACATGAACCCAAGCAGCACTATTATCGTTGGTTGTCTTGTAGAAAAAGACGGGAAGTTTTTACTCATGCAAGAAGCGAAAGCCTCTTGTCATGGCAAATGGAACTTGCCAGCTGGACATCTTGATGTTGGCGAAAGCATTTTTGAGGGTGCCAAACGCGAAACCAAAGAAGAAACTGGCTATAACGTCGAGCTAACCGGCGTTTGTCAAATTGGCAATCGTAAGCGCTCAGACATGGCTTTCGTCGCAGTACTCTTTACTGCCCAGGTTACGTCGGATGATACAAGTTCAGTCGATCCAGCGGAAGTTATGGCGGTGCGTTGGTTCACTTACGCAGAGATTCTCGCTTTGCAAGATGCTGGCAAGATTCGCAATTCTGATTTGATGATTGGCGCTATCAACAACTATCAGCAAGGCAACGTCGCTCCGCTCGACATTGTTAAACTCTATCACGAAGGTGCCGAGTTCCAAAAAGTTACTCTAAAGGATGACGCATGAAACTCTATCTCGTTCGCCACGGCCAAACTGATTTCAACATTCGCGACATCTCTCAAGGTCGTGTTAATACCGAGCTTAACGAAACCGGCCGCGCGCAGGCTAGGGAACTAGCTCAGAAGCTAAAAGGCAAGAAATTTGACGCCTATTACGTTTCGCCCCTTTCCCGAGCACGCGATACGGCTCGAATCATCACCGATGGCAAGGCAGATTTTATTGTAGATGATTTGCTAATTGAGCGCAGTTTTGGTGATTTTGATGGTAAAGTCGTTAATTTAGGCGAGAAAGTAGGTGATTTGTACGACTTAAAAGCCAATATCTCAACCGGCGGTATCGAACCATTCAGCGATGTGCTATCGCGCACTAAGCAATTTCTAGATAAGATTAAAAGCTCTCATGCTCCTGACGCAGAGATTTTAATCGTTGCTCATGGCGCCCTCCTCAAGGCTATGCATTTCAATTTGGTTGGTTATGACGAAAATACCGATTTTTACGACCCGGCATCCAAGTTCCAAAACTGCGAACTGCGCGAGTACGAGATTTAGCACGGCCACAGTACTATCACATACTATTGCCCCATCTGCAAATAAGCGTAAAAGCTATTGACATAAACGCAAAAGTATGCTACAATGTAAGTATAGGATAGCGAAATAGCTAGCCTCGCACATGGTTTTTGTTGCAAAAACTACAAAGACTTTGCAACAAACCCAACTATTAAAAGTTAGTTATTTCCATTACACTGATTTTACAGAAAGCGAGTGATATGTTTGTCTACTTACAAACCGCGCCCCTATCAGGCTGAATGCCTCACCGCTCTCGCTAAGGCGCGCGAGCGGGGTATCAAGAAGGGCTTGGTCGTCATGGCCAGTGGCCTGGGCAAGACCTTGACCATTATCTTTGACATCGAGCAGTTTCTGACCGAGCATCCCAATGCGCACTTCCTTTATGTCTGCCATCAGGAGAGTATTCTCTTACAGTCCAAGGAGAAGTTCCATCAGTTCTTCGGTGAGGAGTATAGCTACGGCATGTATACTGGTAGCTATAAGACCCGCCGTCGGGTAACGTTCTTGTTCGGCACCTTTCAGACCCTGCGCGACCATCGCGAGGAGTTCCAGCCCGACGCCTTTGATTACATCATTGTCGATGAGGCTCATCACACCGCGGCCACGACCTATCAGCCTACGGCGGATTATTTTGAGCCGCAGTTCCTGATTGGCCTTACCGCTACCAAGGACCGCATGGATGGTCAGGATATCTTAGATACCTACGAGAGAGTCATCTATCAGATGGATATCTATGATGGCTGGGAGCAAGGCTGGCTGGCGCGTGTCGACTATCGTATTATGCTCGACGACCTCAACCAAGAGGAGTTCGAGAAATACGTCGGTCCGCAAGCCGGCAGCGAGAAGGTTTCTCTGTCCCAGTTAAATAGGACCATCTTCGCGCCCCAGCACGACGAGGGAATTGTTGCTTCAATTCGCGAGCAGACTGCAGACCTGGATCATCCCAGTGTTTTTATATTTTGCTCCAGCATCGAACATGCTAACGCTATGGCGGGTTACTTTGGCGGCGAAGCTGCCGTGATTCATTACGGCCAAAGCGCTGGCCTGAATGCGGCTATTCTAGATCGCTTCCGTTCTGGCGACCTCAGCGTTGTCATCTCGGTGAACATGTTGAACGAGGGCATTGATGTCCCCGAGGCGAATGTGGTGGTATTTCTCCGCAGTACGGACTCTTCGAGGATTTTCTTTCAGCAACTTGGCCGCGGTTTGCGCATTAACGGCGGGAGTCGTATCGTGCGCGTCCTCGACTATGTTGCTACTCTCGAAAGAATCAGCATGGTTCTTGAGATGGAAGAAACCGCCAAGAAGCGCATTGTCGCGAGTCCTACTTATTCTACTTCTACGAATAAGTCTGAGCCTATCGTCGTCAACATCCCTGCCACCAAGTTCTACGTAGAACGTGTGGACCTGAGGCAAATATTAAGGAGAACCCAGAGTTGGACGGCGGAAGAGATCATTGAAGCTTACTTTCAAGCTAGCCTTCAGGCTGGCGTGTGGCTTTCTACGCTCGAATTTGCGCGCAACAAAAATCTACCAGGTAGTATTCTTACGATGAAAAATCACGGTATAGAAAGCATTGGAGAGTTGCGGCAGATTATCAGGGAAAGACATCCGGAAGAAGCTAATATATTTGATAAGCTTGCATATAGTGGCATCATTCCCACTGAGATACTCGTCAGGCGGTACTATGATGAAAGCGTAGAGGCAGGGCACTGGCTGACCCGCAAAGAGGTCTACCGTAATCCGAACTTGCCCTCGACGACGCTCTATACAAGCAGGCTAGGCGGAATCGTTGAAACTCGTCGACTCGCTGCCGAATGGTTTGGGGAGTTTCAAGCAATCACTATACCTACCAGGAAGAAAAGCGACGAGCAGCTTCTCCAGGAATATCACGACGCTAGCAAAGAAGCTGGTCGCTGGCTTTCTGAAGGAGAGATAGAGCAATGCGCTAATCTAGCTTCCGTAGAAACCTACCGCCATAGATTCGGAGGAATCAAACGGATGCGACAGAGAGCAATCGGTCTTTATGGCGATCCGTTTAATGGCGACTTCCTCGACGCATCAGTAATCGGCTTAGGCCGTGAACAAATTATTTGTGCTTATTATAAAGAAAGCCAAAAAGCCGGAAAATGGTTACGCACAACTGAATTCAAGGATAACCAACGCCTGCCCTCCTATGCATTAGCCAGACAAATAGTAGGCGGTATAGAGGAATTGAAATGTGCCGCTAGGGAATTATGTGGCATTCCAGAGTTCGAAACCCAAGACGCCAAACGCCAAGAAATGGAGGTCGTTGCGAAAAAGAATAAACTCCTTCGGGACTACGTCAACGCCAGTCGAAAAATCGGGAGATACTTGACGAACAAAGAAATTAACCGATGCCCAGATCTAGCCGCAGATAGCACCTTTAGGAAGTATTTTGGGACTATACCAAAAATGCGCCAGGAAGCCATCGCTAAATATGGTGACCTTGTCAAAGAAAAATAACTAACTCCACTCTACCCCCGCCTCACTAGGCGGGGGTTTCTCATGCAATAATATTATATATAGTCATTATATAGTCCCGAACATCACATTTTTGCTAAAAACACCAGATTTTAGCATAAAAGGTATTGACATCTAAGCCAATCTGTGCTACAATAAAAACAGTTCATAAGAAGTGCCACACTTTTGGCGACTTATGAATGCATATCTCGGAATCAAATTAGAGCGTATTTTCCTATAAAATGTTGTAAACTTTACTAGATTTTAACAGGGGTAGAATAGAAAAAGCCCCAAAAAAGTGAAAAATCTTCAAAAAAAGTCTTGCAATATTTCGGGAGGCGCGCTATAATGAAGAAAGTTAAACAAGTTACAGAGAAGAAACTCCAGTAACCTCTGATTTAAGATAGAAATATGCGAGGTGAATCTATCAACTTAGAATTATCTCGGTTTGAGATTTCGAATTAACAATTTGGACAACGATTAGGTCACACATTGTGAATAACAATGAGTGATGATGATGTAAGACGGAATTAGTAATCGAAATCATTCGAATATCGATTGCTAGTTAAGTCAATGCATAAAAAGATACGTAAGGGCACTGATAGTGGATGCCTTGACAATCAATACCGATGAAGGACGTGGTACTCTGCGATAAGCCTCGGGGAGCTGAGAACAAGCATTATATCCGGGGATTTCCGAATGGGG
>CAYUDH010000019.1:0-17505 GCA_964443595.1 uncultured Candidatus Saccharibacteria bacterium
ATGCACAGGACACGCAAGAGCTAGGAGGAAAAAGCTCTTCGCTAGAATCTCATCATCAACTTTTATTAAAAATAAACCTCATTCTAATAGTAGCATCTTAGAATCGGGTAAAATGCTTCATAGTAAAAGTACTTATTTCTACCGATGGGGTATACCTAGTGTTTGTGGCTTAGCTCTTTTTCTTGGTGGAATTATTACTTTTTGTCCGATTTTAAGCAGTGGGAATAAGGCATATGCTAACGATAATGATAGTACGCATGTAGCGAGTGGCGTGCCAACTTTGTCCTTAGAAATAAGCGGCGCCCTCAATCAAGTAACCACGGTCGTGCCTGGGGAAGTAGTTTATCGTACTAATGTTTTTGAAGTCGGCGGTTCCGATATGAGTAGATATGTAGTATCCCTTAATATTGCTAGCGGAGAGACTGGCGAGCTAGTGAGTGCAACGAAGCCTTATGTTACGGTCGGTAAAGTTGATGCTAATACTGCTTCAACCGATTTTGCTGATAATACTTGGGGTTATGCTGTTAGTACTCTCAATGATATTTCTGTAGCTGACGCAAATATGACTTATAACCCAGTGCCGTCTGGTACGGATGGCACTGGAAACAGTGCGGAAATTGCAAAACGCACTGGTATCTCCAAAGCCACTGTAGTTGCTGATAGCTATAAAATAACGTTTGCAGCTAAACTTGGTAGCGATTTGCCGGCTGATCACTATCAGGCTAATGTCTACCTGTCTGTAATAGCTAGTCCACTGGTGACGATTGATGATATTGTTAATATGCAAGATATGACGAATGCTATTTGTGCCAGCTCGGATATAGGTGAGACCAAGCAGCTTATTGATACTCGTATTGGTAATAAGAAGTACTGGGTAGCCAAACTAGCTGACGAGAAGTGTTGGATGACGCAAAATTTAGATTATGATGGTGGTGGTAGTTCCACTCCGATTGGAAGCTGGTCAAGCCTTGGTTATGCTTTTGCTGGTTATTATAGTCCAGGAGATTATGCTTACAATGTAATTACTGATGGACAAAATGGTGATTGTCATACTGCAAAAAACTTTTCCGATTGCGTTGGTGATAATAAACAGTTTAGCATAATTAGTCCTACTGATACTGGTATTGCCACACAAGAAAAAATGCATTATCATGTAGGCAATTATTATTCTTGGGCGGCTGCTACTGTTACTAGTAGTGATCCTAAGCAAGATACTAGTAGTATCTGTCCGGCTGGTTGGCAATTACCGACCGCTGGTGGTAGTAATACTGACGCAGGCTCTTTTGCATATTTGCTTACTAAATACGGCTTACAAAGTAGTTATAAAGGAACTGGAGTTGACGGTAAGAGTTACCAGATTTATGGTGCTCCGCTATACTTCGTCTACGGTGGGCGCCTCTATAATCATAGTAGTGTGCTGCAGACTGTCGGCAATTATGGATATTATTGGTCTTCTACGCCTAATGGTACTGGAAACGCTTTTTCTCTTAGCTTTTATACTGATGTTAGCTCGTCTGCTCTTGACTCTCGTTATCTTGGTTATTCTGTTCGTTGTGTGGCGAAGTAGGTAGTAATGTAAAACAATAATCTCTATAAAATAATCCCTATAAAGAATCCCCTGGCGGTGAAAGCTGGGGGATTTTGGGTGCGGTTGTGGCTGGGAAATTGGGCTAGGATTTTGGTTGGAAGTTGGGCTGAGATTTGGGCTAAGATTTGGATTGGGGTTTGGGCTGGGATTTGGGCTGGGATTTGGGCTGGGGCTTGGGTTGGGATTTAGCGGAGAGGAGGGATTTTGTGACTTTGATGTCTTCGAAATCATGGGGGCCGTCGGCGCGGAGGATGGTCTTTTCGTGGCCCTTGCCAAGGATGAGGACGAGGTCGCCTTTTTTGGCAAGGTCGAGGGCTTTGGCGATGGCTTTTTTGCGGTCGAGCTCGATGTAGAGGTCTTTATCGAGGATTTTGCCGGCCTGCTTGGCGCCCTGGACGAATTGCTGGGCGATGGCGGCGGGGTCTTCGTCGCGGGAGTCGTCTTCGGTGATGATGACGAGGTCGCTGTATTTGCCGAGAATTTCGCCGCGGAGGGGGCGGGTGGACTCGTCGCGGCGGCCGGCGCCACCGTGGACGGAGATGATACGGCCAGGGTGGCTTTTAACGGATTGGAAGACTTTTTCTAAGGCGTCGGGGGTGTGGGCGTAGTCGACGATGACGGTGAAATCTTGGCCGGCGTCGATGCGGTTCATGCGGCCTTCGACGGAGGTGAGGGCGGCGATGCCGTGGCTAATCTGAGCGCTCGTGAGGCCGAGCTTCTTGCCGACGGCGAGGGCGGCAAGGGAATTGTAGACGTTGAACTGGCCGGGGATCTGGGTTTTGACCCTTATATCACCACATGAATATGACATGCCAGTGGAGCTAAGTTTAATATTGGTAGCTCGGAGGTCGCCATGTTCGATGCCGTAAGTGATTATATCACTAGGCGAATAAATATTGGTGAAGTATTTGGCGTTGGGGTCGTCGGCGTTGATGATGCCGAACTTGGATTGCCGAAAGAGCTTCATCTTGGCTTTGCGATAATTGTCGAAAGTTTTGTGGTAGTCGAGGTGCTCGTGGGTGAGGTTGGTGAAAACGGCAATCTCGATAGGGATGCCGAGGGTGCGGAACTGGGTGAGGGCGTGGGAAGTGGTTTCTAACACAAGGAATTCGGCGCCGGCGTCGGCGATGGCGCGGATACGTTGGTTGAGAATCTCAACGCGTTCTGTAGTCATATGCTCGTATTGCTTATGGAGCAGAGTCCCATTTATTGCGGCACTTGAATAATTCTTCTCCTCAGGACACGACGTCGCGTCCGCCCGCTGTTGCGGGGGCCGCGCGTCTTCGTCCTCGGTCGTAACCTCCGGAGATTCCTTCAGAGAAGAATTATTTAAGTCCGTATCGACGCCGCCCCAGGCGACGGTGGTGAGGAGGCCGGTTTTGTGGCCGGAGTTGTTGAGCATTTTCCAGATCATGAAGCAAGTGGTGGTTTTGCCGTTGGTGCCGGTGACGGCAATGACGCGGAGCTTCTTGGCGGGGAAGTGATATTTCTGGGCGGCGGCGACGGCTTGGAGCCAGTGCCAGGGTAAAACTAGGTCGTTATAAAAAGGTAATTTCTCGATAGATGATTTTAGGGTCATAATAATATTATTATACACCAGAAAATGGGTGAATAAGTTTTGTGAACGGTGAATAATAATTATATTCTATGAAGTTGATGCGGCTAGGCGAGGAGCTTGGCGGTGGGGGACTGCTTGGCGAGGGCTTGGTCGAAGGTCCAGAGGGGCTCGGCTTGGTTGAGGGCGGCATAAACGGATAGGCAGCAATCGTTGAAGCTGAGCTTGGGGTGCTCGAGGTACATGGGGAAGGCTTGGTCAAAGAGGGCAAAGTTGGCGTTGACGTTGAGAGATTTGAATAGCTGTTGTAGCAGTGTGATGATTGAAGGCCGGGATTTGCCGTTGCTTTGCATGACGTAGACTGCTTCGGTGATGGCGAGATCGGAGATGTGATAGCATATTCCTGGGCGGCGAAGTAGTTCGCGGGCTCTTTCGCGCTGCTCGGGAATGTCGCCGAGCATGAGCCTCAGGATTACGTTGGTGTCGAGTGATTCACAAGTCTTAAAGGCCATATTTCTCCTTGATGTAAGCTTTAGTTTTTGGTAAGTTATCGAAGTATTCGTGGTACTGGTTGACGGTCCAGCCAGCGGTCTTTTTATTGAGCTCTCTTTGCTCGGGGGTGAGATGCTTCTCATCTTCGGCATTGATGGCGTCAAAAGCGGCGATCATTTCGTCGATTTGCTCGTCAAGAGTCTGAGCTTTTTTGACGGTGACGGGGGTGGTGTCGAGGTCGAAGACGATCTGGTCGGCGGGTTTGATATTGAGTTTTTGGCGCAAAGCGCTGGGGATGGTGATTTGCATGCCCTTTGAGATGGTGGAAACGATTTGCATTTGATTGTGTCCTTTGAATTTTATTTACTTAATTTAAGTGTAGCATGGTGATTTGTGGTTGTCAAGTGATTTGAGAAGTAATAAGATGGTTTGAGGAGGTTGGTTTGATGTGAGAGTGTGCGGTTTTGATTTGATGCTGGGGGTAGTGTGAGAATGTAATTTGATGTGAGAAAAATGCCCCCATGAGGGGGCATTAGGCTGGGTGGGTTAGACCCGAAGGCGCGGAAAAAGGAGGCCTTGCAGATAGGCAATGTAGGCATGTGCGGTGTGGAGCTTGATGGCGACTTCGTCGTGTCGGGCGCGGAAGATGTGATAGCTGGCGCGGAGGGCAGAAGTGGTATGGCCGTGGAAGATGCAGGGAGCGTCAAATGGGCGGTTGGCGGCGGCGCTGGGGTCGTACCAGGCTCGACAGGAGTAGCCGGTAGATTTGTCGTCGCCGGTGTGCCGACCGAAGTAGCAATATGGACAGTACCGGAAAGTGCCGCGGTGAGTACGAAAAGCTTCGGGGCAGGCTGGACTGCTGTAATCCATGTGTCTGTGCCAGTAGTCGATTTCGTTGAAGCCAATATCCTCGAGAGTGTCAATAAGCTGCTCGGCGGTACGGAAGGCGTTGTTTTCGGCGATGAGATGTTCTTCGATGGTTCGCCAATAGGTGATAAGCTGCTGGATGGTCGGCCGGCCGAGGGCGAGGAGCTCTTCCTCGGTATGGGGGTGGAGGTCGGGAAATTTGGCGGCGGGGATAAGGTCCTCGGGGGGGGGTGTAGTGATAGAGGCGTCGAGGTAATACTGGAGTGGGAACGGGCCGCCTTTTGCATAGTCGTACATAAGAACAACTCCTTTGCGGTATAGTTGGAAGTAGAAGAGGTGCGGGGCTAGGTGTACTCAATGATGAGGTAGTGATGCTGGTGATAGAAGGTGATGGCATTGACGACGTCGGATTCGTCGTTTTCGCAGGCGGTGAGCCAGATTTGAGCAAAGTCGGGGTGGTCGAGGAGATAAGTGAGCTCTTCGAAGGAGAGGAGCCAAGGTAAGTCGTACTGGATGGCGTGCGGCTGCGTGTTGGGTGCGTCGGTGGAGAAAGCGGTAAGAACGTAACTAGGAGTGTATCTATTGGGTTCATAACCGATGACGGTGCCGCGGCTGACTCTGGCTTTGGGCTTCTCGAGGTGCCAACCAAAGGGGTGAGGGATAGTGCTGCATGGACTAAAAGCACTGTAAACGAAATAAACGGGGGTGCCGATGGGGTAGTGTTTTTCGCGGCGGTAAGGTGGGAAGAGAGGCTTGGGCTCGGCGATGGTGATGAGGGCATTGAGATGGGCGACATATTCGGAAACTTGCTGGTGGTAGGAGAGAAGACGGTCGTGGCGGGCGTGGAGGTTGGCGCAGACGGCACCGGGATAATCGCTAGAGGGACTAGAATGCGTGAGGGGACAAGGGTAATTGTAATTATGCTCGTAATCGCTTTGCCAGTCGTCGCTGAGTAGGCCGCAACTGGGGCGGAAGACGCGGGTTTCGTGGGGCACATAGGCGTGGCTATCGGGATGGAGGTAGCAGTGGGCATATTTGCACCAGCCACAGATGTTGAAAGTAGTGGAGCCAGGGGCGCGGGAAGCGGCCGAAGGGTCGGCGGGGGCGAGCCTTTCGCCTTTGTGGCTAGAGTTCTGGGAGGGGTAATCGGGATGATCGTATTGCGCGACAAGAGCTTGGAGCTCGGCGGGGGATTTGCCCTCGATGAGGCTGAGGAGCTCTTGGCGGGTATTGAGGATGGACCGGGAAGTGCGGAGCATGGTTCGCCAGACGCTGCGGAGATGCTGGAGATTGTTGCGGCCGAGGAACAGGAGCTGATCGCGGGTGAAAACTTTGAGGTGAGGAAGGGCGTCGCAGGCGAGCAGGTCGCGCGGAGGGATGTCGGGCAGATTAGCAGTGGATTTTGACATGGATAATGCCTCCTTTAACATTGATGGGAAGGTGCTAGAGAAATCTATGATAGAAATTATACTAGAAAATGAGGATTTGTCAATGTAGAGATAGCTGAAGGGCGCTCCATAAATATACTTTTTCTTGGGCCGCTCCGGGGCGCTCGCCCAAGTCTTAGGCCCTGCGAAAAAGATATTTATGGAACGGTTGCCCTAATAATCTAGAACTGAGAGATTAATAAAGCAGTATCAATAGGGGCGAGGGTAAAATTTGGCTTAATTTTGGCAAGAATCTAGCACTCGGCTATTGCAAGTGCTAATTAACTGTGCTATGATGGAAGTACGAAAGGAGATAACATGCAACTAAAACCTCTACAAGATAGGGTGGTAGCAATTAAAGAAGAGCCAATGAAAGCGACCAAGTCTGGCATCTTGCTCGGTGAAGCACAAGAAAAGCCGGCGTACGCGGTCGTGGAAGCGGTCGGTCCGGACGTGAAAGTAGTCAAGAAAGGTGAAAGAATCGTTTACAAGCAGTATTCGACGACGGATGTGGAGATTGACAGTAAGGATTACATTATTCTTAAGGAAGAAGACGTTTTAGCAGTTTTACAATAAAGTTTATGTGGCGACCCTTGCGTTCACCGGGTCGCACGACGAGTACAAGAAATTTATAAACTGTTTACGTGAAAAGTGTGGAGTTAAAGAGAAAGGAGCAACATGAAGAAAATTTTCTACGCAGCGGACGCTAGAGATAAAATTCTCAGTGGCGCGAAGCAACTATATGATGCAGTCAAGGTGACGTTTGGGCCAAAAGGGCAGAACGTGGTGATTGAGAAATCATATGGAGCGCCGACTATTACGCATGATGGCGTGACGGTGGCGGAAGCGGTAGATTTGGGCGCGACGGAAGAGAATCTTGGCGAACAGATTGGTGCCAAGCTAATCAAGTCGGCGGCTCAAAAACTCAATAAGGTGGCGGGAGATGGTACGACGACCGTAACGGTCTTGACCTACAATATTCTTAATGAAGCAAATAAATTGATCGCGGCGGGGGTGAACCCGATGGAGCTTCGCAAAGGCATCGAAGATGCAGGGGCGGAAATAATCAAACAAATTGAAAAATCGGCCGAGAAAATTGAAGGCAACGATAAAAAAGTGGCGGAGGTGGCTTCGATCTCAGCTGGTGATGCGGAGATTGGTCAGCTGATTGCGGATGTGATTAGCAAAATCGGTAAAGACGGCGTGGTGACCGTGGAACAAGGTCAAGGCCTAGAGATGGAGCAAGAAATTGTAGAGGGCTTTACCTATGATAAGGGCTATTCCTCGCCGTTCTTTGTGACGGATGTGAACCGGCAAGAAGCGGTGTTTGAGAAGCCACTAGTGCTGGTGACGGACAAGAAAATTAGCAGTGCGAATGAGCTGATTCCGCTATTAGAGCAGTGCGCGCAAGCTGGCCGGAAAGACTTGGTGATTATCGCCGAGGAAGTGGAAGGCGAAGCTTTGTCGGTGCTGGTGCTAAACAAATTGAAAGGCGTGTTTAATACGCTAGTGCTGAAAGCACCATCCTTTGGCGATCGTCGGAAGGAGATCATGGAGGATATCGCAATCCTGACCGATGCCACGGTGGTTTCTACCGATAAGGGTATGAAGCTAGAAGAAGTAGGCATGGAAGTGCTGGGCTCTTGCGGTAAAGTGATTGCGACGAAAGACGAAACGACCATCATCAAGGGTGCGGGTGATAAGAAGATGGTGGCGGATAGGATTAGCCTAATCCAGTCGCAAGCGAAACTAGAAAAGTCCGACTATGCTCGGGAGGAGCTAGAAAAGCGGGCAGCGGCACTACTCGGTAAAGTAGCGGTGATTAAAGTTGGCGGCGCGAGCGAAACCGAAATTGACGAGAAGAAGTTCCGGGTAGATGATGCAGTGGCGGCGACAAAAGCGGCGCTGGCAGAAGGCATCGTGACTGGCGGTGGCGTGACGCTAGTGGAGCTAGCCGATCAGTTGAAAGATGATAGCGATGGCGCGAAGATTGTGAAGCGGGCGCTGAAGGCACCATTTGTACACATTATGGAGAACGCGGGCTTGAACGCGCAAGCTCTACTGGCGGAAGTGGAGAAAGCGAAGCCGGGCTATGGTGTAAACGTGATGGATCCAGCGGCAGGGCTAATTGACCTGAAGAAGGCGGGTGTGATTGACCCGGCGAAGGTAACGAAAGAAGCCGTGCAAAGTGCGACGAGTATTGCGGCGACGGCGATTACTATGGGGGCGCTGATAGTGGATGTGCCTGAAAAACAGGCGGGGGCTACTAATAACGATATGGGCGGGATGTATTAACGCTTAGCTAAAGTCGATTTGTGACAACAGCCTGTGCCGACTTTTCTCGGGCCGCTCCGGGGCGCTCGCCCAAGTCTTAGGTCCTTCGAAAAGTGACACAGACTGTTGTTGCAGGTTCTAGTATTAGCTTGTAGTTAAGGCGATTAGTCTATTTTGTAGATTAATAGGCATTTTTCGGCACTCGTGGGGTGGGAGAGAATACAAATAAATGTGAAAAAATCCCTCGATTGATGGTCGGGGGATTTTCGTGGTAGTGGATGGATTTATAGCTGAGTTTAGGGCTGGACGGTGGAGTTTATCGGAACGGTTTCGTTGTAGCGGATAGTTGGGCTTATGGTTGGACGGTGGAGTTGGATTGGGTGGTTTCGTCGTAGCAGACGCTGCCGGCGAAGGCGCGTTTCAGGTCGTCAGTATTGTAGTCGGAGCAGGATAGAACAGCTTGGGTGCCGGTGAAGTATTGCCAATTACTTTCGGGGCTGGAGCGGTAAAATAGGCCTAAGGCACCACCCTGGAAGGCACCTGGTGTGCTGATAGGCACGGAGACGGTTTGATACGGACTATAAGAACTGTCTTTGATGATGAGTGGAGCATCAAAGCGGATGTCTTTGCCGTAGGCGGTAGCTAATTGTTGGCCGAGAGTGATTTGTTCGGGATTGATCCAGGATAAATTAGCGCAGGCGACATGCCCTACAACCCCACTACAGGCGATATTGGTTTCTGGATTGAAAAATTGCCCGCCGTCGGTTTTGTGGAAGCCTCTTTGGGCGAAGAAGTTATCAATGGCGGTCTGGAAGTCGTTACTGGATATAATCTCGGAGATGATTTGCTCGGTGTAGAAAGTTTGAGATTGGTTGGGAAAAATACCGAAGCCAAAAGTCTGGGTGATGGGGAGGTAGGCTTTGATGTCTTCGCCGGTTTGATAGAAAACAAAGCTTTCGTTGAACTCTTTGAAGAAATTGAGAGAAACTTGATAAGTGCCACCAAAATCATTATGCATATCCATGATTAAGTGCTTGGAAGTTTCTTGCTTGAGGTCTTCGACGAGTTGCTCGACAGCGGTGATTTGTTCGGCGTATTGGGCGAGCTCTTCGGTAGCAGTAGAAGGAGTATCGTCGGTAGGTGGAGTGGTGTTATCGGCTGGCTTTTGATGCTGGAGGAAAAGTAAGAGGCTGGTGACGCCTAGCGCGACGGCGATGACGGACAAAACCGCGATGGTGATTTTGTAAGGAGTGGTTTTAGTCGGTTTAGTAATAGGGGGTGTCTGGGGCGGAGTGTTAGGAAATGTATTGATTGGTTGATTTGAAATGGGGTTACTATATGGTGGTTGATCGTTCATGTTTTAATTCCGATTATGCTATTAATATTATTATAACATTGTTGGCGGGTTGCGAGGAGAATTGTTGGGCATGTGTTATTGGGTATGGAAATCCCCCGACGGGTGGCCGGGGGATTGGTGGTGGGGAGGGATTTATGATTAGAGCTAGGGCTGAACGAGGCGGCGGGCTTGGTAATCGGCGTAGCGCTCGCGGAAGCTGTGGAGCCGCTGGTCGATTTTGATGAGCCAGAAATCTACCCAGTGGATGCCGTTTAGGGGTTGGCTGTCGTAAAGTAGAATCTCTCCGGGCAGGCGCTCGGCGGGCAATGGGCGATGGTGGATGCCCCAGGCGGGTATGTTGTGGTAGTGAATTTCTAGACGGAGCGCGTCGGCAGAATTATAACCGTCGAGCAATAATTGGTAGACGGGTGACTTGTTTTTGCGGGGTGCGGAAATGCGCGTATAGTGCCCAAGATGGGTGTAGATCATATCGGAACAGATTAGGCGGATTTCGTGGCAGAGCGCATGGTCTTTGTCGGGCATAGCCAGGGTGGGGTCGATCAGGCGGCCGGTGGTGTCGACAGGCAGGACCTTGGGGATGGCGAAACGGATGGGGCCCTCGGCGCGGTTATTCGGCTTGATGACGAAATTTTCTCCGTCATCGTAGACGTGGCGCGGTGCATATTGCTGTTGAATTTCAGCGAGGGAAAATTCGCGGTAGCGTGGCGTGGTGCTCATAGATTCATCTCCTCTCAAAAGGTGCGACGAAGTTCGTCCCCTTAATCGTAGCACTACTTGAGGTAGAAATCAACTTTAAGCAGATTTATGCTCTAGACTTTGCGAAGATTATGGTATAATGATGTTATGGCAAAGACGAGGTCAACAAAAACAGGGAGGCCGGCTGCGAAGTCGACAGCGAAAAAGTCGACACGTGGTCGCAAGAAAACTACAGCAAAATCAACGCCGGAGTATGAGCTCCCGGGGGGATTTTGGCGGCAGATTATTGCGATTTTGATGTTGTTCGTGGCGGTGGTGCTGGTTTTTGCTTGGATGGGGGACGGGGGAGATTTGCTAAACGCGACGGATGGAATCCTGGAAGAATGGATTGGCCGGGCGAGGTACTTGCTGCCGGCGCTGCTAGCGTGGCTGGCGGTGAAGATTTTCCGGAGTGAGCATAACCGTTTGCCGCCCGTGATGTGGATGGCTTCGATCCTGATGGTGCTGTGGGCGGCGGGAGTTTTTGGGCTGTCGACGGTGGGACAGAAGCACCCGAACGGTGGAATGGTGGGTGAGTGGCTGAATAGTTTCATGGTGCAGATTTTGAACCCGAGTGCAGCGATTATTATATATATTATATTGATTTTTGTGACATTATTATTTATCTTGCAGATGAACCCGGTGACGGTGTTTCATGCGATTGGGAATTTGTTCCGGACGACAGAGAAGAAGGAAGAGGAGCTAGCGAAGGTAGAGAAGAAGACGCGCGAGCCGAAAGAGAAGCTGAAGCCGGCGCCGAAGCTGTCTGACCTGGAGGTGGAGATTAATGATAATTCGGGGGCGAATACGACGGAAGCAAAGCCGGCGCGCGAGAAGGGTGGGTTGTTTAGTCATTTTGGAAAGAAGAAAGAAAAGGTAGAAGCGGAGATACCGGTGGAGGCCGTGAAGGCGGAAGCAGTGACGGAAAAGGCGACGGACCGAGCGTTGGTGGCGGTGACGGACCCGAACTGGAAAATGCCGACGCTGGATTTGCTAGAGAAGAAGCAGTCGGCGGCGGATGCGGGGGATGTGCGGCAGAACGCGGCGCTGATAAAGTCGACGTTGGCGGACTTTGGGATTGACGTAGAAATGGGTGAGGCGAATAAGGGGCCACGCATTACGCAGTACACGATGCGGCCACCTTCAGGGGTGAATTTGTCGAAGATTCTAGCGCGCGATAAGGAGTTAGCACTGAATCTAGCGGTAGACAAGATTCGTATTGAGGCGCCGATCCCGGGCACACGTTTGGTGGGTGTAGAGGTGCCGAATGTGAAGTCGGCGGATGTGAGGTTGCGTGGAGTGCTGGAAAGCCCAGAGTGGAAGCATTCGACGGATGAGCCGTTGACCTTTGCGGTGGGGAAGGATATTTCTGGTAAGGCGGTGGTGGCGAACCTGGCGAAGATGCCGCACTTATTGATTGCGGGTACTACTGGTTCGGGTAAGTCGGTGATGACGAATACTTTGATTTCTTCGCTACTGTATCACAATGCGCCGAGCGATATGAAGTTGATTATCGTGGACCCGAAGCAAGTAGAAATGGTGCAGTATAATGATATTCCGCATCTGTTGACGCCGATTATTACGTCGGTGGAGAAGGCGCTGTCGGCGATGAAGTGGGCGGTGAACGAGATGGAAAAACGCTATACGATTATGGCGGAAGAGAAGGTGAAGAACATCGTCGATTATAATACGAAGATGGCGGCGCGAGCAGAAACGGAAGCTAAAAAGGCGAGTAAGAAGCCAGGCGCTGATGAGAAAGCTGTAGAGGAACCGACTGATGATGCGGAGGCGACGGAACAGCAAGGTGAGCGGATGCCGTACATTGTGATTATCATTGACGAGATGGCGGATCTGATGATGATGGCGGGAAAAGATTTGGAAATGCTGATCGTAAGGATAGCGCAGAAGGGTCGTGCGGCGGGGATTCATCTAGTGCTGGCGACGCAGCGCCCGGAGGCGAAGGTGATTACTGGCTTGATTAAGGCGAATATTCCGGGGAAGATTGCCTTTGCGGTGGGGAGCCAGATTGATTCGCGGATTATGCTAGACCAGAGCGGGGCGGAGAAGCTGCTAGGTAAGGGCGATATGCTGATGCTGACGACCGAGATGATGGGCAAACCGCGGCGGATTCAGGGCGCGTGGGCGAGTGATGAAGATGTGGCGCGAGTGACGGATTTCCTAAGAGCACAGCGGGCGCCGGAGTATAATAATGAAGTGATCGCTCAGGTGGTGCAGATTAAGGGCATGGGCCCGGCGGATGGTGGTGCGATTGGCGACCTAGGCCGGCGGTATGATCCGAATGACCCAGTGGTGCGTAAGGCGATTGAAGTGACGCTACGGAATGGGAAGTTCTCGACGGCGAGCTTGCAGACGTGGCTGGGGAAGGGGCATGGGTTCGTGTCGGGGCTGGCGATTTGGCTAGAAGAGATTGGCGTGATTGGCCCAGCGAATGGGCATAAGCCGAGGGATGTGTTGATACATTCGATGGAAGAGTTTGACCAATTGGCCGGGTTGAACAAAGAATAGCCTTTGTTCTAAGCGGTTATTACTTCGTCAAAGCTTCCAGTGCTCGTGCGCCGTACCTTAAGTACGTCTTACTCCGCGCTTCAGCTTTTCCTCGTACTAATTCACTTAGAACAAAGGGTCGAGATAGCAAAAAAGGAGTGCGGCTCGTTCCGCGTTTCATCCTCTTCGCGTATTAGCTCGCTCAGGGACAAAGGATTCAAGTTGGAAAGGCTGAGTACGGCTCAGCCCGCTGCTCGCCGCTTCCTTGAACTAGCCTAATGAGGGCAAAGGGTTCGAGTTGGCGGGATGAATGTATTTTATTTTTGTTTCGGGCGGATTTGTGGTATAATGGAGATAGGTAAGGGCGACCTGATGCGTAAGTATCGGGCCAAGCCCTTATTTTTGTGGCGATTAGGGTTTGGGTTAGGGTTTGGGCTTGATATGGTTTAATAGGTTTAATGCGGAAAATGTGCGTTGAACTTGTATAGGCTGTACAAGTTGGGGGTTGTTATAACTGGGGTATTTTGCTATAATGAGAGTATTAATTAAAGCCAGGAGGTACAATGAGCGAACAAATGATGATTTATGAAACTGGTGGGAAGCAGGTGCGATTTTGCTTGGATGCTGATGCGGATACGATTTGGGCGACGCAGGCGCAGATGGCGGAACTGTTTGACATCACACCGCAGACGATTGCACGCCATCTGAAGTCGATTTACCAAGAGGGGGAATTGGAGGAAGAGCGAACTTGTACAAAAAATGTACAAGTTGCCACGGAGGGGGAGCGAGAGGTAACACGCGTAGTGAAGACGTATAATCTGGATGCGATTATTTCGGTGGGGTATCGGGTGAACTCGCGGAAGGCGACGGATTTCCGGATTTGGGCGACGAAGATTTTGCATGAGTACATCGTGAATGGCGCGGTGGTGAATGAGCGGCGGCTGACGGAACTCTCGAGCAAGCAGCTGGAAGAGGTGAGCGGGGCGCTGGGGATAGTGAAACGGCTGATGACGCAGGCGGAGTTTGCGGAGGACGAGGCGAAGGGGGTGCTGGAAGTAATTACGCGATATGCGCAGACATTCCGGACGCTGGGTGAGTATGATGAAGGGTTTGTACGGCTGAAGGATGAGCGCAAAGCGAAGCGGGTGATGGCGATGGATGAATGTATGGCGATGATTGCGCAGCTAAGAGAAAATGTACAGGCGGGGGAGATGTTTGGGCAGCCGCGAGGCGATGCGTTTGACGGGGCGCTCAGGGCGGTGTATCAGAGCTTTGGCGGGGAAGATGTGTATCCGACGGTGGCGGAGAAGGCGGCGAATTTGCTGTATTTCATCATCAAAGATCATCCGTTTTTCGACGGGAATAAGCGGATTGGGGCGCTGCTGTTTATGATGTTTTTGACGATGAATGAATATCAACTAACCAAAGACGGTCAGACGAAGATATCTGACCGGGCTTTGACGGCGCTGACGTTGATGATTGCAGAGAGCGACTCGCGGGAGAAAGGGCTGATTGTGGCGGTGGTGTGTAAGATGTTGGAGGGGTAATCGGTTGGGAATTCGTGTCAGTGATAATGGTGAGTGCTCGGTGCTGGAGATGCTATTTCTTATGTTTTTGGTTTTCTGGATGGTGATCTATGGCAATCATATTGATAAGATTATTTGAAGTGTCAAAAAAGAAGAATCCTCGACATACGCCTGCATCAAACTCGTATACATCGACGTCTTCTGTTAGCCCATTGTAATATTGTGTGTAATGGTTGGAATTGGTTATGGGTTTAATATCATGAGGAAGCTCTCTTGTTTCTGAGATAGAAGAGCATTTGCCTAGGTTTCTGTATATCTCGTGGACTTTGCGAGAAACTTTTGGGTCTACTTTTTTGAGTACGCATAGATTATCATTGAAATACCGAAAGCCAATACTAAAATAATTGTTCCCGATGGCATCGGGCATTTCTGCGTTCATGGGGTTAATATGGGTGCGACCCCCTGCCGGCTTAGCATTCTTTCTCTTAATCTTTTTTGTCATTAAGCGCTTGCTCGGTTATTTATTCTTTGCAGTATAAAAGTCGCGCATTACGAGTGGATCGATTACCGTAGTACAGCTTTCGGTGACTTCTGCTTTTCCTCGTGCCATAATCCATGGATCTTCAGAATGAGATAGCATTTCTAAATAATCGCCATCAAACTTGCCATATACTTTCCATACTTGTTCTAAAACATCAAGTTCATTGTGAGTGAATACTGTTTCATCAAGAGATACATCTTCTTGGATTGGCATACGGCCAAAAGCTTTATATTTATGATAAACTACAGGGATGACGGGGCCGTGAATCCATGCTTCTATATCTTCTGTGTATAATTTTTTATCATTAAAAACTAAATTCCATGCTTGTGCGTAATAAAGTAGTTTTTGAAGCTTTTTGTTGGTAATAGGTAGTTTACCGCTTGATTCGTTCGAGCGGAGAATAAAAAAGTTGATAGTTTCGGCCAGGTGCTTGCTCATTGAGGTTGGTTGTTTTGTATTACTCATGATTTTTTCTCCATTGTGCTTATTTTAACATAAAATTGCTAAAATGTAAATAGGGGATATACGATATTGTGCTAAAGTATTAGCTGGTTGTTCTGATTTAATTATAGCAAAAGTGGTTTAGTTCGTCATCATTGATTTTTGTACGGGGCTTGTTTATATAGGAGCATATATGTTGGGTTGCGGTATTGGGTACTTTAATACGGCGAGGTCAAGCCTTTATTCTTGTGGCTCTACATCCCCCAGGAGCTGGGGGATGGAGGTTGGCTGAGTGATATTCTGCAGAGAGTCTGGAGGATGGCCTAGTCCGGTGCACCGTCACTGCCGCCGACGCTCCCATATTGACAACGAACGGACATGCCGATGCGGCTGTCAGTGGCATCAAGGTAAGACGTTGAGTAACTGGTGTCGTTGAAGGTTAAGCGATAGGGGTTATCGGTATTTAGGACTAGGGTCCAGTTCCAATAATTGCCAGAGGTTCCGCCCTCAATTAGGTTTTTGTTGATACTGCCGCCAAGTACGAAGAAGAGGGGGCTAGTAGAGATTTGGCCAGCAGCGTTGCTGCTATTGATGTTGTATTTCTGAAAGATTTTCTCGTAATTTGCTAAATTCCAACCGCTTGGACAGACTTTTATGGCAGCGCCGTATGAGTAGTAGTTTCCGATGCTATAGTGTAGGTCGGCTTGGTGGCTGGCGGTGGCAATGGGAGTTTTGGTTTTGCCGTTGGCATAATAGTATGCTCCGGGATCATAGTAGGCTAATGTTGTTACAGAAACGTGACCGCTGCCGGTACCGCCGTCCCACAGAGCTAAATCTTGTACTCTTGTGCCCATGCCGTCGTAGTCTAAGTTTTGCGTCATCCAGCAGTTAGTATCGGCGAGTTTGGTGATGAAGTACCTTTTCCCGGTGCCAGCGACACCGTTTTGGCGATCACGAGTATCTTCGAGGATATCTTCGGTACCAACTGTAGCGGCATCGCAGACGGTTTTGGTCATTTCTTGCATGGTGGTGATACCGCTAAAAGGTGCGGTCTTCCATACGGCGTAGAGAGTGAGGTTTGGGCTGGTGTTCTGGATAGTGACGTTCATGCCGGGCTGATATTGTGCAGTAGAGGAACTACTGGTAGTAGCCCAGCCCTGGAAAGAATAACCGGTCCTAGTAGGTACAGCAGTGGGCAGGGCTGTGGTATAGGACTGAGCGCCGGAATCATCGGTGAAGTTTTGGTCGGTGGGTGCGTTGGTGCCGCTATTAGCGTTATAGGAAATGCTGTAATTAACCGTAGTGGAAGGGTCCCCTACGACCGAAAGCATGACGTTGGTCTGGTAGTTATCCTCGGGCATGTCGGTGCCGAACTTGGTAGCAAAAGAAATTAGGAAATCTTGAGTTGACGCTGTGTTGGGCGAGGCAACGATGTGAGTGAAAGCTTCAGGAATGGTACTGCTGTAATTTGGTACAGTAGTGTATTTGAGGGTGGGGACAAAGGCATTGATGTCGCTGGGGATGGTACTGGATACGGCATAACCCCAACGATTATCAGGGAAGCTCCCGTCGGCTGCTACATTGCTGCCGACGCCGGTAATGATATTAGAGTGGTTTTGTTTGCCGATTAAGTTGGAAGTTTGACCGTTGATGCCAGAAACGTAGATGCTATAAGCTTTATATTGTTGTGAGGAAACGGTGAAAGTGTTAGTTCGATAGGCGATGGTTCCTGCTTGGGCTTCGGTGGTCTGAGAAGCAGTTTCGCCGGGCTTGAGTGCTAGGGATAAGGCTGGTGTCGCGGCGCGGTCTGTTGGTTCTGTTGCAAAGACGGCGGTGCTATTGATGGATGGGTTGGTGACGATGATTCCACCAATCAGGAGAGCCAAAGTGCAGACACTGGGTACAACATAAGTCAGTTTAGACAGTCGCCTTACGGCACGATCATTCCAACGGCATCCGGTGCGCCTCTGCTCATTGCGAGCAAGCCGAGTATTGCAAAGCTCCCGCTTGCGCAAATCGCACCCGGCGCAGCCGAGAAACGACGCCTTATGGAAGATGCGTGCCGAAGGCTTAGACTTACTACTAGAACTACCATTTTTGTAGAAATAAGTACTTTTACTATGAAGCTTGTTAGCCTTAGTGGAATGAGGATTTCTACTAAGTTGTTGTTTTATGGTAAAAGTTGATGATGCTCTAG
>CAYUDH010000020.1:0-17101 GCA_964443595.1 uncultured Candidatus Saccharibacteria bacterium
AAATGGCCACTACCACCTCAAGGTAGCGTGTCTACCAATTCCACCACAGGCGCAAGGTATGAGTACATTATAACAAAAACTTCCAAAATCTGCAAGCCCACCCTTGCGATTTGGGCGAGATTTTATTCTTCTTCCTTGACGATCTCGGCGTCGGTAGCTTTGGCGTCTTTGACAGAGTCTTTGGACTCGGTGTCTTTGTCGACCTTCGGAAAGGCGACGTGCCAGAGGCCGACCACGGCATAGACGATGCCAAGCGCAATCACGCCAGTATAAACGGTATAAGATTCGCCAGCCCGTGCTGCATTGTAAGAAGCCATCGTAGCGATGCCGCCAATAGCCGCTAAGCCTGCGCCTGCGGCGAATTCAATCAATCCACGCTTGCGCGCAGAAGCTTTGGTTGTAACTTTTTACTCATACTTTATGATTATAGCATATTTTTAGGTTTTTATAAGGTTTGTGTGGTAAATAAAATCTCTACCCCGCGGAGGAGTAGAGATTTTTGTACCTAAATATTTCCCGTGCAATAAACTAAGCTGCTTTTTTCTTCAAAGTCAAGAAGCCATTGCGTGGATTCTCATTCACAACACGATCTTCTGGTAAGTCGCACGGAGTGCCTTTACCGCCTTCTGCAGTCTTAGTGAAGAAATAAATCGTCTGCGGCTTGCCACCACGCAAAGTAACTTCGGATTTGTGCAGATAGTAGGTAATACCTTTACTATTGGTATGTTGATAGGCCATTAGTCCTCCTTAGATTATTATACTCTTATCTTAAGCCGAAAAACTACCACCGTCAAGGGGTTTTATTGAGAATTATGAAAAAATCTTATGGTTATCTCTGTTAAGCTCAAGAAAAATAGGTATTTTTGACCTTATTTTAAGAAGAGAAGGGCGACTTTGAGGGCAGCCCAGATTACAACCCGTACGAGAATGACGACTGCGAGGACGAGGCAGACGATAATTGCGAAGCCGGCTAGAGTCCAGGAGAAGATAGGTGAGGCGTAGTTATGGCGATATAGCTCGGTGGATGGGACGTTGGCGGTTAGAGTGTTATCCGTAATGTCGGCCTCGGGGTATTTAGCGAGCTCGGAAGTCCAACAGTCGAGATAACCCTGATCAGACCACTTCCAGCCGTTGGCGATAGCTAGTGGCTGACAAATCCCGGCGACTGTGGCATAGATGTTGCCATTAGGGTTGGAGTCATCGGCTAGTTGATCGCTGACCGCCTCGATGGCGGCATTGGCGGCGCGTAGATACTGCTGCTCGAGATAAAATGGTCCGGTGCCAAAGATGACTTGTTGCACACCGTTGACTTCCATGACGTTAATCACGGTATGAGAATAGACATATTCCTTGAGCTCGGTGAGAGCTTTCTGGATGTCTTCGTCGTTCCCCGCTTGGTCGGCGGCTAATACTGCCGATCTTAGCTCTACCATGCGCAAATGATCAAAGCGCAGCAAAGTCGCCGTGAAGAATAGGAGCGGAATCAAAATGACAATCAGTTGCCAAGTGTGCACTGACCTAAAAGATTTCTTGAGAAACTCGCGTATTCGGTTTGATCTTTTACCACCCATTGTTGATTCTATTATAGCATATTTATGGAAAAGCCAAAAGATTGCGTGAGCACGGTGAAATTATTCGAGAAATGTGCTACAATAAGCTCATGAATATTTATATTTCTGGTATTTCTGGTACAGGCATGGGGCCGCTAGCGCTGATGGCGAAAAATGCAGGCATGGGAGTGTTTGGTTCGGACCGTCAGCCGGGAGCGATTACTCCAGAGCTGACCAATAATGGCATTAAAATCTACTTGGGTGAGCAGGACGGGGAGTTTTTGAAAGCCCGCGCCAAGAGTGAAGGCGTGGATTGGTTTGTTTATACTTCAGCGCTGCTAGAAGATCATCCAGAACTTGTGATGGCAAAAAAGCTTAAGATCAAACATATCACTAAGCGCGATGAGCTGATTAGCTATCTAGTAAAGAAGCTTAAGCTGCAGATGGTGGCCGTGGCTGGCACGCATGGCAAAACTACTACGACGGCGATGATTGTTTGGGCTTGCCTGAAACTGGGGATTCCGGTATCTTACCTGATTGGCACAACTCTACCCTTTGCGCCGGCCGGTAGGTATGACCCAAAGTCGAAATATTTCGTGTACGAGGCGGATGAATATGATCGTAATTTCCTAGCATTCCGGCCGTGGCTAGCGGTGATTACGACAGTGTCTTTTGACCACCCAGATATTTATCCAGATGAACGAGCCTATAAGGAAGCGTTTTGGCAGTTTGAAAACCAGAGCGAACAGGTGATCCATGGTAACGAAATTGCGACTGAGATTAATCTGGCGGGTGAGGCGAGGCGTTTCGACGCAACTTTGGCAGTAGATGCCCTGCAGCGGATGATGCCAAAGCCACGCGGGATTGCGCGCTTCACCAATGCGGGTCGTAAGAAGATTGTGAAAGTGATTAATGAATTCCCGGGCGTGGGGCGAAGATTTGAACAAGTTTCTGAAGGTTATTATTCTGACTACGCACACCATCCAGAGGAGGTTAAAGCTACTGTACAAATTGCGCTGGAAGAAGCGGAGCGGCGAGGGCTGAAGGGCGTGGTAGCGGTCTACGAGCCACACCAAAATACCCGCCAGGCTGAGCTAATTGAGCAATATGCGGATGCATTTGAGGGAGTAGAAAAGCTATATTGGCTGCCGACTTATCTCACCCGCGAGGATCCTAAGCTCAAGGTACTAAAACCGGCCGATTTTATCAACGTATTATCTAACAAAAAAATCGCAGAACCGGCAGAGCTGGATGAGAAGCTAGGAGCGGAGCTGATGCGCTGGCATGAAAAAGGCTACTTAGTACTACTGATGACGGCTGGTCCAGCCGATCTCTGGCTGAGAAAGCTGGTCTATGCAGGCAACCAAGAGTCGGCGGCGACGCGGTTTATCCTTACTTCGCGCGATGCTTCGGATGAGTCGGTAGGGACTTTTTAGTCCTTTTCGCTGGACTGAGGTTGCTCGCTGGCGGGAATGCCAAGAGATTCGTTAGAAAGTGGGCCGGGAGCGTAAGGGTCAGATAGAGCTTTGATGCGGTCGTTGACGGCTTTGAGCTCGTTAAGATATTCATCCAGCTCTTTCTGAGTTAGCTCGCCGCCATTCTCGTTAAAGACAAAACTACTGCTGGAATTATTAGAGCCTTCCTCGACTTCTTGGTCGTCGGGCAGATAGCCTGGGCGAGAGCGATCGAGATAAATATCACCAGTGCTGCGATAAATCCAGAGGCTAAGGCTAGTAGTAATACCAGCAATCAAAATAGCGCCCACTCCGAGGATGATGAGATTCCGCTTGCCATTAACTTCTTCCATTATAGAGTTCCTCGCAAAGTTTCTACGGTAGCATATTGCTGGTTGACGAGCTCAGAGATTTTTTTGGTGGTCTGGCGTAATGCTTCGCGCTTGGTACGTGTGGTTTCGAGCTTACGAGAAAACTCATCGGGATGAGATTTGCACTCGGTGGCGATTAAGCCCTCGAGCTCGCGCATGTATTCGACATATTGATCCCGAAAGGCGGTCTGTGAAGTATTGAACTCACTCTGAATCTTGAGGAGTTCGGTAGAAGGCAAGTTATTTTTGACTAAGCGTAAGTTGAGCGGTGTAATGAAGCGTCCGGAGATAGCTTCGTAGGCAGAACCAAGATAAGTGCGAGTACGCGAGTCGGCATGTTGTAACTTAATGAGCGACTGTTTGATGTTGTCGCAGTTCTGGATGATGGCGTCTTCTTGGGCTTGGTCGAGGGCGAAAACTGACCCGACAAGGATACTGCCAACGAATAGCATAGCGAAGGCGGCAATAGTAAGGCTAGTCTGCTTTATATAGACCACTATGCTTCCTCCCGCCGTAAAGCATCGTAGGGATGCCTTTGGCGTGAATTTGATTCTCTACCATGTTCTTAACTTCTTCCATGATTTTATCAACAGCTTCGCTATGTGCAAGCTCAATTAACTTAGTAGCATCCTTGGCCTTCATGCCAAACTCTTTGAGCCAGTTTTGCAGGATGCCTTCGGCTTCTTCGCGCGTGCTTTGCATAATGATGGATTGATACATGACGCCGTTATGATCTACTTCGGTAAAAATACGATTAAGAATCTGGGCGGAGTATTCGGTTTCCATCAAGTCTGCAGCGTGCATATAGCGAGCTACGACATCGGAATTATTAAACTTATAAGTGCCATCTGGGAGCTGAATCGGATAGACCATTAACACGGTATTGTATTGGTCGAAGAAACCGGAGGACTTTTGGTTACGATAGCTCTGGACGCAAACGGAGCAGCCAGGATCGAAAATATCTAGAGCTAGAGGCTTACCATCCTGATATTTGGCGGCAAAACTATATGGCTCGACGAGGTAATCTTCGGCCTTCCAATCGTGGAAACGATCAGGAATATTAGCGAAGATTTCGCCCCACTCGCTAAACCAGCGGCCGGTCCATTCGAGAGGGTTCTTGGGCTCTTCGGCATCAATACCGCAGACTTCGGCACCAAGAGCACAACTAGCCGGCTGAGAAACATTACAAGTGCCAAAGACCCACAGGGCTAAGATAGCTTTGACAGCTTCGACCAAAGACCAGACCGTAATGAATACAATGAGGACAGCGCTGACTTCGATGGCGATACCAAGTGGTTTGACCCATTTAGGGTGTTTCAAGACGACTTTTGAAAGCAAAGTATTCTTGACATCATCTTTGAAATTGGTTTCACACTTTTGCAGACGGACTTTTTTGCCAACGCAGCCCCAAGCTTTCTTAAAAACTGCCCAATATTTCTTGCCAATATCCCGACGGAAAATACTAAGGAAAGCGACGAAGACCCCCACCAAACAAAGTATGATAAATGCTGCAATACAAACCATATAATTATTATAGCATAAGTTGGTGGCTTATGAATGATATGGCACTACTCTTCTTCATCCTTGATGATGGCAATGGAAGTTTCTTCGAGTTGTTTATCATCAACTGTAGAGGGAGAGTTCATCATGAGGTCAATGCCAGAGCCATTCTTCGGGAAGGCGACGATGTCGCGGATATTGGTAATGCCCTCGAGCACCATAAACATACGGTCGATGCCGAAAGCACAACCAGCGTGCGGAGGTGCGCCAAACTTGAAGGCGGTGAGCATACCACCGAATTTCTCTGCGACATAATCTTTGCCATAGCCTAAGACGCCAAAGACTTCATACATGACTTCGGGATTGTAGTTGCGTACGGCGCCAGAGCAAATCTCATAGCCATTCATAACCATGTCATATTGATCGGCGACAATGTCTAGCTTGTTCTCGGTTTCACGGAGAGCTTTCAGGCCACCCTTCGGCAAGGAGAATGGGTTGTGGCCAAAGTCTAGCTTGTTAGCGCCATCATCCCACTCGTAAAACGGAAAATCGACAATCCAGCACAAGGCGCAAATATTATCATCTTTGAGATGCAAAGCATCGGCGAAGGCAATGCGCATTTGGCCGAGGACTTTATTAACCTTGTCACGCTCATCCGCGCCGAAGAAAACAGCGTCGCCATCCTGAGCACCGGTTAGCTCCTGGATACTTTTGAGCTCGGATTCTTTCAAAAACTTAGCAATTGGGCTGCGCACGGTGCCATTCTCATATAGGATATAGGCGAGGCCACCAGCACCATTCTTGCGCGCCAGCTCGGTAAACTCGTCAATCTGCTTGCGCGTGAACTTACTGCCACCAGGTACGCGAATAGCTTTTACGCATGGGGTCTGGAAAACTTTGAACTCGACATTTTTCAGGGCATCGGTTAAATCGACAAGCTCCAAACTATAGCGTAAATCTGGTTTATCAATACCATATTTCTCCATGGCTTCGCGGTACGGAATGCGCGGAATATCTTCGCTAAGCAGTTTCTTGCCAGCAAACTCGGTAACTAGCTTCTTAATCAGCGGCTCCATTGTAGTACGGACGACCTCGCCATCGTCTACGAAAGACATCTCGGCATCGAGCTGATAAAAGTCACCGTAAAGACGATCGGCGCGCGGGTCTTCATCGCGGAAACACGGCGCAATCTGATAATAGCGCGGCACGCCGCCAACCATGAGAAGTTGCTTGAACTGCTGCGGGGCCTGCGGTAAAGCATAGAATTGACCAGGATGAATACGTGAAGGTACGAGAAAATCGCGGGCGCCCTCGGGAGAAGAATTAGCTAGAATGGGCGTAGTAATCTCGATGAAATCATGAGCATCCATGTAATCGCGCATGAAGCGGTAATACTCGGCACGGCGCTTCAAAGTGCGCTGCATGGAAGGGCGGCGAAGATCTAGATAGCGGTAGCGCAGCCGCATTTCTTCGCTGGAAGCGTCGCCTTCGTCGTGAGTGTTGACCGGGAGCGGCTCGGATTTAGTAATAAGCTCTAAGCTATCAACGACAATTTCGATGTTGCCAGTTTCGATATTGGGGTTCTTGAGCTCGGGAGCGCGTTCACGGACGGTGCCTTCGGCACTGATTACGAACTCGTCGCGGAGTTTCTCGGCGGTCGCGAAGGCGGCTGCAGTATCTGGCGTAATAACCAGCTGAATAATGCCCTTGTGGTCACGCAAGTCGATAAAAATCAAGCCACCGTGGTCGCGGCGCGAATTTACCCAGCCGGCCACCTGTACTTTTTTGCCAATTTCTGTCTTTAAATCTGTTGATAAACTTCTCATAGGTTTAATTATATCACTAATCAGAAGAAAATCAAAGGTGTTAGATTGGGAAGGTCGTTAGAATGTTACGGCGTGCGGTTCTTCTGGGCTTGGTTGACCGCCCAATATTCCACATCTACAAAACGATCAGTGGCGTAGATTAAACGATCGTCTTCGGAGAAAGAACGGACGTTTTTATTAAAATAATAAACTAAGCTAACTTGATAAATCCCGATGGCTGGCACGTCGCCGACCCAGCGCTTAAGGAAGGTTTCGTATTTGGCGGCGCGGCCGGATACGCTCATGGTTTCCCGTGAGCTCAAGATCAGATCGTCAACGAGGGCATTGGCATAATTAGATAAGTTAAGGCCGGTAGTAGAAGCTTGTGAAGAATGATAATAAGCAAATAAATCCAAATCGGCACCAAACTCGACTTCGTAGAGCAAAATGTCGTAATTGCGCTGACGGATGATGTTAGCGATGAAATCTTGGCCAGGATCGTAAACGGATAAGTCCACCTGGAATCCTAAGAGCTCTAACTGAGCCTTCCAACGATCGGCTAGTTCCGGGAAGTAGCCGGTGTTGATGGTGACTAGGCGTAAAGTTTGACCCTCGACGCCGGTATCCCTGAGCATATTCTTAGCTTCAGCTAAATCATACTGCGGCAAGGCTGGGTAATTATCAACATTTAGCTCAGAGGTGAGCAAAGGGTAGTTAAGTGGATATTCATCGCCCAGCACAGAGCGAATCTCGGCCATATCGACACCTTTCTGGATGGCTTGGCGCACGGTGACATTATTAAGCAAGGAGCTGGTGGTATTAAGGAAAGCGAAAACGCCACTGGCGAGCGAAGTTTGCTTCTCATAGACAAGCTCAGCCGGAAGACGGTCGCGATAGACGGCGGACAACTCGGCGGTAGCAGTGACTTCACCGGTGGACATGGCGGTAACGATGTCGTCAGTAGTGGAATACGTGTGAATAGCGAAACTATTAAGCATGGGCTTGGACTTGTAATAATTAGGGTTGGCGGCGAGATAAACGATGCGCTCGCCCTCGTTGGAAACATTCTGCATGGCGTTAAACTTGAAGGCGCCGGAAGTAACCGGATCGGAGCTAAAGCTGTGCTCTAGCAGCTGACCTGGGTTGACATTGGCTAAAATGTGCGATGGTAAAATTGGCATGTTCAAAGTAGAATCGAAATCAGCATAGGCCGATGGCAGAGCGAAAATCAACGCGTCGCCATGCCGCTCGACAGTGACACCGGCGAAGTTAGAACTATAGCTAGTGTTGACCGTAGGGTCCTTGGTGAGATTAACTGTATAGAGGACATCATCAAGGGTAATCGGTTCGCCATCAGACCACTTAAGGCCATCCTTCAAAGTCACCGTCCAGACCTTGCCGGTATCATCTGGCACGATAGATGAAGCCAACCCTAGGCCGACATGACCAGAATAATCAATTGTAGACAAAGTGGCAAACATGAGTTTAGACAAGACCTTTTCGCTCTCGGTGGTCGCAAAGAGTGGGTTCAGAGAATTAACTCGACCGAGAGTCGCTTCGATATAAGTACCACCATCAACATAAGCCTGCACGGAATAAGATTGGCGATACCAGAAAGCTTGAGTTAAAGCCAGCGAGATAATCACAATGACAAGTAAACACCACTCCAAAATCAAGAGGCGAACCCGCTTCGCATTGGATAAGCGATCGATGACGTTTTCCTGAAAGTGCTCTTTGCTGGTTTCGCGGGTACGCTCAGAAAACTCTTCCCACCTTTCCGATAAACTGCGCCCACGCTTTTTTGATGTAGGTTTCATACCTGTGTTAGTTTCGTTCCCTATTTAAGCTGCTGGAATGAGCAGTAAACATAAAATTGACAAGATAAAGACCACCACGCAAACAATCGTCGCATTGTACAACGAGCGCTCTAGACCGCGGCGAGTAGTATATAATTCACCGGAGCTACCGAAGCCGGCACCAAGTGAGGCGCCGCGCTGCTGCAACAGAATCAATAAGATTGATAAGATAGCGGATACAAGCGTTAAACTCTGAAATAGTGTTCCCAAATTCATAATTCTATTATACTCCTATGTCTATGTAAAATCAAGGTCTAGCTGATGACTAAGTTTAGCACGGCGTTAATGATACTCATAATGGCGCTAGATACTAATGCCGCCCAGACCTCCATCTCGACGCCCGGTAATAAATAGATCGTCAAGGTGACCATGGCAGTGTTGATGATAATCGTGGAGATACCCATGGTGAGAATGGCCAGCGGCAAAGCCAAGAGCTTAACCAGTGGCTTGACGATGGAGTTGACTAAGGAAAAAATCAAACCGGCCGCTGCGAAGAGCATCCAAGGCTCAGCAAAGGTTTCGGCAGAATCAGGGCTAATCGTCCCAAACCAAGTAATACAGAGATACATCCCAAAGCTCGAAGCTAGCCAGCGTAGCAGGAAGGTAAAAATCTGTTTTTTGATCATGTATATATTATAGCATGACTGACAGTTTCTTACGAAAAAGTAAGGTTTATTTGAAAACGTTTTTACGCTTGAGTAGCGTATGATACGTAATCGCAAAACGATGTGCTTCGTCATCAATACGAGCGATGAGTTTCGCAACGTGAGAATCAGGCGACAGAGTGATTTCTTGGAACCCGCTGTGAGTTGGCACGATAATCCGGACAGCAGCATTGCGAGTGTGATCTCCAGATTTATCGCGCCCGATGACAGCAATGTGCTGAGCGAGGAGTAAATCTTGAACAGCATTCACCTGGCCGATGCCACCATCGAGAATTACTAGATCCGGGAAAGGCCATTCGTCGTGTTTGAGGCGGCGCTCGATGACTTCGCGCAGGTTAGCGGTGTCGTCGTTTTTTTGATGGCGGAGCTTGAACTTGCGATACTCGGAACGGTCTGAAGCGCCATTGGTAAAAACTACCATCGAGCCGACGACGTTGGTGCCAGACTGGTGAGAAATGTCGTAACCTTCAATACGTTTGGGTGGCTCCGGCAAGTGCAACATACTCTGCAAGTCACTGAGGGCTTGATCGGAAGAAATGTCGAGAAATTCTTTGTCGGAAAAAACGATTTTCTTTTGCAATTCGCGCAGGCCAAAAAGTTGTTTCCTGAGCTCGGCGGCTTCCTCGAAACGTTCCTCTTTGGCAGCGGCTTGCATTTGTTTCTCGAGCTCTTTGATGAGCTTATGGCGACCACCTTCGAGATAGAGCCGGAGCTTACGCAAGTTCTTTTTATACTCCGCCGGAGCGGTCTTGCCAACTTCGATACCAGGAGTGAGGCCGAGGTCGGTATTGAGAGTTTTCTTGCCATCGAATGGCTTGTCGTAATATGGGAAAACTTTGCGCAAAATCCGCAAGGCTTGTGCTACGGCGGTTTTGCCATAGAAGGGACCGATATAAGTAGCACCATCGTCTTGAGGTGTGCGGGTGAAACTAACATAGGGTACTGCTGACTTCATATCAATGCGTACATAAGAAACGGTTTTGTCATCGCGCAGGAGGATATTCCACTTGGGCATGTAGCGCTTAATCATCTCGGACTCCAGGAAAAGTGCGTCCATCTCGGTATCAACTACGATCCAGTCGGTATCGGCGATTTCTCGAACCAAGGCCTCGGTCTTCGGGTCCTTCTGAGTGTGGTGAAAATATTGACGTACACGATTTTTGAGAACAGCAGCCTTGCCAACGTAGATAACTTCGCCATTGGTGCCTTTATGAAAATAAACACCAGGCGAGGCGGGCAAGGTTTTTAACTTCTGCAACAGTTTCTCGCGCATGGCAGGAGTGACAGGCTCAGAACTCTGGATATTTTTAGCTTGGGTATCTTTCATTACTATATATATTATAGCAGAAAGTGTGGAGAAGACGGGGTTTCGTTACTATATATTATAGTAGGAAGTATTAAGGTAGCTGGTCAAACTTTTGCATATAGGCGGCAAGCTGAGAAGTTAGAGTCTTACCAATAATATAGCGAGTACCGTCACTAACTTTTTCGATTGCATAATAGCTAGTAGTGCCCTCGGTCGGGCTACCGCTACTCCAGGTCTTATCTAATAGCTCTTGAGCTTTGACGGCAAACTGCTCGTCGAATTCTTTTTCATAGATGACCTTGCCACGGTAATCATACTGCTGCATAGGGCCGAAATATTTGTCTTCACGTTTTTGGACCTGCCGTTTGTCGAAATCAATGAGATAGTAAGTATTAGTGCGACTGCCGCCATCGTTCTGCAAAGTCAGCCATTGTTCGTCGGTGGTGACCATGTATTGCCAGTTAAACCGATTGCGATTGGCGTCGCGGAAGAGAATCATCCCGCCAGTAGCTAAGGCTAGAACTAAGATAGCTCCAAGCATGAGCGTGAAAGTTTTTTGCTTCATGGTTCCATTATACAACAAAACTTAAGTTTTATTCTAAATCATCCTTCTCGACAAAGCGAAAAGCAGGAAGGAGGTGGCGCCGATGACTGGCACGCTGGCGGCCGCGACGAGCCATGGCGTGGTTAAATCGAATTACCACTATCACATAAAGAACTTGCAAGATTGCGAAGGCTAGTAAAATGGGTGTCCAGGATTCCATGAAGGCCATCGAAATAAAGAGTAGGTAGCCGGCCACGCGACCAAGCATGAGATACTTTTCGCTTTCTACGAGAAACTCAGTTTTGTATTCTCGGCGAATTTTGGCGTCATTGCTTAAGTTGGAGGTGCTAGTGTCGTTCAGAATTTGCGTGCCGTCTTTTAAGACGATGCGCCAAAATTTGAATAAAATAACCGATAAAACATTACAGTCAAAAATCATCCAAACCATTGCTAGCGTCGCACAAATCGTACAGAAAACAATGGTTTTGGCGTTGTAAAAACGTGGAAATTTGGCAAAAGTAATACCAATTAGTCCGCTGACGGCTGCGAAAACTGCGGTAAATACACCAAAACTGACACTATCCGGAAAGAATCTAACCGTATAAATTGCGACGATTGAGGCAAAGGCACTACAGCTGACAACGAGCCCCTGCATGAACCGCAATAAGTTGGTTTGCCGAAAGCGTTGGTCTTTTTTAACGACTTCATGATATTTGTGCATGTTGACCTTATCGCTGCGTGGTAAGTTATGGTCACGGTAAACAAATGATAATAGAATCCTGACCGCGACGATGACGAGAACTACTAATAAACTTTGGATAAAGCCGGTTTCGGCAATGAAATTTCCGAATAATAAGGGCAAGATAACCGAGAACGCGGCGGCGATCATTTTGTAAACACCGTTGAATTTCCCGCGTTGTGTGTTTTTGATGCCGTCCGATTCAATGACATTGTAAACAGAATAATAGAATCCTTCCTCTAGCCCGCGCAAGAGCCCTAAGATATATGGGAAGCTCGCAATTTTAGTCTGTAGAATTATAATTAACAGGAAGTAAACAACATCTAGCCCCATTGCGATGCGCATCAAGTTAATCCGACGTTTGGTGCGCATAATATTGCGACAAAAATAAAACACTAGATATATTGCGATAACTTGTATAATATAATAAATTCCAAGCGGAACGATATTCTCACTGGATACGCTTAAAAAATATAGTACGAAAAAGGTGTCGATAAAAGTATCAATAATGTTTTTGAGGATGCGTAAACTGAATATAGTTTTGTAATTATTCATTTTTTATTTTTGGTTTTTTACAACTATAATTATACACTAGCTAGATAAAATAGACAAATCAAAACCAGTCGAAATGGTAATTCTCAAAATAATTGGTAAGTTTGAGAATGTCGTGCCAGCGCAAAAAAGAATAATAAGTCTGCTCGTCGATACCCGCATAGCGTTGAAGTCGCGACAGAAATTCGTAAATAATCGCAAAGCCCAGCTCCTGATGAAAGCTAGACGGAATATGATTTCTAAAATACCCTTGGTAAATGCCACGATAAACCGCATGCTCGCTTTCGGTATTATTCCCCGTCCAGCCCCACCAGCAATTACCGCGAAAATCTAATGCGCTCCAAGATAGCCCGCCGCCATCAGTGTCAATCAGGTAGGGAGTACCGTCATGCAAAATAATATTATATAAATTAATGTCGCCATGAGTAAAAGTGGGCGGTATTTCATAAACGACGGCTTTCAGGCCAGTAATGCTGCGTTCTAGTCTACGCAAGTTAATTCTGGGTAATTTTTGAGAATGGCTGGCATTATAATTGCGTTTCTGCGTATGCGCATTATGCAGAAGAGTCCTGAGGTTTTCGGCAAAAACGGCTTTTTGGAATTGTGCCTGCGGCGCCTCGGTATGAGCTAGCTTCCTTAAGTCCGTGCCGACTTGATAGCCAATCCACTGTAGCTGATCCGCCGGTCGTTCTCGTAGTAACTCCCGCAAAGTAGGGCCAGTGATAAACTCGTAGATGCAGCAAGTTTGATGAGATGAAGCCAGATTGATGGTTTTGATAATGCGTGCGGTGGGGACTTTTGCCCGCTCGTAGACCTGCTGAATTAACGTAAGCTCATCGGCGCGCTGACCATTGTATAACTTCATGAAATACCGATCGGCCGTTTGCCGGTTTTGCAAAATAAAACATGGTACGCGCGAATGACCGCGCAAGTCGCGTTGCAGATCGTAATCTCGCAAAAATGGAATCTCGCGGCGCAAAGTCGCCTCTCGATCTTGATCGTTCATTAGTTCTGGTGCTCTTGAATGAGTCGATCAATTAGCTGGGTGAGTTCCGTGGCGTTGGCATAAGTATAGAATTGATCCGTGACGGCGTGGATGGAGCCGGAAACTTTAGCGCCAGCCTGGGAGATGGCGACAATCGGCACATGGGAATCGCTAGCCCAGCCGAGCTCGATACCAAGCCCAGTGGCAGGGTAACTGACTTCGGCGATGAATAAATCTAAGTTACGATAGAAATCTCGGGTGTTGGCTGCGCCGCCTTCGTGCTCGTGCGGTAGAACAATGTCGTACTGAGCTAAGTTTTGGTCGGCGCGGATTGGCGCGTATAATTCGTTTTGATAATCGTAACTGCGAGAGTGACCAAGGTAGATTTTCATTTTATGACTCCGGGATTTGAGTTTTGATATTCTGCTCTTTGATAATGTAAATAGGGCGTTTTTTAACTTCGAGATAAGTCTTGGCGAGATACTGACCAATCACGCCAATCGAGAAAAGCTGGACACCACTGACAAAAACGATAATACAGACCAAGGACGGCCAGCCGCTGGTCGGGTCGCCAAAAGCCAGGGTACGGACGATGATGAAGATAATCGCAATAAAGGCTACTAGGCAGAAGACTAGGCCAACAATAGATGATATAATCAACGGCATGGTCGAGAAGGCGGTGATGCCCTCGATGGCGTATTTGAAGAGTTTCCAAAACGACCATTTGGTTTCGCCAGCGACACGCTCGACATTCTCGTATTCGATCCATTTGGTCTTAAAGCCAACAAAACTATTCAGACCCTTAGAATAGCGATTATACTCGCGCATGGAGCGTAGGCTGTCGGCGACCTGCCGAGTCATGAACCAATAGTCGCGGGCACCATCGACCATTTCGACATTGGATATTTTGTTAATTAGCTTGTAGAAAAGACGGGCGAAAAAGCTGCGGATGGGCGGCTCGCCTTTGCGGGAAACTCGCCTAGTGCCTACGCGGTCATAATGATGCTGGGTAACTTCGGTATACATCTCGCACAATAGGCGTGGCGGGTCCTGTAAATCGGCATCCATAATGGTAACATAATCGCCAGTAGCAGCATCCAGCCCGGCTAACATTGCCGCTTCTTTGCCAAAGTTGCGCGAGAAAGAGATGTATTTGACTTTGGAATCCTCCGCGGCTAGCTCCTTGACAATCTCTAGAGTATCGTCGCGGCTGCCATCGTTAACAAAAATGTATTCAAACTTGACATCTAGGTCGGCAAAATCAGCCCGACGCACGCGCTCGATCTCGGCGTAGAAATGCGGCAGAGCTTTGGCCTCGTTATAGCAAGCTACGATCACGGAAATCTTTTTCACCGGTTACTCCCAAACTAAATGTTAAATCTATTATAGCACAGGTTGGGAGGATTAGGGCGCAGTTAGCCTAACCATGCGGTATAATACGGCGGGGATGTTTTATAGGCTGTCCGTCCAGCTCTTGATATCACTGCTGCTGGGGTTGGAGCTGAAACGATGACCGGCTTGCCAGTTGCCAGTGCCGGCTAGCTCAGCTAGCAATTGACCACTCTGGCCGAGGCCGGAAGAGGTAGAAGTACAGAATGGAATGACAGTTTTGCCGGTGAAATCATTTTCGCGAACGAAATTATCAACCGGCCAGGCCGCAATGCCCCACCAGATCGGATAGCCGAGCAAGATCGTGTCATATTCGGACCAGTTCGGGACTTGCGTAGTAGTGAGAGCGACATTGCGCAGAGATGCGTCATTATGCTCGCGCGAAACGCGAGAATTATCGTCTGTCCAGTCAAGGTCAGCGGCAGTATAGACCGCGGACGGCACAATCTCAAAGGTGTCGGCATTGAGATTTTGGGCGATTTGCTCGGCGACAGCGCGAGTGTGGTTTTGGGCCGAATAATAGGCGACGAGAACTTTTTGATGATTCATATTTCCTCCTTGGGTGGTGTCTTCTGGGACGGGGTTAGTAACGTTTGGTTCTGACCGGTCGCCTTTCTTGTGGCCGAGATAGGCAAAGGTAGCAACGCCCGCTTCGGCCAAGACAACCACGGTAATAATGATGGCGATAAGTTTCTTGTTCATTAATGGCTCCCTACCAATTCTTCTTGTCCTTGCGGCAATCGTGATTCTCGCGGCGCTCCACCACCATCTGGTTGAACCATTCGACCATCTTGGGGTCTTGATGGTTGAAAAAGAGGCTGTCGTTGGTATTGAGTTGCTTGATTTCCTCCATGTCGGCATCGCTAAGCTCGAAATCAAAGACGTCGAAGTTTTCTTGCATACGCTCGAGATGAGTAGATTTGCAATTAACAATCACATCGCGCTGAATCAGCCAACGCAGGATAACCTGGGCGGCAGTTTTGTGATACTTCTCGCCGATCTTGACCAAAGTTGCGTTGGTGAACATATCCTTGCGGCCTTCGCCGAAGGGTGCCCAAGCTTCCATACGCACGCCATATTTATCCATAACTTCTTGAGCCTCGTATTGTGCATTGAAGGGATTAACTTCGACTTGGTTCACGGCCGGAATAATCTCGCGACCAAACAAACACATATCAGCCAAACGATCAGGGTAGAAATTACTGACGCCAATAGCTTTGACCTGGCCAGCTTGGTAAGCTTCTTCTAGGGCGCGATAAGCACCGTAGTAGTCGCCAAACGGCTGATGTAGCAAGACGAGGTCGATATATTCGGTCTGGAGTTTAGCCAGGGACTCGGCTAGGGACGCTTTGCAATTCTCGTAGCCGTAATTATCAATCCAGATTTTAGTAGTGATGAAGAGCTCCTCGCGCGGGACGTTCATAGTCTGAGCGGCTTCGATGATAGCATCGCCGACTTCTTGCTCATTGAAATAACTCTGCGCAGTGTCGATGCCGCGATAACCAACTTTGATAGCATCGAGTACGCAACGCTTGGTGTCTTCCTTGGGGATCTGATAGACGCCGAAGCCGAGAATCGGCATTTTGACGCCATTGTTGAGTTTAAGGTATTTCATATTCCTCCTTTGTGGGTTATAATATCTATTATAAGACCCGGGTGTTACTCCCGGGCAAGAGCAATTTTAAGGAAAAATTAACAGGGGTGGAAAGATACCCAGATCTGGTGATGGTCGGGTGTTACTCCCGGGTTGATAGAGAAAGGCTAGATGATGGAATATTCGATGAAACAAGCGTGCGAGCAGACAGGGCTGTCGTATGATACGCTGAAGTTTTACTGTAATGCGGGGCTAGTACCGGGCTTGAAACGCGATGAACGTAATTATCGGATTTTTACCAAGCAGAATATCGAATGGATTCGGAATCTGTCCTGTCTGAAGAACTGCGGAATGTCAATCTCGGAAATGAAACGCTATGTGGAATTGTGTCGGCAGGGAGAAAAGACAATCCCCGAGCGGCGCGATATTCTAAATACGAAGCTGCAAAACCTGCGTCAAGAGATTGAGCGAATTGAGAAGAATATTGATTTTATCATGTACAAGCAGCAGTTTTACCAGGATGTGCTAGATGGGAAGCGAAAATATTATAGTAATCTAGAAGAAGTGAACGAACGGGAGAGATAGGACGCGTCGCCCGAAAAAGCCCCTGCTCGCGCAGAGGCTTTTTGTGTGCCGGTTTTGTGCGCCGATTAGACTTTGACGGAGTTACACGGGGGCGATTATGCTAGGCTATGGCTGTACTGACGACGAAAAGCCACCCGTCTGGGTGGCTTGCTCGTATAATTTGGCACCTTGCTAGTTTCCCGTTTGGGACAGTATAATCGCCGCGA
>CAYUDH010000021.1:0-16947 GCA_964443595.1 uncultured Candidatus Saccharibacteria bacterium
GAATGAGGATTTCTACTAAGTTGTTGTTTTATGGTAAAAGTTGATGATGCTCTAGGGTTTTGCGGAGATTTTCCTCCACCAAAAACCTTACGTTGTAGCCTGTGACGCATATTTGGCTCTCCTTTTGGTTTGTTTAAGTATATACATATCCCCGAAAGGCAACCAAGTTTTTGCCAACAAAAACAGCGCAACACAATATATATTATTGCGCCTGTGCTAACAAAAATGGCACCACGAGGGTGTCCAGTATAGCTTTAATCACGATTGCTCGTTACAAACCTATACGCCTCGTGGGGCCATTTATGATTTGTAACAAACATTTATAATTAATCGTAATTATTAGCTATCTGGACAGTTCTATTATACCACAAAAATGGCTGGCGCAAGCATTTTCCAGCTGATTTTGGAGTTTTTTATTGATTTCTTGGGTGAAGTGTGCTATCCTATTGGTATAGGGGCTGTATGCCTCACCTTAGGGAATGTTCACTTCGGAAGCATTCCCATTTTTGGTTTCGATGAGATCTTGGATGGTTTGGATATTATTAGTGGTAAAACGTGGGATTTTGCCGTTCATTTCTTGTAAACGCATTGAAAATGTATTAGAGCGATTTTTGATGACGGGTGTTCCTAAAACGGAAATGAGGATGTTCTGGTTTTTAGCTATGGCGGCTTTGATCATTTCGGCATAGTCCCCGTCGCATGAAACTAGGATGAGGTGAGTGCGCTTTTTAGCGAAGTAGGCACGTTCTAGGAGCTCTGTGGACAGATAGACGTCTACATTGGATTTGAGGGCTAGGCTCTTCTTTTGAATCTGCGTTTTCCAAGTGTTGCCACATTTGCGGCATCTGATTTGTTTGTAAATGGCTGGATTCTCGTAAGCTTTGCGTGATAGTGTGCAAATTGTGTAGCCTAGTTTTTCTAGATGTTTGAAGGCGTGCTGTTTGTTCATATCTCCGTTAGAGATACCTTCGTAATAGCGAACGTCTTTGAGGTGAGGGTATTTTTTACGGAGATATTGGACAAAGCGGTCAAAATCTATCTTAAAATCGAGGGTCTTAAGGCAGGCGGAGCGGATGTTGCTGACATCAATGAAGACGTAAGTGTCATATTTTAGGATTGGATTGGATTTTTTCTTCATGCTATTAATTATAACATAATAGGTCTAGAGATGGTGGACTGCGTATTCAGATGGTAAGGGCAGCAAGTTCTTTCGTTGGGACAATGATTTGGATGGCTTTTACCTTGGTTTGATAATATGCAGAGAGATAGTATATTCATTTCTCAAAAACGAAAATTTTTGGAGTTTGGGAAATGGGGATGGTGAAGGTGTGGTTGGGTGGTGGTGGAGGCGTGGTTGGACTTGTGCTCGGACTTTGGGTTTTGTGTGGTGGGTTTAGTGAAAAGTGTGATATAATGGTAGTGTGTATCAGCCTACAATGCTTTGCATTGCAGGTAAAAATTAAATCGCAATCACGACTTGAAGCAGCACCTATGTTTGAGTGGCTCCTTTCTTCGTGATTGCGGAGCCAGATACACCTCGGCTGGGTGCTGCTTTTTGTGGAAATGTGGCTTCCTGCCGGGGGTAATAAAAATAAAGGGAGGCTCTATGCAACACGAAAATATCAACTTTAAGAAAAGAGGTGGACGCTCACGTCGTAGTATTCTGTGGCGCTCCAGCCATAATTTTGCTAACAGGCTCTGGCGCACCTCTGCTCATCGCGAGCAGGCTAGTGCCGATACGATGCATGTTGGCGCGAAGTCGCTCCGAAGGAGCTCGCTGCGGGCGTCAACTCAGAAAAACTCGAGCGAGCGCGGTTTTTCGCTCGCCTCCTACGCAGTTCGCACCCGACGCAGCCTGGAGAAGAGCTCTTATAGCAAAATTGCTGGCTGGAGCTTGGTGGCACTTGCGGTGTTTGGGACGTTTGGCTATTTAACTTTTATCCCAGAACAAGCTTTTGCGGCGTACGATTGGGAGCAGCGTACGCTATCTGATATTGATACTATGCAGGAGATGAATGCGAAAATCTGTGAGAATAGTGAGATTGGCGAGAGCAAACAACTTGAAGATACTCGGGACCGCGTGAATGGTCAAGCTGGTACCGGTAAGAAATACTGGGTAACTAAGCTCAAAGGTGATACCGATGGAACTAAAGAAAAAGGTGAATGCTGGATGACGCAGAACCTAGACTTTGACCTTTCTACTAGCAAGACTCTTACTCCGGCAGATTCTGACGTTACGGCTAATTGGACACCGGATAATAGTACTATAACTGGTAATATTAATTCTGTCTGGTCTAATGAGAATGCTAAAGTTCAGTCATGGGATCCACGGAATTATTACTACAAGCATGTTTCTGTAACGGACTGGACTAGCTGCGGTAATAGTAGCGCACAAGCTAATTTGTCTGATTGTACTACTAACTGGACCATTACTGCTCCTGTTGAAGGTGAACACTACCATGTTGGCAACTATTACTCTTGGAACGCGGCAACCGCTGGAACAGGTGGGGAAATTAAAGAAGGTCAAGCTAGCTCCAGTATTTGCCCGAAAGGCTGGAGATTGCCAGCCGGTAGTGGCATAACAGCTGATTTTGGTATATTAATGAGTGCTTATGGATTGCGTACTGATAATGGTGCTGAGGATGATGTTGATAAGGTTAGCCTATATCCACTATACTTCATTCCAGCTGGGAATGTGAGTACTGATGGGTTGTATTATGCGGGCTATTACGGTTACTATTGGTCCTCTACCCCTCATTCTAATGGTACCTACGCGTACAACCTCTACTTTTACCCTGATCACTTTGCTTCATCCAATGGTGACAATCGTTACTACGGTGGCTCTGTTCGCTGTGTTGCGGCAGATGTTTATCCAGAAAAGCCACCTATTACCGATAACGATACGGCCAACGTTGCCATTACCGTTAGTCCAGTAATTAGTATAGATGTCACCAAAGATGCTAATGATATGACTGTAGACTTTACCAAAGTAGCTACCAGCACGATTGTAGCTAGAGTCGGTTCTAATCAACCGTATAAAGTAATGCTGAGTACGGATAAAAGTGATTTAACTAATCCTAAGACTAATCAAACTATCCCCATGATTCCGTCAGACCAAACCATAGTAAAAGGCACTAGTAGTTGGGGTATCAAAAAACTATTTTCACCCACCGACACTACCGTAAATGAGAATACCAAATATAGTCCAGTTGGCATTAATGGTGAAAAAGCTCTATTCTACACTTCTGCTAGTGCTGCTTCGGAAGACTTAACTTTCCCAGTAGCTATTGCCGTAGATTCCTCTCTACCCAGTGGCCAATATTCTACTCAGGTCACTCTGACTGCAGTGGCAATGTAAATTTAATAGGCGGTTGAACTTGTGCGTAGAGTATGGGTTTAACCGCCGGGGGGGTACAAACCCACAAAATGGGGCAAAAATGGTTTAAAGGTGTTGATTTTTTACTTGATTGTTGCTATAATGGAATTATTCCGATGAGGGTAACGCGAATGGCTAACTACCTAAGCAAATCCCTCTTTTTTGTTTTAGTATTTGGTATATGCGATCTTTCTTTTGATGTCTTCGGTATCCAGGTATACTCTATACCGTGATTCGATTTTACGATACAGCGAAGAGGCGTTGTGGTGTGAAGGGAATAGAACTTTTCCGAGTTTATTCTCCTCACGCAAATTAATTCTCTTTCGTTTAGGTATATTATATAGGATTTCCGTGGTTATGACCAGCGCTTTTTGACAGGCTGAGGTTGATTTATCTGCTGAAGTGTGCTATATTTGTAGGGTATATTAGCTCAGCGAACGGGTGTGTGGATTTCCCGGAGCCGTGTTCGCTTTAACCAAAGGAGTTGTAATGAAAAATTACGAACTTAGTGTCTTGATTCATCCTGATCTAGAGATGAATTTGGATGCCGCGACGGCCAAGATCAAAGATTTGATCGAGAAAAATGGCGGTACGATTACCAAAGAAGTCAATGACGGCAAGAAGCGGTTGGCTTATAGCATTGCGGGGCAGGATTTCGCGATGTATTATTACTATGAGATGTCTTTGCCAGCGGATGCGCCAAAGAAAATCGAAAGTGTATTAAATATTACAGATGAGGTGTTGCGTTTTCTGTTGGTGACGGTAGACGAGCGCAAGCTAAAGTATGAAGCTAAGCAAGCTGCTCGCAAGCCGCATGGTGAGGATAAAGATACCAACGATAACGAGGACCAACAATAATGCGGGGTTTTGCGAAAGCGTTTATCGCCGGGAATCTGACCCGAGATCCAGAGCTAAGAGCTACGCCGAGTGGTGCGCAGGTAGCGTCGTTCTCGGTAGCGGTGAACCGCGTGTTTAAGGGGGCGGACGGAAATCAGCAAGAACAGGTGTCTTACCTGGACTGCTCAGCCTGGGGCCGGGCAGGGGAAACGATTGCGCAATATTGCAAGAAAGGTTCGGGCATTATCGTGACTGGCCGCCTAGAGCAGCGGAGCTGGGACGATAAAACGACTGGCCAGAAGCGCTCGCGGACGGAGATTGTAGTGGAAGACTTCTCGTTTATCGGTGGCGGTAATGGTGCAGGTGGTAGTTCGGGTAGCTATGGTGGCGGCGCGAAGGCGTCAAGCCGCAGCAGCAAATCGAACGATGAGTTTGTACCGGAAGATTTGCCGGAAGACGAGGCGATTAACTTGGATGATATTCCGTTTTAGTGGTGGGAAAGGAGATAAAAGATGAGAAAAGTAAAGACTAATCCAAATATGTATTTCGACTATCGCGATGTGAAGACTTTGCAGCGCTATATCGATGTTTATGGCCGGATTGAGCCAATGGCGAAGACTGGCTTGACGGCGAAGCAACAGCGGCAGCTGGCGGTGGCGGTGAAGAGGGCAAGGCATCTAGCATTGTTACCATTCGTCGCAGAAAGATAATCGTTAAAATCGCGCTCTACTTTGTCAGAAGCTGCACTGCTCGTTCTCGGTACGTTTAGTACCGTTCACTCCGCGGTTCGCTTCTTTCGCGTATAGCATCGATTTTATTCGATTATCGTGGTGGGTAGAGTGATTAACTAGCAGCTTGCAGATTAATTTCTGCAAGCTGGTAAGGTGTTTTGGTATAATAGGCCGATAAAGTAAGGGTGCTATGATGGGGCTAACTGCTTTATTAGGGATTAAATTGAGGAGTAGGATATGTACGGTCCAACGGATTTGAAGAAAAATGTGCTGATTACATTGGATGGTCAGCCATATAAAGTGATTGAATATTCGCAAAAAGTGATGGGGCGGGGCGGCTCGATTGTGAATGTGAAGGTAAAAAACTTGATTACGGGGGCGCTGTTGCCAAAGACCTTTAAGGGTCAGGAAAAGATTGAGCCGGCGGAAGTGGCCACGAAAAAAGTACAGTATCTATATAAGGACGATGAGAAGTTTTATTTCATGGATCCGGAGACTTTTGAGCAATATGAGCTGGCCGCGGATATGGTGGGCGATGCGAAAGATTTCATGCGGGATGGCGATGAGATGGAAATTCAGTTCTACAACGGTACGGCGATTAACTTGGTCTTGCCGAAGAATATTTGGCTGGAAGTGACTTATACGGAAACGGCAGTGAAAGGCGATACTACGTCTTCGGTGCAGAAGGATGCGACGCTGGAAACTGGGGTGGTGATTAAGGTGCCGGCGTTTATTAAGACTGGAGATGTGGTATCTGTGGATACAGAAACTTATGCGTATAGGGAACGTAGGAAATAAATAGCAAAGCATTGAATGAAGAAGGGTAAAATTGCGTTTAATGGGATTACTCCGGCTCCCCATGAGCGCGAAACGTTGATGATTCTGGCAGGAAGGGGGTATGATATAGAGCTGCTGAAGCCTTCTTTGACGAAATATGCGAAAACTGGTGATTTTGTGATGTTAGGAGCGGTTTGGGAGATGAAGAGTCCAACCGGGAAAAGTCGCTATACTATGGAGCATGTCTTTCAAAAGGCTGCTCATCAGGCGCGTAATGTCGTGATTGATTTGCGTAGGTCGAAGATACCAGATAGCCAGGCGATTAGCGATTTGAAGAGGGTGTTTGCTACATCTAGGTCTGTGCGCAATTTATGGATTGTAGATAAGGAACAGAATATCAGAAAATTGAGAAAATGAGTATTGCAAAACTGCGTTTTTTGATGTAAAATATAGATAATGAGGGCGCCCGGTGCCGAAGTACACTGGGTTAAGCCCTCTTTTTTGTAGAGGTATGCTATAATAAGAGAAAGATGGGTATGAAAAGTGTATAGTAAGAAAAGAAGCTTGAAAGTTCAAGATACGGAAATTACGGTGAAGCAAGTCGGTGATGAAGACTATATATCATTGACGGATATGCTAAAAAATAAAGATGGAGATTTTTTCGTATCTGATTGGTTGAGGAATCGGAACACAGTTGAGTTCCTGGATGTTTGGGAGCGCATAAATAATCCGAATTTTAATTATGGCGAATCTGCCATAATTAAAAGTAAAGTTGGTTTGAATAACTATAAGTTAAGCGTAAAAGAATGGGTAAAGAGAACTAACGCGATTGGGTTGAGATCGGTGGCGGGAAGATATGGTGGCACGTTTGCGCATAAAGACATTGCGTTTGAGTTTGGGATGTGGATTAGTCCAGCTTTTAAATTGTATTTGATTAAAGATTATGAACGACTGAAAGAGGCTGAGAATAATCAATATCAACTGGAATGGAATGTGCGTCGAGTACTGGCGAGTGCAACTTATGCGGTACATACTGATGCAGTAAAGGACGTGATTATTCCGAAGGTGTCGCGCTGGAATGTTGCGTATAAATATGCTAGTGAGGCGGATATTATTAACTTGGCGTTTTTTGGGAAGACGGCGAAAGAGTGGCGGGAGGAGAATCCTGGGCGCGCGAAAAAGGGTGAGAATCTGCGGGATTCGGCGAGCATTAATGAGCTGTTGATTTTGGAGATGCTGCAGGTGGAGAGTGCTAAGCTAGTGCGCGAAGGTGTGGATGCTAAGGAGCGTTTTGAGATACTGAAAAAGTCGGCTGATGAGAAACGCGTGGCACTCATGAAGGTGGACCCAGTGCGGGATTTGAAACGCTTGGACGATACGACGTATTTGGGGCTAGGCGCCGGGGAGGGCCAGTAGAGTGAGAGAAGAGGGCGTAGTCGGGCGGGGGGAGCTGAAGCTGGCGGAAGCGGCGAAGGCTTTTGGTTATGATTTCCGGGGGAAAACGGTGCTGGATATTGGCTCATCGACCGGTGGGTTTACGGAGTATGCGCTACGCCAGGGGGCGAAGAAGGTGATTGCCGTGGAGAAGGGGACGCGGCAGATGAAGGCGCCGCTAAGATATGATGAGCGGGTGGAGCTATATGAAAAGACGGACTTTTTTGAAGTTTTGGGCGAGGATAAGACGGGTAAACTGGTGGTGAATCATGCGGATAAGAATGGCGAATTGACGACCGAAAGTGCGGATATAGGGGCGAATAAAGCAGATGAATTGGCTATAGAACAGGGAGAAAATGTAAGTGAACTTGTACAGCCTGTACAAGTTGGGGTGGTGCTGGCGGATGTGTCGTTTGTGAGCTTGACGAAGATTTTGATGCAGGCGAAGAAGGTGGTGTGGAGAAAAGCGGATTACCTAGTAATGTTGAAGCCGCAGTTTGAAGCGCGGCCGGAGCAGCTGGTGAAGGGTGCGGTGAAAAATGAGAAAATGCGGCGGGAGATTATCCGGAATTTTGAAGCTTGGCTAGCGCGGAATGGGCTTCTAATTGTGAAAAAACGGGATAATGAAACAGTAGGAAAAGTGAGTGGGAACCGAGAAAGATTTTATTGGCTAATGAGAAGCTACAAGTAGGGTCTTGTCGCGTAAACACGCTTTTTCTTCAGGCCGCGTCCCTCGTGCCCATCTTCGCTTTCGCTCAGATTCCTGGGCGTCATCTCGGAAGAATGAGCTAGGCTCCTTCTTCTCTCGATTCCTACAAGATTCGTTACGGGACTCGGGCGCTTGTCCTCGGCCGTTGCCTCCGGATTCCTTCGAAAAAGGCGTTTACGTGACGACAATACAAACAGCCATCATCAGCAACAAAAATATTGATTTTTGAAAGGCTTATGATTATAATGGTAGTATGAGTTTGATTCATGGTGTGGGCGATTTCTTCGCATTGGATATCGGAACGACTGCGTTAAGGTTAGTGCAGTTGTCTGGTAATGCTCAGCATGGCTGGGTGTTGCAGAAGTTTGCCTATGTGCCGGTGGATCGCAGAGTACTAGAAGATGGCTCGGCGGCTGGTCAGCGGCGGTTGGGCGAAACAATTCTGGGTGCGATGAAGCAAGCGGGGATTACTTCAAAGAATGTGGCGGTGGGGATGCCGGCATCGAAGACTTTCACGGCGATTGTGCGGGTAGAGAACATGCCGGAAACTGAGCTGATTAACATGGTGAAATACCAGTTGGATAAATATATCCCGATGCCGCTAGATGAGGCGACGGCGGATTATCTGTCGCTGGGGGTGTGCCCGCATGATGCGACGAAGGCAGAGGTTTTGATTTCTTCTTCGGCGGTGGATTATGCGGAAGCACGGATGGAGCTAATTGAATCTTATGGGTTGAACGTGATTGCGCAGGAGCCGGAGTCGCTGGCGATGGCGCGGGCGCTGACGCCGGTGGGGGTGCAAGATGCGCGGATGATTATTGATCTGGGTGAGCGTTCGACGGATTTAGTGATGATGTACCGGGGGGCGCCGCGGTTGGTGCGGTCGATTCCGGGCGGTTTTGCGCTGCTGGTAAATACAGTGGCTTCGTCGTTGTCGGTGAAGGTGGAGCAGTCACGGCAGTTTATTTTGAAATTTGGGTTGGCGCAGGACAAGGTAGAGGGGCAAGTGTTTAAGGCGCTGGATGCGACGCTGGAAAGCTTCGCATCGGAGCTAGGGAAGTCGATGCGGTTCTTTAAGTCGGAATACATGAACGTGCCGGTGGGTGGGATTGTGCTATCGGGTTTTGCGGGGATGATTCCGTTTATTGCGGAGTATATTGAAGCAAAAACTGGCGTGCCGACCACGCAGGGCAACCCATGGCAGTTGGTGAGGGTATCGCCAGAGCAGCAGCAAGTGCTGCAGCCGGTGGCGAGTGAGTTTGCGGTGGCGATTGGTCTAGCGGAAAGGGGAAATGACAGATGAATGATTTCTTTGAGCATCTGGGCTCGGATTTGAGAGAGCTGGTAGCGAAGGGTAAGGCATTACTGTCGGGCAAGGGTGGTAATGCCAACGCGATTACTTCGACGGTAAAGACGAACTATGAGATTAACCTGGTACCGCAGGTGAAGATGCAGATGATTAAGGCGCAGAAGGTGCGCAATCTAGTATTATTTATCTGTATTCTAGTGTCGAGTATTGCGGTGGGGGCAGTGGTGGTGCTATTTGGGATCAAGAGTGGGCAGGATATTGCGATGTCGAGCCAAGATTCGCGGCTAGAAACGATGTCGGAGAAACTGAATGCGTATAATGAGCTGACGAATTTGGTGACGATTCAGGGGCAGTTAGCAGGGATTAGTGATATTATTGATCAAAAGACAGTACTGTCGCGGGTGTTTGGAGCGCTGGGGGTGATGCTGCCGCAAGGAGCGGATAGTGTGGCGCTGTCGGAGCTGGGGGTGAATCTAGAAACGAATGTGATCCGGATGGAGGGGCAGGCGGATGCGCACTCGGACCCACTGATTGATTACCGGGTGCTGGAATCGTTTAAGAAGGGGGTGGCGCTGACGAAGTATGATTATGGCCGCTATGTGGATGCAGAGGGCGCAGAGATTCCGACGCATTGTATCCAAGAAACGGATAATGAAGGTAACGCTTACCGGAGCGGTGATAGCTACTTTGCCTGGTGGGATTTGACGATTGAGGGCTGTGAAGCTTCGCAGCGGGACGGTACGCCGGTAGAGGGGGCGAAATATTTCTATAGCTCAACGGCAGAAGTAGAGAAAGGCATTCCGGGCGAAGAGCCGCGGACGGAAACGGTGTGCGATGAGAATGGTGAGAATTGTACTGAGCAGCCAGTGACGAACCCGGAGCCACAAGAGGGAGAGAATAACCCAGAAAATCCAGAGAATCCAGAAAACCCTGAGAATCCTGGTGAAGAGAGTGCGGATAGTAGAGTAGTGCCGGTGCGGGTGAAGTTGTGGCGGACACCGCAGTTTACGAAGTGGTTTGATGCGGGGCGGATGCAGCTGGATGGGTCGATTACGAGTATTGAGCATTTTGTAAGCCAGTGCTATAAATATTCGGGTACGACGGTATCAGGGACAAATAACCAATCTACGGTGCGGTGGACTTCGACGAACGATTGCATGTTAGCACCGGACGGGCTGGATATTACGGAATCGTCGAACGCGCGAGATGAGAGTGATAATCTAGTTTTGAAATTTGCAGGAAATACAACTCTAGCGGAGGCATTCTTCTCCTTTAATAACAAGCATATGATGGCGATTGGGCCGATGGGTCAGAACGTGACGGATTCTTACATCCAGATTAGCACGATGTTTACGAAAGAAGCGAAGGAATGTGATCCAGAGGACACTGAGTGCTTGAACAATTCTAATAATCGAGGAGATACTAATGGCAGCGAATAAACCAGCTGATACCAAGCGGGAAAAGATTTCCAAAGCGCAGCAATTGACGATGCTAGAAGTGCTGGGGGCGTCTTTGATCCTAGGGACTTGTTTGGTGCTGATGAACTTTATCGGGAAGTATATTGAGTTTAACACGCGGATTATTGCGGCGAAAAATGAAGCGATTGAAGATTATGATAAGACCCTGCGGAATATTGGGATTTGCCCGGATACGGATAGAGATGGGCATCTAAGCACGCGGGAGATTGCGGACTGCAACCCGAACGCGGTGAAGACGAGCGAAGTGCCAAATAGTTTGCGCTATAATGTATTAGATGTGATGGCGCAAAATGCGGATCTAGAGTCGGTAGCGCGGAAGCGAAACAGTAATTGCTATGATGCGGATGGCAAGCGAATTGATTTTAACGCATTATATAATAGTGCGACGACGGAAGCGGAGCGGCAGCAATTATTGCAGGCGACGAAGATTTGCTCGTCACTGCGGGTGATTTCTGATGCTTTGCCGGCGCAGAAGAACACAGAGGCTCTGATGGCGAGCTTGAACCAGCTGTTCATTATCTCGAATCGGGAGCCAGAGAATATTGCGCCGCGGGATGATCGTGTGGTGCTAGAAGAGCTGACGGGGATAGAGGCGATTCCGGTGACTTTGCGGGTGAATGGTGATGGGCCGACGATTTTGACGGTGCTAAATAATATTGATCGTTCGATTCGGGATTTTGATGTGACTTCGGCGACGATTGAGTGGACGAATGCGGGGCTGAGCTTGACGGCGCGAGCGAATGCTTACTATATGGATGAAATATGGGGACTAGAGTCGGACAAGACGATCCGAGCGGGAGATAAAAACTAATGAAACAATCAGATATTTTTACATTAATTCTAGTGGCGGGGATTGGGACGTTGGCGGCGTTTTTCGTGTGTCAGACGCTGCTGGGCGACCCGAACCAAGCGACGACGAAGTTTAAGACGGTGAACCGGGTGATTAGTAGTGAGCTGGTGGCGCCGGATCCGGAAGTTTTTAACAGTACGGCGATTAACCCAACCATTGAGGTCTATGTGGGTGATTGTGAAGATATTGATCAGAATGGTATTCTAGATGATGTAGAGCTGGCGGCTTGTGCGAGGATTGAGGAAGAAGGCGGAGAAGAAGAGAATCCGGAAGAAGGTGGGGGAGAAGAAAACCCTGAAGGTGAGTAATGGCGCTACTAACGAAGGATGGGCTGGAACGGGTAATTAGTCTGCTGATTGAGGCAGGCTTGGTTGACCGTGCAGATGTAGAAAGAGTCCAGCAAGAAGTAGCGCAGAGCAAACGCCCGCTGATCGAAACTTTGCAAGCGCAAGGTCTAGTGAATGATGAAATGATTGCCCATGCGACGGCGATGGTGATGGGCGTGCCGTATGTGGACTTAAAGAATGTGGTGATGGATCAGGCGGTGCTGACGCTACTGCCGCTAGAGGTGGCGGAGCGTTCGATGGTGGTGCCGCTGGGTGAGAATAATGGCCAGCTAGTGGTGGCGATGCTGGATGTGGGGAATATTCAGTCGGTGGATTACCTCTCGACTTTGACGGGCAAGCCAGTGCGCGCGGTGATGACTTCGAATAGCGGCGTGCAGTCGGTGCTGAGCCAGTACCGGGGGGATTTCACGGGCGTGGCGCAGGCGGTGAAGGTAACCAACCAAGAGGTGGCGCAGGCGCAGTCGAGTAGTGATATTAAGACGATTACACAGGATTCGCCAATCTCGAAAGCTTTGACGAGTATTCTGGAATTTGCGGTGAAGTCGAAAGCGAGCGATGTGCACATTGAGCCACTAGAGAATAGCCTGATTATCCGGTGCCGGATTGATGGTGTGCTGAGGAAAGTGATGGAGCTGCCAAAGGCAATTGAGCCGGCGCTGGTGTCGCGGATTAAGATTTTGGCGAATTTGAAGATTGATGAGCACCGGATTCCGCAGGATGGGCAGTTTGCGGTGATGGTGAATGACCGTGAGGTGGATTTGCGTATTGCGATTTCGCCAGTGGTGTGGGGTGAGCAAGTGGTGATTCGTTTGCTGGATAAGACCGGCACGACGATGGAAGTGGAAAAGATGGGTATGACTGGGCGCGCGCTAAAGACGGTGCTACACGGGATTAGTCGGCCGAACGGGATGATTCTAACTTCTGGGCCGACTGGCTCAGGTAAGTCGACGACGCTGTACGCTTTGATTAAGCGAATCAAGAGCGAGCAGATTAATATTGTGACGCTAGAAGACCCGGTAGAGTACAAGATGGATGGCGTGAATCAGATTCAGGTGAATACGGATGCGGGGCTGACTTTTGCATCGGGGCTGAGGAGTATTTTGCGTCAGGATCCGGACGTGGTAATGGTGGGGGAGATTCGTGATAGTGAAACGGCGAACCTAGCGGTGCAGGCGGCTCTGACGGGGCATTTGGTGTTCTCGACTCTGCACACGAACTCGGCGGCGGGGATTTTGCCGCGCTTGCTGGATATGGGAATTGAGCCGTTTTTGCTGGCTTCGACGCTAAACACGGTGATTGGCCAGCGCTTGGTGCGGCGGGTAGCGCAGAAGCGGACGTCGTACCAGAGTAGCGAAATGGAAACTGAAGAAATACATGATATTGTAGGGGAGTTGCTGCCGCAGACGCAAGAAGATGTGGCGCGGGTAAGTGATGAGCTGGGGTATAATGGTTTGCCGCTAGCGGGGCAGAGTACTTATACATTAGTAAAAGGGATTGATGATCAAGATTCGCCAGGCGGGTATGCAGGGCGCGCCGGGCTCTATGAAGCGATTGATGTGAATGAGGACATTCAGAAGTTAATCATTAGCCGGGCGACTTCGCTGGAGATTATGAAAACCGCCAAAGCGCATGGTACGGTGACGATGCGGCAGGATGGGATGCTAAAAGCCTTATCCGGAATCACCACCATAGAAGAGGTGAACCGAGTTGCCAGTGATTTGACGTAGTCAAATCACTGGCGTAAGCCTTTGCAATAGCTAGCGTGATGCTTCGTTGACGGGTGCGTTACTCACTCACCGTATGTTAAATACGGCTCGTTCCGTTACTCCCGTCGCCTCGCCTGACGCTGCTCTTGCAAAGGGTTCGAGTTGGCAAAAATATAATTATTTATTTTTCTATGATACTTATGCTATAATATAAAGTATGGATAGTAGTGGGACGAATCAAGCAACAACAAACGCAACCGACACAGCTGCGGTTCCAGTTTCGCCATTTGCGCCGGATGCGATGCCGACGGCGCCAGCTCAAGGGGCAGCGACTCAGGTAGCGGGTGATGCGACGGTGGTGTCGATGTCTGATATTCCCGAGCCGAAGTTAGCGCCAGAGCAGGCGGGGGCTCCTACTACTGAGGCGGGTACTACTGTGGCTAGTGCGACCGCTACGGCGGAGCCAGCGAAATCGGCAGAAGTTGATGCATCGCCAGTGGAAGCGACGGCGGCGCCGCTATCGACTGATGTGACGATCGAAGCTTTGCTAGAAGAATGTGTGAATCATGATGCGTCGGATTTGCATTTGCAGGCAGGTTTGCCGCCGATTCTGAGGATTGATGGGGTGCTGCGCCCGATTACAACTTATCCGGTGCTAGATGAGAAGCAAGTGCAGGATTTGATTTTTGCGACTTTGGATGAGGACCAGCAGAAGATTTTGCTGAAGGATAAAGAGTTTGATTACTCCTTTGCCTTTGGGGATTTGGGGCGTTTCCGTGTGAATGCTTTCCAGCAGATGGGGAATTTTGCGGCGGCGTTTCGGTTGATTCCGACGAAGATTAAAACCCTAGAAGAGCTGGGCGTGCCGGCGGTGGTGGAGAGCTTTGCGGAGCGTCCGCATGGTTTGGTGCTGGTGACGGGTCCGACTGGCTCAGGTAAGTCGACAACGCTAGCGGCACTAATTGATAAGATTAATAGTGAAAAGCCGGTGCATATTATTACGATTGAGGATCCGATTGAGTTTACTCATCATTCGAAGCGGGCGGTGGTGGCGCAGCGCGAGGTGCATTATGATACCTTTAGCTTTGCGGCGGCATTGCGAAGTATTTTGCGTGAAGACCCGGATGTAGTGCTAATTGGTGAGATGCGCGACCTAGAAACGATTCAGGCGGCGATTACGACGGCAGAAACGGGGCATTTGGTGTTTGCGACATTACACACGAACTCGGCGGCGCAGTCGGTTGATCGTATCATTGATGTGTTCCCGGCGCATCAGCAGACGCAGATTCGGGCACAGCTGGCGAACGTGCTGAATGGGATTGTGTCGCAGCGGTTGATTCCGGCGATTGATGGCGGGCGGATTTGCGTGGCAGAGATTTTGGTGGCGAACCCGGCGGTGCGGGCGATTATCCGTGAGGGGAAGACGCATCAGCTGGATATGGCGATCCAGACGAGTATTGATCAAGGTATGCAGACGATGGATCGTGAGTTGGCGCGCTATGTGAAAGATGGTAAGATTAGTTATGATGTGGCACGGGATTACACGGTGAACACACAAGAATTTGAAAGGTTAGCGAGAGGGTAATGCGGCGTTATAGATACCGAGCGAAAGATCGTAAGACCGGAAATGTAGTTTCTGGTAGCGTGCAGGCGGAGAACGAGCAGGCGGCGGGCCGGATTCTAGTAGATCAGGGCTATATTCCGCAGAAGTTGACGTCGGAGGATGCGGGGCTGTTTGCACAGTCGACGAAGATGAACACCAAGCAGCGGATTGTCTTTACTCGGCAATTGTCGACGCTGGTGGGGGCAGGTTTGCCGCTGTCGACTAGTTTGCATATGATAGCGGAGCAAGCGGAAGACAAGCCGACGCAAGTGATTGCGGAGGAAATTTGTGCGCAGATCGAGGCAGGGAAGTCGCTACATACGGCGTTTGCGAAATTCCCAGAAGTGTTTAATAAGGTCTATTTGTCGCTGATTGCGGCGGGCGAAGCTTCGGGTACGCTAGATGTGTCGCTGAAGCGTCTAGCTGAGCAGCAGGAAAAAGATGCAAACATGATGTCGAAAATTCGCGGCGCGATGACTTATCCGGCGATTGTGCTGGTGGTGATTGTGGCGGTGGTGGCGTTCATGATGATAGAGGTGGTGCCGCAGGTCGAGGGGCTTTACCGGGATTTGCACAAGGATTTGCCAGTGGTAACGCAGATTATGGTGAATATTTCTAATTTCTTCGTGAACAACTGGTGGTTGATTTTGATTATCATTGGGTTTTTGGTATGGTTCTTTATCCAGTTCCGGCGGACGGACACAGGGAAGAAGTTCCTGGCGACTTTTAAGCTGAATGTGCCGATTTTTAAGGAGCTGTTTTTGAGATTATATAATGCGCGGTTTGCGCGGACGGCGCAGATGTTGTTGTCGGCGGGGGTGCCGATGCTGGATTCGATGCAGATTTCTGCAGAGGCGATGAATAACATCGTCCTAGAAGATCAGATTAACCAGGCGGCGACGATGGTGCGAAGTGGCAAGCCGCTAAGCGTAGCGCTGAAGGGAAGAGATTATATTCTGCCACTACTACCGCAGATGGCAGCGACGGGTGAGCAGTCGGGGCGGATCGATGAGATGCTGGGCAAGGCTGCGCAGGTGTATGAAGATGAGCTAGACGAGCGACTGAATGCGATCTCGACCATGATTGAGCCGATACTGATGGTGGTGCTGGCGGTGGTGGCTGGCGGGATGGTGATGGCGATACTATTTCCCATCTATTCCATTATTGGTGAAATTAGCACGGGTGGTTAGTAGAGAGCCTTTGTTTGGAGCGGCTACTACTTTGTCGAGGGCTCCAATGCTCACTCACCGTATGTTAAATACGGCTCGTTCCGCGTTTCGCCCTCTTCGCGTATTAGCTCGCTCGAAACAAAGGGTTCGAAATAGCTAAATGGTGTATGGTTACTCCGTGCTTCACCTTTTCCTCGTACTAAACTACTCTAGACAAAAGGTTCGAGGTGGCAGAATAAGATACGGCTCGTTCCGCTACTCGTCACTTCCTTGAACTAGCCTAATGAGGGCAAAGGGTTCGAGATAGTTGGGTTTTGTGAAAATTACCCTTGCCAAACTGAGGGGAGGTGAGTATAATGAGTATCAGGTTACTGTACACTGGGGTACTCGCTACTTAGGTGTACAACCTTGCCCTTCGGGGTATAAGTCCAGCGGCTTTGTAACTGGGTTTGCTGAATGTACATTAAAAAGGAGGTTTTTAGTTAATGACTCACGCGATGTGACAGCACCCCGTACTGAGTTAAGCTGGCAAAACTTTAAGGAGGCATGGTTAAAATGCATGCAACTAGATCCAATCTGAGGAAGTTCCTCTCTGTGCTGCTGGCTCTGGCGATGATGTGC
>CAYUDH010000022.1:0-16177 GCA_964443595.1 uncultured Candidatus Saccharibacteria bacterium
TACAAAAATGGCGCCGTGAACGGCACTCTAATAGCATACTAGTCCCGAAGGCTTCATACGACAATTAGCGTTCACAACGCCATTAATGTGTCGTACAAAACCCATACAACTAATATACTATCGAGTGCACCCTTATTATAACTGCTCATGCTGAGATTGGCAAGTCTAGTTTTACCGCCAAAATATGTTGTAATAATGCCCAAGCTAGACTTTTGCGGCAGGTGCGCTATAATAATATTGCCTACCCGCAAAAGTGTAGAGTATATTTAGAAAGGGAGTTTGCCGTATGGTAGAGCTTCTGAGGGACCGGAATGATTGCCCAATTTTCTTTGTCCGGCGCGGCCCGTCAGCGGAGGAGCTTCAATTCCTACTTCGGAATGAACGCGACAAAATCGAGCTCCGGGTGATGCCTAGCCTGTTTTTCCCGAATGACCTCGGCGAGGGCATTATCAAACCCCTATTGGAGCGGATGCTTACGGTTAGGGTGAACCTGGGAATGCTCGCGGCGGCCCAAGAGAGCCAGCGCTATTATCAGATTACTGGCAAGACAGTGGCCAGGGTCTGCTATGACGGCATGCTGCCAAATGATGCACCCGATAGCTGGCACAAGCGGATCTTCGCCCAGACCTCCGTCCAGGTTAACTACGATTGCTACGATCGCGTGGGCGAGCTATACCGGCAGGATGACGACGCGCTGTTGCCATTCCCGGCGAACTTCCAGTGCATCTGCGCCCCGGGCGGTGATTACCATGTCGTGCGAGCACTCTAATCTAGCACCTTAAATCCCCCGGCCCGACCGGGGGATTAACCTTGGCGCGCAGACCAGAGAAATATGCTTTGCAGAATAGGATATCTATGGTATAATGATGATAATATTAACTAAGATTGAGGTTCCAAAAACTCATGGCCAGCTCGTCTAGAAGCTTGCTGAGGTTATGGAACCGAGAAAGGGAATCAAAATGACCGAAGCAAAAGATGAAGGTCTTAAGATCCGCATTCGCCTCAAGGCTTATGACCATCGCGTCATCGACCAGAGCGCCAAGCAAATCGTCGACACCGCTGTTCGTACTGGTGCGACCGTTTCTGGCCCAGTGCCACTACCCACCAAGCGCAGCACTTTTACCGTGGTGAAGTCCCCGCACGTCTACAAGACCGGCGGCGAAGCGTTCGAGATGAAAGTTCATAAGCGTTTGATTGACATCTCTAATGCCACCCCTAAGACCATTGATGCTTTGCAAAACCTCTCGCTCCCAGCCGGGGTGGATGCAGAAATCAAGATGTAAAAATCTGAGCAAAGACCGCCATCTCGGCGGTTTTTTGCACTCTTCTGCACAGTTCGGGCGTGGTGTGTTATAATGGAAACATGACATTTGCAATGCGTTTCAAAAAGAGATTCTACTTCGTTGCGGCGGGATATTTTCGGTTCTTTGCAAATTTTGCCTTCCGGCGTTGGCATCCGCGCGTCATTGCGGTAACTGGCTCGGCCGGCAAGACTACTATGCTCAATATGATTGAGTTCGAGCTGGGTGATAAGGCGCATTATTCGCACGATGCCAATTCCGCTTTTGGAATCGCCTTCGATCTGCTCGGCATGGACGGCGTACGCGGCTCTAAATGGCACTGGCTTAGGCTTTTCCTCTTGGCTCCGATTCGGGCTATCTACTACAAACGCACTGGCGAGTTTTACGTCGTCGAGATCGACGGTGAGCGCCCGCACGAAACGGAGTTTTTGGCTAAATGGCTCCAGCCAGAGGTGACCATCTGGGTTTCCTTCGGGCTCAGTCATGCGATTCAGTTCGATCGCGAAGTTGCCGCGGGCAAATATAGCACTCTAGAGCAGGCCATCGCGCACGAGTTCAGTACCCTGCCGGCCCATACTACTAAGCGCGTCTACATCGACGCCGATTCCGCAGAGATGGTCGAAGCTACCAAAGGCATCAAAGCCGAAGTGGTCAAGCTTAGCAAAAAATCCCTCAAGCGCTACAGCGTTTACCCTTCGCGGACCGACTTCGTGTTTGAAGACGCCTCGTTCCACTTTTCTCAGCCTCAGCCGAAAGACCTCGCCATTCAGCTGGCGATATTGCAAGATTTAGTAGAATATTTGGGCCTGCCGCTGAAGACCGATTTTCACGATATGCAGGTGGCGCCTGGGCGCAGCTCGTATTTTAAGGGCATCAAGGGGATTAATATCATTGACAGCAGTTATAACGCCCATTTAATCAGTATGCAGTCTGTACTAGAGATGGTGCGCCGGCTCCACGCTGGGCACAAATGGCTCATAATTGGCGACATCGTCGAGCAAGGCTCCATCGAGGAAGAAGAGCACCGCAAACTCGCCAACCTCATCGCCGACGCTGGCCCCGAGATGGTTATCTTAGTCGGCCGCCGCACTAAGGAATACACCGCCCCCCGCCTGAAAGAACTCGGCGTCACCACTCGCACTACCCTCGACCCTAAGAAAGCTCTCAAGTTTATCGAAGCCAATATCACTGGCGATGAAACTCTGATTTTCAAAGGTAGCCAATATCTCGAATGGATTATCGAAAAGCTCCTCGCTAATCCTGAGGATGCGCAGTATTTACCCCGGCGCGAAGCCGCTGCTGTCAAGCGTCGCCAGAAAAGGGGATTAGAATGAAAAAACCGGTACTATATATTATACACGGCTGGACCTACACCGTTGCGCCGTGGCACAAAACTATCTCTCTGCTCGAGAAACAGGGACTAAAGGTAGAGATGCTCCATGTGCCTGGCCTCACTACTTCGTCCAAAAAAGTCTGGACCATCGAAGATTACGTCAAATGGGCCGACAGCAATATCCCTGATGGCGCCGTCGCTCTCGGCCATAGTAATGGCGGCCGGATTCTGCTCAACCTCTGCAGAGAGAAGCCCGACAAGCTTAAGCACTTAATCCTGCTCGATGCGGCGGGCGTCTACGAAGAATCCAGCAAACGCGACCTCAGCCGAACTCTGTCGAAGAAACTCGGCTTTCTTAAGAAAATTCCCGGCCTCACCAAAGTCTGGCACAAGCTTACCGGCGCCACCGATTACGCTCGCGCTCCCGAGAACATGAAGCAGACTCTATCTAATATGCTCGATAGCGACAAAAAACTCGATCTATCCAAGGTTACCGTACCTACTTCGATTATCTGGGGCTTGGCAGATAACGTCACGCCACCACGCCAGGCCGAAGTCATGCACGAGAAGATTATCGGTAGCACGCTCGATATGCACGCTGGCTGGACGCACGCCCCGTATATCTCGCACCCTGCTGATTTAGCCAAAGCCATCCTAAAGGCCTACAAAAAGCCGCCCGAAGAAGTCGCGAAACCCGACGTCACCAAAGCCGCTGAGATCTCGGCTTCCATGGCGCTAAAGCGTGCCGCCGAGCCAGTCTTGCCTAACCTTAAAGACGTTTCGGCCTCGATGGCTTTTAAGAAAGCCGCCGGCCCTACTGGCACCGACGTCGCCAAGAACTCCGCCTCGCTATCCGTCAAGAATAATAAGGAAGACAGTATTGTCGAGAACCTCAAGGGCGTCGAATACGAGAAGGCCAATCTCGACCTTCCTCGGCAGCGCGAGGTCATTAGCACGGCTTCTGTCCCCAAAATTGGCCGCCTAGAGAAAATCAAGCGCACCGCCGCCCGCAAGAAAAGAGCCAAAAAAATCAACCGCGCCAAGCGCAAAGCCGCACAAGCCGAAGCAAAGGCTAAATCATGATTTCTCTAGGCCAAGCATCGAACTATTCCGTCGGCCAAGTTTTTGGGCAGCTTTTTGCCTGGGGTACTCGTAAAGATTCCGACCGGCTGAGGTCCGCCCTGGCCCAGCGCTATCAAGTCGCGCCGCAGAATGTCGCCCTCTATCACACTGGTCGTTCGGCTCTGACCGTCGCCATTCAGGAAACCGCTCAGCACCAGCCCATGAATGTCATCATTCCGGGCCTCACCTGCATTGCCGTGGTGCGCGCTGTCCGCGCGGCGGGCTGCAACCCGGTTTTTGTGGACATCACAGCTGACAATTTATCCTATAATTACGCCAAATTAGAGCAAAGACTGCAAGAATTAGCCAAAAATTCGCCCAAAGCTCAGTCTGACTCTGCTATTACGTGCGATCGGGGCAGCTGTTCCGCAAATACCTTTTTTGAAGGGCCTAAGACTCGGGCGTCGACTGAAGGAGACGAGCAAAGAGAATGTTATCATTCTCTTTCGAGGCGACGCCCAGGCGAAGCGACCCTGTCGCGCTGCGCTCCGGAGCGGCCCGAGAAAAAGCGTATTTACGGAACAGAGTCTAAAGCCATAGAACCTATTGACAAAAACAGCAAAGTGTGCTATAATGGAAGTATAGTCCTAGTGCAAAACACCCTAGGAATCCCTTGGGATATTACCAAAATTCAAACTATCGCCCATAAATATCAGGCCCTCATCGTTGAGGATTTAGCTCATTCCGCTGGTCGGAAATACGCCAGCGACGAGGAAGCCGGCACCGTAGGGGAAGCCGCCGCGCTTTCTTTCGGCAAAGGCAAGGCTATCGACACTATCTCTGGCGGGGCAGTTATTCTGCGCCATCACACAGCTAGTCAGCCTACCAAGCGGCCCAAGGCCTCCGATCGTTGGCGTGACCGTTGGTATCCGTTTTTTGGGCTGCTGGCTCGGCATACTGGTAGGCTGGGGCAGTTAGCCATGGGCTGCCTAGTCAAAATCCATTTTGTGCAGCGTTCCGCGGACGCCGAGCTGGATACTGAGCATCGCCTGACCCATTGGCAGGCCAAGCTCGCCCTAAAACAACTCGCTAAGCTACCTAGCAGCAAGCTCCGGGATTATCGCCTAGTCACCGACCGCGCGCAAGTTTTAGCAGAATTGAAACAAAGCGGCTACAATTTTTCTGAAATTTGGTATGATACACCGGTTTCGCCTCCGCGTTACGCCGCAGAAGCCAATTTTCCTACTAGGTCTTGCCCCGAAACCGTGCGAATTGCCCGGCAGATTGTCAACTTCCCGACTTGGTATAGCAGCGAGAAACTGCAAACAGCTTATGAAATCGTGAAAAAATATGAGGTAAAATAATGGAGTGGAAGAAGGCGCAGCAAAAATACCCCGAAGCTAATTTCTTGCAATCGCCCGCCTGGGGAAAGACCAATCATCTAGTCGGGCACAAAGTGATTGTCGAGTATAATATATCCGACGAGGATGGCACTGCCAGCACCGCGCCACAGTACTGGTGTCAAATGATCGTGAAAAATGCCAAGCGTGGGCGCTACCTCGAAGTTCCCGGCGGGCCCCTGGTGGATTGGAATGACCGCGCGGCGGTCGCAGCAGTATTTCAGAAGATTCGCGCCGTGGCCGAACGCGAAAAGTGTGTTTTTGTGCGCCTTCGACCACAGCTTTATCATTCACAAATCGCCCAGCTTGAGGGGCTAAGCCTCAGAAAAGCCCCTATGCACTTACACGCCGAGCACACGGTGATACTCGACCTCACTAAAAGCGAAGATGCGCTCCTGAAAGAGATGCGCCGCCAGACTCGCTATGAGGTGCGCCGCGCCGAAAAACTTGGCCTCAAGGTCAGCTGGAGCAATAGCGAAGAAGCTTTTGCTGAGTTTCACCAAGTGCAAGCCGAAACCGCGGCCCGACAGCATTTCGTCCCGCCCGATCTCAAGATGCTGATGGCAGAGCGCGAAGCCTTTGATCAGCAGGCTCGGCTCTATGTTGCGCGCACCGAGGATGGACAGGCTGTAGCTTATGGGTTAATTCTGATGGATGGTGCAGAAGCTGAGTATTTTGAAGCTGCCTCGACCGAGCTCAATTACAAGCTGCCTGGCGCCTACGCTCTGCAATGGCAGGTGATTAAAGACCTTAAGCAACTCGAAATCAAGCGTTACAATCTCTGGGGAATCGCGCCGCCCGGCCAGACCGCGCATCGCTATGCTAAGGTGACTACCTTCAAACGCGGTTTTGGCGGTGAAATTGTCGAGTTCGTGCCCGCTCAAGATTTAGTTCTGAAATGGTGGCGCTACCGATTTAACTTATTAGTAGAAACTATTAGGCGCAAGCGCAGGAGGTTATAATGAAAATTATTGATGCAGAGAATCGTAAAGAATGGGATGATTTTGTCACTAGCCACCCCGAGGCGAATTTCTTACAATCTTGGGACTTCTATGAGTTCTACAAAAGTCGTGGCAACCAGGTCGTCCGCCGCGTAGCCTGGGAAGACGATGCTATCATCGGCGCTTATGCTGGCGTGGTTGAGCACGCTAAGCGCGGCCGGTATTTAGCTATTGCTGGCGGGCCTATTCTGGACTGGCAAAACCGTGAGCTGGTAAATGCCGTTTTTGCCGATATGAAAGCTGAAGGACAGCGACACAAGTGCGTCTTCGTCCGCGTGCGGCCACAGCTCGAGCTGAGCGACTCTAGCCTTAATCTCATGCAAGAATTGGGTCTGCGTCGAGCCCCGATGTACTTATCTGTAGAGTTTGCTGGCATTCTCGACTTAGAGAAAGATGAAGCTGAGATTATGCAAGGCATGCGCCAGCGCCTCCGCCGAGCCTTGCGTAAAGGCCAGAAAAATGACATTCAGATCGAGAAAAGCACCAATCCCGAGGATATTCATGAGTTTTACCAGATCGAGCTACAAACTGCTGGTCGGCACCGGTTTGTAGCGTTTTCGGAAGATTTTTTAACTAAACAATTCGCTGCTTTTGCTAAACACGGCGAAGCGGTCCTCTATACGGCTAAGTATCAAGGCGAGATTTTGGCCCAAAATTTCATGATTTTTTACGGCAATGAGGCTTCTTATCACTATGGTGTGTCGTCTGAGCTTGGCACTAAATATTCCGGCGCGCCGCTTTTGCACATGGAGGCTATGCGTGACGCCCGCAAACGTGGTATTAAGCGATATAATTTCTGGGGCATCGTCGAAGAAACGGAGGTTCACCACCGGTTTTATGGTGTGTCTTGTTTCAAGCGCGGGTTTGGCGTGACTGAGCTCAAATACACGCCGGCGCATGATTTAGTCCTCAATAAGTTTAAATATTTATTAGATTGGACGGTAGAAACTCTGCGCAAAAAGTTCCGCCATGTTTAAAAGCGCCCCTAGTGGGGCGCTTCGCGCGGTTGATTATTGTGGCAAGATTGACTCTTCATTCCCATCGTAATAGCGGGCGTAAGTTGGAAAACTCAGCTCAGGGTACAGTTTGCGCAGGTCCCGCCACTCAGCAATCGCCGCCCGGAGCTCCAGGCGGGTCTTGATTAGCAAACTAGCCTGCATTATCGCTACAAACAAAGCAAACTTGGGCAGAATAAACCCAAAAAAGTGATAATCCGGCCGCCGCCAAATGAAAAGATGCGGCACCACCGCCGCCACCACGATTCCGCCACCGGCCAGCCCACCGAAGAAGATAGTCCTGGCATCAATCGAGTTGTAGCGTTTCTGGCGTGCCACACTGCTTAGGCTTCTCACCGCAGGGGAAGGCTTGTAGAGGCAGAGGTACTTCAGGATTGCGGACAAGTAGGTATAAATACAGAATGTCAGCAAAACCTCCAGCACCGGGATTGGCACCAGCCATCCGGCCGACATGCTCAATCGTTTGAGATCGAGAACGTCGCTGTCCAGAAAGGGCAGTGTCAAGAGGTTGATACATGGCAGTAGGCATTCCGCCCACCGCATTCGCTTGAGGTTGCTTACTAGAGTGGGGTCACCGCTGCCGGGGTAATAGGCGTCTTCAATCTGACGTGCGTGAGCCATGGATAATTCTCTCCTCTCGATTACAATAATCAACATGGTAAGGTACAACATAAACTTCTAGATTTTCCCTCCAAAATCCAGCTGGGTTGGCAGTACCTATTCTAGCATTGATTGGCTGCCCTGTCAAGACTACTACGAGCGAGGAACATATCTTGTCCCGCAATTGTGTACGTCTAGAGCAGTCGTTCCATAAATATCTTTTTCGAAGGGCCTAAGACTTGGGCGAGCGCCCCGGAGCGGCCCAAGAAAAAGTATATTTATGGAACAAAAGCATAAAAGAGCCCGAAAATCCCACATTTTCTGATGTTGGCAGCAGAAAATCCCACATTTTTGCCCGCAAAACGCTAGTGTATGTTAAAATGGAATAAATAGGAGGTATTATGGCAATTAAACGTAAATATATTGACAGCCATTGGTTAGTTTTTATCTTCCAGGGCGTCATTGCACTAATTTTTGGCTGCCTGACTTTATTTACAGCTGATGATAGCGTAGCTGGGCTGATGCCCATTATAGGAATATTCCTGCTGGCATTGTCGGTGGTCGAATTCGCAAACTCGCTGTATCGCAGCCGTCACCGCGAAGGCTGGCTCGTGTCGGTCTTAGTAGCGCTGTTTGATGCGGCTTTTGGTCTAGCGATTCTCTTTACAGCTACCCAGACTATGGTCTGGCATCTGTCGCTTGTGGCTGGCTATACAGCTCTCCGGGGCATCTTTGAGCTCTTGATTGGCTTCCGCACTACAGTCGATCCTACTGATCGCTTCATCTGGATTCTCTGTGGAGTGGCTGGCGTTATCTTTGGGCTGGTGATTTTCAACTCTGGCCATCTCGAGAATGTTGAGTTTTTGCGCTTCTTTGGGGCTTATATGATGATTTTGGGCGTTTCTAGCTTGATTTATGGCGTGCATAACCGCGAGCAAGGCGTCGAAGACCGCGAGGCTCGGTCGCTCGCCGCGAAAAAGGCTACAAAAACGAAAGCTGCCAAAGCTAGCAAGAAGGCTTAGCCTGTGCTATAATGATGGTTATATAGGAGGCGTGGAAATCGCCGTCCCTAGTTGAGAATTATACCCTATCTATCGGAGAGCGATATTTAGGCTTAAGGAGAGTTTATGAAATATCGTACACCAACCAAAGCCATCATTACTGATGCAGGTTGTGCCAGCCGTTATTTACCAATTACTAAGACCATTCCCAAGAGTATGCTACCAATCGGCGCCAAGCCTATTATGCAGCTGGTAGTAGAGGAGTGTGCCGCGGCGGCGATTCAAGAAATCATCATCGTCGCCACTCCCGAGGGCAAGGCTATCTACGAGGATTACTTTAACAACGCCGCTACCAAGATTAAAAAGCAGCTCCACAGCCAGGGCAAAGACGACCGCTACCAGCCGGTAGCAAAAGTCCTCGATTTGCCCAAAATTACCATCATCGAGCAAGATCCATCTTACCCCTACGGCAACGGTTCGCCGATTGCTTCTGCTAAGAAGTTTATTCGTGACGACGAGGCTTTCGTCGTGCTCTATGCCGACGATGTAGTCTTTGGCAGCTCCGACGTCCAGACTCTGATTGATGCCTACAGACAGCACCCCGAGGCCGAAGCCATCATCATTGCGCAGGAAATGCCGCGTGAAGTTTTAAATAAGTACGGCATTATTAAATTAGCCGATGAGCAAAAGATGACGCTTAGCAATATCGTCGAAAAGCCAAAGATCGAAGACGCTCCGTCTAATCTCACTAGTTACGGTCGCTATCTGCTGACGCCCAAAATTTTCTACTATCTCGATCCTAAGGATACTGGTCTGGATAACGAACTCTGGACAGTTGATGCCATTACTAAGATTGCCGAGGATGGCGAAGTCTTAGTCGAGAAAACCAAGGGCGAATGGATGACCACTGGTGACCCGAAGAATTATTTCCTAGCCCACCTGAAATACGTGCTTGATCACGAAGATTACGCCGACGACGTCAAAGCGGCAATTAAATAATAACCGAATCTTGGAGGTAAGATTTATGAATACAGTTGAATGGATTCTAGTAGTAATATTATCAGTAGCGCTATTTATCTTTCTCGTTGCCGGGATTGTGCTGGCGATCAAACTAATTAGCCTGGTCGAGGACGCCAAGAAAGTAATCGATACTAGTCAGAGCATTGCCCTTAAAGCCGACGATATTGTCGATAATGTCAAAGGTATGACATCAGTTGGCGGTATTGTCAAGACCTTTGCTAATCGCGTCATCGAGAAGCAGGAGCGTAAATACGCCGCCGAAGATGCCGCCGAGGCCGCAGCCAAGAGCGTAGTCGACGAAGCTGTAGCCGAAGCTACCGCCGAGGAGCAGACTAAAAAAGCCAATAAAAAATAGCCCCCAAAGAGGGGGCTACGAGGGGTTAGCTAGCGGCTTCGGTCCGGAGGCACTGCTGGACAACCAGCTCTTGGTCGTGATTGATGAATGCCTGCATGGTTTTTAATTCGCTGGGAATGACGAAGATATACCTCAATCCGTCGTTCCTTTGGCGCGGGTCGAGCGCGGTGCTGCGCTTCAGGTTTCTCGGGCGACTGTAATATGCCAGGTCGCCCTGCAGAATCAAGAATCCGCCAATACTGCGAACTTGCTCGCGCAGGCGGCGCAGAGTCCCGACCGGGTCATCATCAACGATATCGTCGACCCCGTCGTGCTGCTCCAGCGGGACTAAGTTATCGCCGCAGTCGGGAGCGGCGGGCATCGAATCTTCGTCGGCGGCATTTGGTGCGGGGAAGTCGGTAATCATGGCACCACTATTCGCCGGGTCGGGCTGGGGGCTGGATGCCTGGGCTTGCTCTTCCAGAGCCGTAAGCCTACGGTCATACTCCTGGAAGCGCTCGGCCACCTGCCCCGAAAAGTCGCTGCGCTGGGCCTGCTGCTCAAACCAGAGCAGACGATAGATTAGATTCAACGTTTGGGAATCGCCTGCGGGCAGAGGATCGCTGTGGACCGCCCCCTTGACGAAGACGATCTCTCGGGTCTTGGGGCAGTACTCGGCGCGCGTATAATGGAGCGAACGCGCCAACTCTCCAAGGGCCACTAGGTATGCCCTTGTTACCCCAGAGGTACCGCTGTCGTGTGCGAACCTAAAGTCGCTTTCAATCGGAATGAACGACATTTCAGATGCTCCTCTCTTTATGAATAGTTTAAGGTTGTTTACGCGAAACAGCCTTATTTCTACTCATAAAGAGAAGCTTGCTAGCTATCAAAGGGCGAAGGTTTGGCGAAGGCAGTAGTACCGGGTCTAACAAAAACCTTAACTCCAGCCAAGCTTGAGCCTTATGACTGTATTGTAGCACAGATTGCTAAAAATGTCAATAGGAAAACATGGTTTTTGCTAATTAGGCAATCTGATTGCGTACCTTCCGAACACTTTCCCGAACAGAAATCCGAATTTCCAATCACCAAAATGCTGGAATTTTCCAGAAAATGCGCTATAATATTAGATATGACGGAGGTAACGAAAGACGGCGAACCACTCAAAGTGAGCGACTTTGTGCATTTGCATAATCACACGCACTATTCTTTACTAGACGGTTTGACCAAGATTCCCGAGTTAGTTAGCTTCGTAAAAGACCTTGGCATGGAGGGCGTGGCGGTCACCGATCACGGCACTATGAGTGGCCTAGTGGAGCTCTATAAGACTTGTAATGATGCTGGCATTAAGCCCATTCTCGGGCTAGAGGCTTATGTTGCCGCTCGCCATATGGAAGACCGCGACCCGGCGCACGACAAGCAGCGTTTCCATATTACGCTCCTGGCCATGAACAACCAAGGCTTTGAGAATCTCTGCCGCCTCATGACTGATGCCGAGATTCACGGTAAATATTACAAGCCGCGCATCGACCACCGCATCATGGAGGAATATAGCGAAGGCGTGATTTGTCTTTCTGGCTGTGCTGGCTCCGAGATTTCCGAAGCTATTCGCGCTGACGACCCGAAGCGCGCTCGCGAGCTGGTTAAATGGTACCACAATATTTACGGCGACCGTTTTTATCTCGAGATGCAAGACCACGGTCACCCCGACTCCCCTACTCACTGGGCCGAGCAGACCAAAGTCAACAACGAGCTCATGAAAATTCACGACGAAACCGGTATTCCGCTGGTCGTCACCTGCGACGCGCACTATCTGAAGCACGAAGACCAAGATGCTCACGAAGTCCTACTCTGTGTGGGCACGGCCGCCAACCTCTCTAATCCTAACCGCATGAGCCTCAAAGATTTCGAGCTGCATGTGATTCCGCCGCAAGAAATCATTGACCGCTGGGGCAAAACCTGCCCTGAGGCCGTCCGCAATACTCGCCGGATTGCCGACCGCTGCAATGTCGACTTGCAACTAGGGCGGATTCTCATTCCTAAGTTCCCGGTGCCCGAGGAAGCCCTTCAGAAACTGGAGCTAGAGGATGTCGCCCACGCTACTTCGCAGCAGCTCGAGAAGGCTTATCTAGACAAGCTGGTTTTCCAGGGGTTAGTCTATCGCTACTGTGGCTATAAGCTCGAGGACACGCTAGATCTCGAGATTGCCAAGTGCCGCAAGATGCTCGAAGAAGTCGACAAAACTCCCGAGCGCGCCGAGGACAAGCTCAAAATCCTCCCCCGCATCGACTATGAGCTTAGCGTGGTGGACAAGATGGGCTACAACGGCTATTTCTTGATTGTTCAGGATTTCATTAACTGGGGCAAGAGCCAGCGCATTGTCTATGGGCCTGGTCGTGGCTCGGCGGCTGGTTCGATTCTAGCCTACGCTTTGCGTATTACGGAGCTTGATCCGCTCAAATACGACCTGCTGTTCGAGCGCTTTTTGAACCCTGACCGCATCTCTATGCCGGATATTGATACCGATATTCAGGATACCCGCCGCGATGAAGTGATCGAATATTGTACTCGTAAATACGGCGAAGGTCGCGTCGGTAATATTGTCACCTTTGGCAAGATGATGGGGAAGATGGCAGTGCGCGATGTGGCGCGCGTGATGGAGGTGCCATATGCTGATGCCGATCGTCTGGCAAAATTAGTGCCTGACCCCGAGCAGGGGCATCATGTGCCGATTGGCCGCGCTATCAAGGAAGTCCCCGACCTGAAGAGCGAGTATGAGAATAATCCGATTTCTCACGAAGTACTCGATTTTGCTGAGCGTCTTGAGGGCACCATCCGTAGCCACGGTGTCCACGCTTGCGGTGTCGTGATTGCGCCGGATGACCTAGTCAAGTTCTTGCCAATGGAAGTCAGCGCCAAGGGGCCGCTTACTACCCAGTATCCCGGACCGCAGATTGAGGAGCTGGGCTTGCTTAAGATGGACTTTCTTGGCCTATCGAACCTATCTGTGATTAACAACGCCTTGCGTATGATTCGCAAAGTCTATCATGAAGATGTCGATATGTACGCCCTACCACTAGACGACCCTGATACATATGCTCTCTTGCAGCGTGCCGAAACTACCGGCGTCTTCCAGCTGGAATCTGCCGGCATGAAGCGCTACCTCAAAGACCTCCAGGCTAACCGTTTCGAGGATATCATCGCTATGGTGGCCCTTTACCGCCCGGGGCCGATGCAGTTCATTGATAGCTTCATTCGTCGCAAGCATGGCCAGGAGCCGATTACTTACCTTCACCCTGGGCTGGAGAACTCCCTCAGGGATACTTATGGCATCATGATTTACCAGGAGCAGTTCATGCAGATTTCGCGGGAGTGGTGCGGATTTACTGGTGGTCAGGCCGATACTTTGCGCAAAGCCGTCGGTAAGAAAAAGGTCGACCTCATGAACAAGGTCAAACCGCAGTTCATCGAAGGCGCCGTCAAGATTGGCGGTGCGACCGAAGAAATTGCCGAGGAGTTTTGGCGCGAGTTGCTTGATTTCGCGAACTATTGCTTTAATAAGTCCCACGCTGCGTGCTACGGCCTGGTGGCCTACTGGACGGCCTACCTCAAAGCTCACTATCCGGATGCTTTCATGGCGGCGCTGATGACGGCCGACATGCGCTCCACCGATCGCCTCGCTATCGAAATCACCGAATGTAAACGCATGGGCATTCCTGTCCTTGGACCAGATATTAACGAATCTTACGGCGATTTTGGTATCGTCGGTACCGAGAAAAAGATTCGCTTTGGCCTGTCTGGTATCAAGAGTATGGGCAAAGCCCTAGTCGAGGAATTCGTCATCCCCGAGCGCGATAAAAACGGCCCCTTCAAGTCGGTTTGTGATTTTGCCGCCCGGGTGAACTCTAGCAAATTCAACAAGAAATCTTGGGAAGCCGCCATCAAGACCGGCGCCTTTGACCGCTTTGGTGATCGTAACGATTTGCTGTTTAACCTCGAGCAAATTCAGGCCTACGGTGCCAAGCGCCAAAAAGATGCTGCTTCTGGGCAAACTGATCTCTTCGGCGCCATGGGCGATGCTGGAACTGTGCCGGAGCCAGAAATCCGCACTGCGCCCACTCAGGTCCCCGAGAAGGAGAAGCTGCTCTGGGAGCGCGACCTGATGGGGCTCTACATTTCTAGTCATCCGCTTGATCGCTATGATGTTTATTTCGAAGAGCAGACCCACCCATATGATCTGGTGACGGCCGAGAATGACGGCAAAGCGATTATCATCGGCGGTATTATCAGCGCTGTGCGTACGATTATCACCAAGAGCAATACCCGTATGGCTTTCGTTAAGCTAGAGAACAAGACTAGCGAGCAGGAAGTAATCGTTTTTCCCAGCCTCTACGAAGAAGTTGGTGCCAAGCTGGAGCAAGATAATGTTATCAAAGTTTCCGGGCGCATTAATGCCAAGGACAAAGACGGTAATATTAGCTCCGAGGTGAAGATTATCGCTGACTCGGTCGAAGTCATCCCCGATGAGCTACTAGAGGGCTACCAGTCCACCGGCCAGCGATTGCCTGCGCCCAAGGAAGCTCCCAAACCAACTCGTCGCAGCAGCTCGCGCGCTAGTAGCGTTGGCAGTGGCTATCGCCGCAGCGGTGATGATGGTGGGAGCGCAGCTGTAGCCGAGGAGGCGCCGCGCCGCGTCGTCACGCCACCGCACGATCCGCGCAAGGAAAAGCTCTATATCCTGATTGAGAATCCGAACGACACTGATGGTCTGTCCGAGATTCGCCGCCTCTGCCAGCAGAATCCTGGCGTCCAAGAGATTATCTTGGTTCTGAAAGACGAGAATGGTAAACGCCCTGTGCGGCTGCCCTTCCGTGTGGAAGTCAGCGAAGAACTCACGAAACCGCTCGGCGAATTGCTTGGGGAAAAGTGCGTCAAAGTGCAATAACTATGGCAAGATTAGCTTATTTGTCGTAATTCTGTCGCAATCCTGTTGTAGTCCTGTCGCAATCTTGTCGTAATTATGACCAATTTAGAATAGTTTTAGCAAAATTCACACAAAACAAAAAAGTTATGGTACAATAGAAGTGCAACCAATCACAATGGACAAAACTTAATGTTTTGTTAAGCCCTGCAAAAGAATGGCGTCATGAACGTCTAAGCAGGACTACCCGTCTATGGGCGTTGTGATTAGGTTGCGCGTTCACGGCGCCATTTTTGTAGCAAAAGGCGCAATATAATAATATATTGTTGTATTGTGCTATTTTTGTTGCATTGAGGAAAAGTGGCTAAGGAAGTAGATAAACTTCTCATGAGGAATGAAGCTTATAATATTTCTCCATGAACGTATAAGTATATACTAAACCAAAAGGAGGGCCAACATGCGTCACAGGTCTAAACATACTCTTTTTGATGTAGGTAAACATCAGAAGAGTAAAACTAGAACATCATCAACTTTAACTAAGAAAATGCTTCATAGTGAAAGTACTTATTTCTACCGATGGGGTTCTAGATTAAACTATGTCGTACCTAGTGTCTGCGCATTGGCTCTCCTGATTGGTGGTATAGTGGCAATTAATCCGGATGTTAATCAAGTCTATGCCGAGGAGGGCAATAACAATAACAGCGTCAGTAATGTCGATGGTAATGCTGAAGTAATGCCCCTAGTAGACTCTTCCATTTCACTATCCTTCAACGGCACCCCTACTCTCGCTCAAGAAGTCACTGCTGGTGAAGTAGCCTACATTACTAATACTTTTACTGTTAATGCTAATAAACAAACTGGTTTTACTCTACGGCTTTCTGCTATGAATGGTTCCGGTACAGAACTACGAGGTAAAGACAATGCTATGGCTACTATCAAAGGCGTAGGAGAGAATGTATCCCCAGCTAACTTTGCTAATAATACTTGGGGCTATAGCTACCAAGAAAACCCAAATACCGCCCTTAATCCAAAGACTATTGCCGAAGGCTTAACTTATAGTTCTATGCCTGCTTACGGTACAGAAAAGTCTATTGCTAATAAAACTCTAACTGGTGTAGCTAATGAGAATACTACTTATCTATTAGCTTTTGCCGCTAAAATCGGCACCGATTCTCCAGCTGACCACTACAT
>CAYUDH010000023.1:0-15771 GCA_964443595.1 uncultured Candidatus Saccharibacteria bacterium
CTTATAGTTCTATGCCTGCTTACGGTACAGAAAAGTCTATTGCTAATAAAACTCTCACTGGTGTAGCTAATGAGAATACTACTTATCTATTAGCCTTTGCTGCAAAGATTGGTACTGATTCACCCGCCGACCACTATATTGGTAACTTCCTTCTTTCTGTAGTAGGTAATGCCTTCAACCCAGCTACTTATACTTTAACTTATGATGCCAACAACGGCACTAATCCACCAGCAGCAACAAGCTGTACTCAAGCCAGTGTCGACGCTAATTGCAACATCACTATATCTAGCAGTACACCCAGCCGAGAAGGATTTACTTTCTTGGGCTGGGCGGAAAGTAATACTGCTACTGCTGCTGATTCCAAGTACACAGCCGGTAGTACGATTACGATGAGTGCAAATAAAACTATCTATGCAGTCTGGAAACAAGATGCCACCTTTATGACCATTACTACTATGCAAGAAATGACCACGGATATTTGCCAAGCAGCTACACCCGGTCAAGAAACTAAGTTAAGAGATACCCGTGACGATAAGGTTTACTATGTTACCAGGCTGGCAGATGGCAACTGTTGGATGACACAAAATCTAGCCTATGGCGGTACCGACGAAGATAATATTGGAACCTTGTGCCTCATTGGGATGTGCCTCAGCTGGAGCAATAGCACTACTGAGAAATACTTTGCTGTGGGTAAACATGAAGATGGCAAGCATGAATCGCAGGGTCACTTCTACAATTGGCCTACCATCGTCAGAGGCGGCTCAGGTGGTGACAATGTGCAAGGCGTCTGTCCGAATAAGTGGCAATTACCGATAAGTAATAGTGATGGCGATAAATCATTCGGTGGTCTTGTGAAGGCTTATAACATCTCTGGCAGCACGAATCATAATAAGCTTACTGGTGACCCTATGTACTTTCAGTATAGCGGATACTTCTATTCTGGTCAGATACATGACCCTGGCAACAGTGGGCGCTACTGGTCCTCTACGCCGCGCACGGATGCTGCAGCCGCTTATAACCTCTTTTTCCAAAGTAGCCGCGTTGATCCGTCTGATGCTGGCCTTGGCCGTGACATCGGCCTGCCCGTCCGCTGCGTCGCTAACGAAAATGCCAAATAGCTCACAACAGTTTTAAGAATAGCCCTCTGTAATCCCCCCCCGACCGACTAATAGTAACTTCAGCTAAGTTTAATTGTAGCTACTTCGAGACCACGCTTAGTTTAAGTACAATGGCGGTGTGTAGAATTATACCTATCGCCCTTGCACAATCATAAAAAGCCCCGCATAATGCGGGACGTGACCGGGGCGGTCCCGGCAGGCGGGGTGGAGGTTACCGTTCGTACATGGCGACGCGGGTGCAGCTGGCAACAAAGACTGCGAAGGCGCAGACGCCGGCCGCAACGGAGATGATAAAAGCAACAAACATTTTATTGACGCTATTCATACAGACCTCCTAAGCACTGCTACTTTACTGGGAGTAGCAACCCAAAATCCAGATCAGCAGTTAAACTGACCCTATACTCACATTATACCACAGTACTCGATAAAATCAAGCCAAGACCGCTGACATAACTGGCAAATACAAACCTCCGGATCGAAATCCGGAGGTCGGCTATTCTTATTAGCTTTGCGATGCAAGTTCCTCCTTCTGGCGTTTCTTAAGGCCAGAGTTATATCCGATAGCTGCGCTAATCAATATAGCTAGTCCGGGAGTCAGGGAGAAATAGGCGATGGCGCCCGCCAGGGAATGGATGTAGCGGCTACTCTTAAACAATGTGTCGCAAACCGGCTTGTAAAGCCAGTCCAGCCTACTCGGTTGATCAATATAAGATGCTTCAATGAGAATACCTTGTTCCGGATCAGTTACCCGACGACTAAGCTCTTCCTGGACGGTCTGGCGGAAGTCCTGCAATAAAATATACCGGTCGTCCGCAGTTCTCACTAGTCCAGCCGGCGTCAGTTCAAATCCGCTAGGTGTCCACAAGTATGACCGCTCCCAATATGCCAATTGATCTTCGTTCAGCTCGTCGTAACATGGCAAGTACAGGTAGAGATAGGATAATGAGCTGTCGCTGCCATGCTCGATGCGTGGTTTAGAACGCAGTTCCTCGATAGAGAGCTCTTGAGAATCAGGTTGGACGGCCACACTTCCAAGGTCAGCAGGGATTACCTTAACCTTGGGCAAGCCTACGATAACCTGAGTCTTAACGGCGTCCATCACTAGCATGGCGAAAATGGTAGTTACTAACGCGCTCAAGAGAGCAACCAGCGTGAAAAATTGTTTTTGCTTACTTTTTTCCAATTTTGACACCATCCTTAATCAGATTCGGCAACTTTGCTTGGAAACAAAACTAAAAGATACTAAAGATCAGGCTAAATGCCTTACCCTATCATTATACCACAGTTTTCAATAAAATCAAGCTAAGATTGTCGATGCGCTGCCACAAGCACAAAAAAGTAGCCCCTGCTGGGCTACTCTCCCTATCATGTTACCGTACTTCTACGCGCACGCGCGGTACATTTTTGCCAGAGAAGTGGCTTTTCTTGGTCTTCACGAAATTAACCACGCCATCCTTAGCGGCATGGATGGTAAAATTACGGCTCATATAAGTGCCTTCACCGGCAATCTTGGTCGCACCAGTCTGGCGCACTAGAACTTCGCCGTTGCGCACTTTTTGGCCACCAAAGCGCTTCACGCCTAAGCGTTGGCCGGCATTGTTATGGATGTTTTTGGCGGTACCGCCAGCTTTGACATGTGACATATGCTATCTTTTCCTTAAAACTATTATTTCCCGGGCAACTACCTGACCATCACGATGATAAAGTAGGTCTTTTTGTCCCAAATTCTTAAATCTTACTACATTATAGCGCAGATTATCTATTTCGTCAAGAAGATTTAGCCGCTCATACTGCCCGTTTGGGCGCAACCAAGCTGGTACGGCAATCGTCACCGGTGTATCCGGCTCTATCTGATTTGACAAATTCTTCAGAAAACTGACAATAATACTCCGGCACTCTTGCTTAGCCTCTTTGAGCTTAATTTCTGCTGGTGGCAAAGACATCGGCGGGCCGAGATAAGTTTCGCAAGCCACTGCATCAATTGGTGGTTGCCAGGTAAAATCAGTCGCATCGCCTACCTGCAGTATCGGCTTTAATCCATCTCCAGTGGCTACATGCCGCAACAAACTATTCTCCAACCACTCCAAGTTCCGTTCGCTATACTCTATCATTCTCGCATTCAGATCGGTACCATAAGGCTTATAACCCATCAAAGTTGCCTCCTGTAAAACCACTCCAGTCCCACAGAAAGGATCTAGCAGCGTAGAGCCTTGCGGCAAATTCCCGCAGAGGTTGATTAGAATCTGTGCCAGCTTCGGGGGCAGCATTCCTACTCGCGCATCCCGCGCCGGGCGAGCCTGGTCACGCTTAGCATAGGCATCAATATTCTGTGCCGCAATTACGCGGTAATAATTCTTGCCGTTCTTCAGAATCTCAATGTGCGTTTCCGTGAACAATCTATTATGCCAACTTGTCGCACTTGACAGCACTGCGGTCTTATTGGGAATTACTCGCACATTGCGACCACTTTTGGCGATTTGCTTTTTCCATTTCAGAGCTTCGCGCTGCGCTAGGTATGGATTAGCCTTCTTAGAAAAATCAGATATCCCCAGGACAATCTTTCCAGTCTGCGGCAGTTTCTGCCAAAAAACCTCCAGCGGCTCCGTAATCAGCTCTCCAATCTTTAGCGTCCCGCCCATCCGGTCAATCGGCAAAATCTCCTCCGCCGTAAACTCTGCTAGTTTTGGCGCCACCAGCTTCATATTTTCCCCGTGGTAAAGGCTCTCCAGCTCCGCCACCGAAATCAGCGGTTGACGACCTAGTACTGCTACAAAAGTTTTCATAATCATATTATAACATAGCTTAGAAGGCCCTGGAAAAGGTCATGTCAGTAAAAACTTACCATTTTCCAATCCTGGTATGCTATAATTAATTCATGACTAAAGAAAAAAAGAAATTCAAAGTTTCATGGCGCACGGTGTTGACCGTTTTGACCTTACTTTTACTAATTTACGTAGTTTACAAAAACTTTGATGATATTATGGAAGCCATTAACCATTTAGGCGAAACTAATATCCTCATTCTATTGCTGTTGATTCCGGAGCAGTTATTTATGTATTATTGCTGCGGGCAAATGTTTTTCTCTTACATGGCCGCCAAGAAAGACGCCAAAAAGATTTCCGCCTGGACTTTGATGCAGGTATCATTAGAGCTCAACTTCGTCAATCACGCCGTGCCGGCCGGTGGCCTCGGTGGTCTTGGCTACATTACTTGGCGCTTGAAGCCTTTCGGCGCTACACCTGGGCAGTCTAGCTTCATGTATGTTTTGCGCTATGCTATTACAATCTGTGCCAATCAGCTCCAGACTATCGTAGCCATCATTGCCATGCTAATCGTTGGCGGCATCCCGGCCACGGGCGTTTGGGTAATCTGGCTTACGGCCCTACTTAGTGTCGGTATTATTGCCTGCATTGCACTCGTAGTAGTGATTGCTAGTGGCAAGAAACGGATTGAATGGGCGGCTGATAAGGGCACTAAATTCATCAATTTCATCGTGCGCAAAGTTAGCTTTGGCCACGTTCCAGAGTTTCTCAAGCGCGCTACTGTCGATAAATACCTCAATGACATTCATGACGATTTAATGACGGCGCGTCAAAACAAAAAGATTCTCATTCGCCCCATTCTCTGGGGAATCGTCTATAGCTTCCTGGAGATTGCAACTTATTGGATTGTAGCAGCCAGTATGGGGCACGCCGAGATTCTGCCGCAAATCATGATCGGTGAAGCCATTGGCTCCGTCATGGGTGCCGTGGTGCCGTATGGTCTGTACGAACTTGGCATGGCTGGCATCATGGTTACGCTCGGTGTGCCGATTTCACTAGCTACCACCGTAGTTTTGATGACTCGTGTGATTGTTCTAGCTAGTACGATTATCAGTGGCTACGGTTTTTATCAACATTCGATTTCTAAGATTGGTCGCCAAGAAAAAGCGCAGATTGAGCATGACAACCGAAGTTAAGTTCACTGTTTCTGAGTTCATCGAAGTCTGCAATCAGTCACTCGATTATGCTTTTGCGGATGTAGTAGTCGAGGGGGAAGTCGCCAGCTTCAAGGTTAATCAAGGCAAATGGGTTTTCTTCGACCTCAAAGAAGGCGATGCCAGCGTCAACTGTTTCATGGTTATTAGTCAGCTCAAGACCGCTCTGACTGACGGCATGAAAATCCGTGTCAAAGCTACGCCTAAGCTCACTCGTTGGGGCCGGTTCTCCCTCACAGTCAAGCAGGTCCTGCCGGTCGGCGAAGGTAGCATTAAGAAAAGTTTCGAACTTCTAAAGAAAAAACTTACCGCCGAAGGGCTTTTTGACCCCGCGCGTAAGCGACCGATTCCGCCCGGCCTTAGCCAAATTGGCGTGATTTCCTCTACCGGTGCCGCCGGCTATATCGACTTTCTCAAAATTCTAGACAATCGCTGGGGCGGCATGGAGATTCAGACCATCAATACTCAGGTCCAAGGCATGGCTGCCGCCGAGCAGATCGTTCGTGCGCTAGAATATTTTAACGAGCGCGCCGAAGTCGAAGCTATCGTAATTGTGCGTGGCGGTGGCAGTGCAGATGATCTGTCCGCTTTTAATGACGAAGGTCTGGCCCGTGCTATCGCCGCCAGTCGCATTCCGGTTATGACCGGCATTGGTCACGAAGTCGACGAGAGTCTGGCTGATTTAGCCGCCGATGTCCGCGCTTCTACTCCATCTAATGCCGCTGAGCGCCTCAGCCCCGACCGCCACGAAGTTTTGCGTCGAGTAGAGCTATTAGTACAGGATACTCGCCGTCGGATCTTAGATCGTATCCGTCAAGATGACGAGCGCCTCACTATGAACTTGTCCAATATGAAAGACCGCATTTTGCAAAAAATCGACGAATCCAGCCACCGCGTTGACGAAAAAGTCCGTATTCTGCAAAGTCTGAATCCAGAAAATGTCCTCAAGCGCGGCTACGCCATTTTGACCGGGAAAGTCCAAGTTGGCGCCCAATTAGAAATTACAACCATTGATAAAAATATAACTGCGGAGGTAAAAGATGTCCAAGCCCGAAACTAAATTATCCATCAGCAAAAAAATGGCCCAACTAGACGAGTCGGTCGAATGGTTTTATAGCGAAGATTTCGCGCTCGACCAAGCTGTCGCCAAATACGAATCCGCCATCAAGACGGCTACCGAGATTAAAAAAGATCTCGCCGAGCTCAAGAACAAAGTCGAAGTGATTGGGGACTTTACAAAAAACTAGAGTTTAGAGTATAATAAGGTTATGCAAGGTAATTCGATGCCATCCGGCAGTATGATTGAATCAACACCAACTCAGCCCTTTGCGCCGTCGGCGCCGGGAGCGACTCCGCTAAATACTGGCGCGCAGTTAACTTCTGATGGCAAAGCCATGACTCCTATCGACGAAAAGAAAAAGACCCATAATACCCTAATCGAAACTTTACTTCTAGTTATTGTGACGATTATCGCAGTAGTTTTCGTCGCCTTGTATATCCAGAAATATATCGAGTGGGACGCTATCTCGACCGACCTCGAAACCCAGGTTAACGCCGCCGTCGCCGTGGCCGTATCCGAGAACACTACCAAGATGGAAGCCGAGTTCGCCGAGCGCGAAAAGTTCCCCTACAAGAGCTTCATGGGCCCAGTAGATTACGGCAGTTTTAGCTTCCAGTATCCGCAGACCTGGAGCGTCTATATCGCTCGCGATGCGGCCAACGGTGGTGATTTCGAGGCTTATATGAACCCAGTTGAAGTTAATCCAGTTAGCAGCTCCACTATCAATGCCCTTAGGGTGCGCATCCGTGATACCGCCTTTGAATCAGTCGCTCGCGGCTACGAAAGCTCCATCAAGAATGGCAAGCTCACTCTGGAAACTCGCACCGTCGGCGGAGTTCTAGCGAATGTCTATCGTGGCGACCTCAGTAATTCCATGCGCGGCGCCGTGATGATTCTAAAGCTGCGTGACAAGACCGTCATGCTCCAGACTGATGCCGAGATTTTCCTAGACGAATTCTATCGTATTCTCGATTCAGTCACCCTGGTCGAATAGTCGCCCCACTAGCAGCCCTCTGTGCTATAATAGAACTATGGTAAGCGAGGTAAACGGTATTCTAGTAGCTGCGCATGAGCTGAAAGCGCCGCTGGCTTTGATGCGGCAACTCGCTTTGGCTCTGCAAACGACCAATGACGCTATCGTACAGGACCGAGTTTGCGGGCAGATGGTCAATGTTTCCGAGCGCGCTCTCCGGCAGGTCAATGACCTCGCCAAAATCGCCCGACTCGAAGACGGGCTATTCGCGATGGAACCGGTTGGTGTTCGCGGTGTCTGCGAAACCGTCCTGCGCGATGTCGGCGATTTATTCGGCTTCGACCGCAAGGCCCTAACTATCAAATATCGCAATCACGAGCGTCTGGTCATCGCTAATCCCGACCTGCTCTACAGCGTGATTTATAATTTCTGTACTAACGCTTTACACTATTCTAACCAGGATACCACTAGCCTCCTGACGGTTAGTGACGAAAAGGGCAAAATTCGCATCAACGTCCGGGACTTTGGCCCCGCCCTGCCCGTGGCGGTTTGGCGCGAGCTGCAGCGCGGTCGCATTGATCGCCCCACTGCTATCTCAATGCGCCCCGGCAGCTCTGGCCTCGGCCTCTATATCGCCTCGCAATTCGCCGACTACATGCACGCGCATCTTGGCGCGGTGCGCCATCGTGACGGTACTAGCTTTTTCGTTGATCTGCCAGTTTCTCAGCAAGGATGTTTGTTCTAGACCATGGCGCAGATTCTAATTATTGACGATGACCAGATGATGTCGGAGTGCCTTAGCTATGCTTTGCCCGGGCACGAGGTTCAGACCTGCGCTAATGCTATTATTGCACTGGATTTAATTAATCAAACTCTGCCCGATGTACTGATTTTAGATATTTTGCTCGACGGGCCAGACGGCTTTAGTCTGCTCAATGAGCTGACGACTTATAGTGACACAGCCAGTATTCCGGTCATCATCGTGAGCTCGTTGGATTTAAGCTCGCAAGATTTGTCACATTATGGCGTGGTAGTGGTCTTGCACAAAGAAACCATGACTCCAGCTATTTTGCAAGCGGCTGTCCAGGAGGCTTTAGCGCATGCCTAGCGACCTCCGTACCAAAGCCATTGTCCTCCGGCGCACTAATTATGGCGAAAGCGACCGCATTCTCAACTTATTAACCCCAGAGGGGAAACTCGCTGTCCTGGCCAAAGGCGTCCGCAAAGAAAAGTCCAAACTCGCCGGCGGCATCGAACTTTTCTCGGTAGCTGATGTAGTAGTCCACCAGGGGAGGTCTAGTCTTAGCACTTTAACTAGCGCTCGCATGCAATGCTTTTATTCTAATATTCTATCCGACCTCACTCGGCTTGAGCTCGCTTCGGAGATTCTCAAAAAGTCCGAAAAAGCTGCCGAGCAGATTGATAATCCCGACTATTTCGACTTAGTAAATCAATCCCTGGCCGGGCTAAACCAAAAATCCAGCCCCGAGGTCGTCCGGGCGTGGTTTATGCTTAATCTCGCTCAGGCCACGGGCGAATCTATCAACCTCTCCGCCGACGTCAACGGAGAAGCTCTCGCCGCCGACCTGCGCTACCTCTGGGACCATGCCGAAAGTGCCCTGCGCGCCGACCCGCACGGTATGATTGGTGCCGCCGAGATTAAGCTCGGCCGGATGATTCTCGCTAGTAAGCTGGAGATGATTTTGCGCATCTCTGGCGTCAATGAACTGGTCAAGGCCCTGAATCCGCTCGTGCGCGCTTTTGAATAATACAACCAATGTGCTATAATATATATTATGAACAGAGTGCCACTTGCGGAGCGAATGCGTCCCCAGACCTTGGATGAAGTCGTTGGTCAGGACGCGATTATTGGCGATGGTAAGATTCTGACGGAAATTGTGAAAAAAGGTGAGCCAGTTAATTTAATTTTCTGGGGTCCCCCCGGGACTGGCAAGACCACTCTCGCGCGCATTTTGGCTCGGGAATACAAAGCCGACTTCGTGGAACTTTCCGCTGTCACCGCTAAGAAAAAAGATATCGAAGACGTCGTCGAGCGCGCCCGGGTCAACTGGAATTTGCAAACCCGCACCGTACTCTTTGTGGACGAAATTCACCGTTTTAATAAAGCTCAGCAGGACGCTTTCCTACCTCACGTCGAGTCAGGGTTGATTATCTTGATTGGCGCCACCACCGAGAACCCTAGCTTTGAGGTTATTTCGCCGCTCATCTCGCGTTCCCGCGTGGTCATTGTTTCTGCTTTGAAACGTCAAGACATTATCGAAGTTTTAAAGCGCGCCATCAAAGCCGAAAATGTCGAAAAACGCATTACTAACGAAGCCATCGAGATGATTGCTAATCTCAGTGGCGGCGATGCGCGTTCGGCTCTGGGCGATTTAGAACTAGCCCTTAGCTTAGCGGAAAAAGTCACTCCCGAAGTCGTCAAAACTGCCGCCGGCAAGAAGCTGCCACTCTATGACAAAAGTGGTGATTATCACTATGACAATATTTCTGCTTTCATCAAATCCATGCGCGGCTCGGATGTTGATGCCACGCTATATTATCTAGCTCGCATGGTCATGAGTGGCGAAGACCCCAAGTTCATCGCCCGCCGTATGGTAATTTTCGCTTCCGAGGACATCGGCCTGGCGGGGAATGGCGCCCTTAATCTCGCCGTTAGCTGCTTCCAAGCCATCGAGCGTGTCGGTATGCCCGAGGGCGAGATTATCCTGAGCCACGTCGCCGTAGTTTTGGCCAAAGCTCGCAAGAGCCGCGAAACTTACGATGCCTGGACTCGGGCCAAGTCCGTCGCCAGCAAAACCATGGGTAACCCCGTGCCAATCTGGTTGCGCAACGCTCCTACTAACTTAATGAAAGACCTTGGCTTCGGCGAGGGTCAAAAATGGGAAGCCGGCTTTCACCTGGACAAAAGTTATCTTCCAGAAGACGCCCGCAACGAGCCAATTTTTGGCGGCGCGCCAACCAATTACAATCACAACGACCGCTAATAGCTATTACGCAAAGTCTAATATTCTGCTATAATGTAAAGATTAAACGAGGTGAATATGAAGAACTCCAAAATTACCCACAAAATTACCCAAGGTATGTATATCTTAACTACCAACGGCGGTGGCTGCGTCGTTGATGCGGTTATGCGCGCTGGTGGCGCTGGCGATCAGGCTCTAGTGGCCGTGGCAGTCGCCAAGAAGAACAAAACCAACGAGCTTTTGCAACAGAACGACAAGTTTGCTTTGTCGGTCTTGGGCGAGCAAGCCGACCCTCAGCTTATCGAAACTTTTGGTTTCAAATCCTCGCGCGATGTTGATAAATTCGCCAATCACCCGACCGACGAAATCGCTGGCGTCAAAATTATCAAAGACTCCCTCGGCTACATGGTGCTCGAGAAAATCGACGCCATCGAGAATGATACCCATACCTTATTCATCGGCAAACTCATCGAAGGCGACATTTTTGACAACGACGCTCAGCCCATGACCTACGCCTATTACCAGGAGCACAAATCCGACCTCACTAAGGTCGCAACCGAGCAGGGCAAAACCGCTTGGGTCTGCACCGTCTGCGGCTACGTCTACTACGGCGACGAAGTACCAGATGATTTCCGCTGTCCACTCTGTGGCCTCGGCAAAGAATACTTCAAGAAAAAAGAAGCCTAGTCACAACCGCCGGCTTCCATAACGAGCCTTAGTGCAACCAGCTTACCGTTAAGCACAAGAGCGAGCTCAAGCAAAAGTCCTACTTTCTCGAAGCAGGACTTTTATGTTAGCTGGTGCATTTTACCACCATGATTTTATTTTTTGTTATCGCGGCTCCGGCGACCCTCAACGTCAGATCTCGTCCGAACCTACTTCTATTATATCATGCTTGCGGTTATAAACAAGGTTGATTTTTCGGCAAAAAATGTAAAAACATCATCCGATTTTCCACAATCTCACCCCTGTTATCCTCCAAAAACCGAACGCTAGAGTATTGACAAATGATGCAATCTGTGATAAAATAGAGAGATAGGGGGTGTCAGAAAAATAGTAATATGCTATCTGTACTTTAAAATTTCATCCGAATCCACCTGAAGTTTAGCAAGGACGTCTTGCGCGAGATTACATCACAAGGAGGAATCATTTTGAAACAATCGCTAAAACTAGAAGATGTGAAATCCTTCATGCCCAGCGCCAAGCTCATCGAAGCTCCGACCCCGGGCGGTGGCACCGAGAAAATGTTCCAGGTACCTTTTGCGGAAGGTTTGGGTATCGTCACGCCAGTCTTGGCTTTGCACGACAATACCTATCACCTTCCGCCGCTCAATCGGTTGGTGCCGCCCCTTCAATTGTTGTTCCCAGAGCTGCAGCCCTGCGCCAAGCCCGGAACCGCCTATATCGAGGGCAGCTTTAATAACGTTTCTCATGAGCGCCTGCTCCAAGAGCTGGAGATTCCAGGCTCGGCTCACAACGAGTCGGAGCACATAGCAATCGTCCTAGTCGCCACCGGTTGTTATCAGCACGATAATGGCACGCGTCAGTTTCTACTGCGGCGTTACGATCAGGCTACCCATGCCATCCTGCAGATTTTCTGGATGCACGGTTACGGCTCTCCGTATCACGGCGTCAACAGCGTTTTTGGTCGGCGTCAGCACGCTCTCGAGGTCTATCGTAAATCCGCCCGCGGCAAGTGCTACGGCAGCGATACCTGGATCTTGGAGCTATGCCCTGATTCAATCATCTACCAACTTTCGCGGGATATTATTCAATATGCGGACCAGCTGGTCGCTGATACCGACATTAGCATCCAGGCCGAGCAACGGTGGCGCGACTATATTCGGCGGCTATTTGTAGAGAGTGGCGTCGTCAAAACCATCAACAGCTTGGCTGGCTGGTGTATCGAGTTTGGCGAAACCGTCATCGTGCTAGGCTGCACCGATTACTTTCGTCATCGGGCCGCCATACCTCTGAAGTACGCCGAAATTTCTCTGGAGGTAGTTCAAGAATTAGTCATGCAACATTTGACTGGTCGGCTTAACCTGGCCGAAGCGCTCAGCCCCAGTGCCGATTAGCGCCCCAAGAGGATTCGGCTCACCCCGCCCCGGCTACTCAGTCGGGGCTATTTTTATCCCAGCGTCCGCGAAGTATGTTATAATCATAGTATGAGCAATGGAGGAAGAATCGGTGCCCGCTTTGACCGCTGGGTCGACGAATGGAAAATGGCCCTATCCGGTATATTATTAGCGACCCGCGACTGGAAGTTCGACGTCGTAGTTTTGGCATCTTTTATCATCTTTGGCACTCTGATTAATTTATTATCTAGTAGTACTGCCGCCCTAAACTTATTCTGGGCTACCGACTTCTCCGGTAAGCTATCTATCATCGGGGATAGTTTCTTAGCAATTTTTGGGGTCGGCCGGAACTTTTGGGATTTTCTCCTCAATTTCGTCATTACCGTGTTGCAGAGTTTCTTGATTGGCCTAGTGGTTTTCGTCTGGCGCAAGAAACGCCGCAGTAAACAAGAGCAAAAGCGCGCTGGCGCCGCCAATGCTGATAATTTACAGAGCGCTGGCCTCGTGGCTGGCCTGGCCGTGCTTGGGTCCGGCTGCCCTACTTGCGGCACTACTTTGCTGATGCCGATTATCGGCACTATCTTTAGCTCAGGCGGCTATGCGCTCGCCGGGGCAATCTCTGGCATCCTCACTATCGCCGCAATCTGGCTCGCCCTTTTCACTACTCGCCGCATCGGCAAGGACGCTTACGCCATGATATTGAGCGAAGAATTCGAGAAACGTCATCAAAAGAAGGAGTAATATGGAAGAATATGATCAAAAAAATGCTCGCGGCCGCGTTTGGCGCACGGTAGCCATCATTGCTGTGGCGGCGGTTTTTATCGGTCTAATGATTATCAGCCTCACTACGAAGCAATCCCCGAGCGAGCAAGCCTGGAACTCCGCCACTACCGTGGGCAACCCCGATGCAAAGAACTATTACATCATGTATACCGACATCATGTGTCCATATTGCGACGTGTTCTCCCGCCTAACCATGGAGAATGATGACGAATTCCAGCAGTATCTAGCCGATAACGACATCTTATTCGAGATTCGGCTAACGGACTATCTCTTCGAGGGCAATGGTATCCAGGCCTCGCGCGATTCAGCCGAAGGCGCTTACTGCGCCATGAAGGAGGGCAAATTCTGGGATTATTACCACGGCGCCGTCCAGTCGCTCTGGGATGATTACCATTCCAAAGGCATCGGCTCCAGTCGCAACGCTCCTAAGATTACCGGCATGCCCGACGATTATTGGGTAAAGATTGGTCACGAAGCCGGTCTTGGCGCAGATTTCGACAAGTGCCTCGCTAATCACGACACGGTCGCCGAGATTGAGGATAATACTCGCCGTGCCCTGCAGGTTACCGATGGTATGCCGTATTTCAAGTTTAATCGCTTCGCCACTGCTGGTTTTGATAACAACTGGGGCTGGGATTATGTCAAACGCTATCTCGACGCCGGCCTCGGGAAATAGTATATCAAATATGATATACTCTAACGAGCATTAGGTCAAAAACAGGGCATCAACACCCCAAAACTCTAAAATGTTATATCATATATGATATAACAAAAACCCGAGCGGCCCGCCCATTACAAGTATTCGAGAGAAACAAAAACGCTTGCATTTTTACTTCCGAGAATACGCCGTAATACCTGACCGTAGGGAAGCGAAAAAGTATATTTATGAAACAAAGCCCCAGACGGCGCCACTATTCCTAAAGCTAGATAGCCAGGACTTCCGTTTTACCTGTTTCCAAATTCTTGATTTGGTAATTATTTTCTTTCACTTCGTGCTCGCCGACGATGACAGCATAAGTCGCTACCTTCTCGGCGTACTTCATCTTGTCGCCAAACTTCTTGTCGGTCAGATTCACGTCTACGCGGTAATTATCCTTTTCGCGCAATTTATCCGCCAAGCTATTCGCCGCGATGAACTCGTTCTCGCTAATCGGCACCACGCAAACGTCCACTGGTTTGCTCTGGCTACTTTCGACTAACTTTTTCTCACGCAAAATGTAGAACAACCGTGTCAACCCAATCGAACCGCCCACGCCCGGCATCGGCTGGTCGGAATAATTTTGCGACAGATTCTCATACCGCCCGCCGCCGCAAATTGAACCAATCTCGCGGTATTCCGGCGCCACGAACTCAAACACCGTACCGGTGTAATAGTCTAGTCCCCGCACAATCATCATGTCCGCCGTCATATCTACGCGGTCATCGATTTTATCCTGCAACAAAGTTAGCACTGTGTCTAGCTCTGCCAGGCCTTCGTTAAACTTCTCATTCTTAATCTCTAGCGCACGTAGCTTACTCACCACTTCTTCGCGGCGGCCAGACAGCTTGCTGAATGTTGTGATTTTTACAACATCTTCATCGTTCAAGCCCAACTCGCGCAGCGCGCTCACTGTCACCTCTTCGGGAACTTTCTCGGCGTGGTCAATAATGTCAAACACCTCAGCCGACTGCTCTTGCAGGCTAAACTCTTCTAGTAGCCCATTTAGCAGTTTGCGGTTACTAATCCGCGCGGTAAACTTCTGGATCGGCAGAACCCTCAAAGCTCCGGCCAACGTCGCAATCACCTCGGCGTCGTAAGCGATTGGCAGTTTTTGCCAGCCAATCACGTCCACATCGCACTGGTAGAACTCGCGGAAGCGCCCCTTCTGAGCCCGCTCACCGCGGAAATTCCGCCCCACCTGCGTCACTTTAAACGGGAAAGTCAAATCATTCGCGTGCTCCACTACATAGCGCGACAGCGGCACGGTGTGGTCAAACCGCAGCGCCTGGTCGGCGTCATCAGCCGCTTCAGCCGTCTTCACGACTTTGTAAATCTGCTTCTCGGTATCGCCACCGGCCTTCGCCAGCAAAATCTCCGTCCGCTCAATCGTCGGCGTTTCAATATTCTGGAAACCATGTTTAGTAAATGCTTCTACAATTCCGCCTTTCAAGCGGTTAAATTCAACTTGTAAGTTCGGCAGCAGTTCCTGCATGCCACTGATTGGAGAAGTATTAAATTTTTTCATGATGTCACAATTATAACATATTTTCTCTGGCGTAGGGCTAAAAGCCGCCGGTTTTCTTATAAAAATAGTTGCAAGTCGCAAAAGTGTGGTATAATGAAAGTGTATAAAATCCTACACATTAATCATAAAACATTTGCTACGACTCGGAGCATATAATGGTGTCATGAGTGCATCACTCTGAGTTGTAAAAGACTTTTTGATTGATGTGTAGGAGCTCGTGGCACCATTTTTGTTTGCATCAGTGACGCAGTGTAGATAAACTTGGTGCCAAAGGGCATTATACTCAAACCACATATAACCAAAAGGAGAGCCAAGATGCTACACAAAGGCAAACCTAGAATTTTTGATGCTTCAGGTAGAGCATCAGATCACTCTAGCACTTCATCAACTTTTACAATCAATTCTAGCGGAAATCCTCATTCCGTTAAGAAAACGCTTCATAGTAAAAGTACTTATTTCTATCGATGGGGTATACCTAGTGTTTGCGGTCTAGCTCTCCTCTTGGGCAGTATAATAACTTTTAATCCAACTTTAGATAATACCAAAGCTTATGCCGAAGAATTAGACTTTGATG
>CAYUDH010000024.1:0-15587 GCA_964443595.1 uncultured Candidatus Saccharibacteria bacterium
ATTATAACATAAACTTTAACGATTAAGTACTAGCTTTGGCCAAAAGCTAAATGTGGTTTTCCACAGGCCAGTGCTCTTTTGGGGCTTACATAGCTACGGCAGTCAGCGTAACTTGTGTGGAATATTGGCCACTGGGTAAACTGGAATCTACGGCAATCGCCACTGGAAAGGTGAGGTTTTCCGAAGCGGCACTGGTGGAAGTGTAGAATAAAACTTTTTCGCCATTAATGCCGACTGGACTGTATTTAGTACTCTCATCTACTGCAGTATCAGTGGGTGAAGATAATTTCTTAATGCCCCAACTGCTAGTTCCCTTTACTATGGTTTGGTCTGATGGAATCATGGGGATAGTTTTATCTGTACTGGGATTAGTTAAATCACTTTTATCCGTACTAAGTAATACTTGATATGGTTGATTAGAACCTACTCTAGCTATAATCGTACTGATAGCTACTTTAGTGAAGTCTACTGTCATGTCATTAGCGTGTTTGGTGACGTCGATGCTAATGACTGGAGATACAGTAATAGCTACATTGGCCGTATCATTATCGGTGATAGGCGGTTTTTCTGGGTAAATATCAGCGGCGACACAGCGGACAGAGTAGCCGCTGGAGCGACCGTCGTTGCTGGACGGGCGGACGGTACTACTAGTGAAGAACAGGTTGTAAGCGTAGCTAGTAGCTGACGTATCCGGCGTAGAGGACCAATAGGTCCCGTAGGAGCCGACAGCGCTCAGGATAGCACTGCCGACGCTCCCGCCATACTGGAAGTACAGTGGCTCGCCACGAAGCTTCGTACTACCAGCTTCGTTATTGCCAATACTATAAGCATTGGTTAGACCACCAAATGATTTGCTGTTAGTATTGTTGCTGATGGGGAGCTGCCAGTTGTTCGGGCAGATGCCTTGTTTTTGCTCAGTAGTGCTAGTATCACCGGCTACTGCTGCTGGCCAGTTGTAGAAATTGCCTCGGGAATCATGGGATTCTCTGTGTTCGCCTATTGCGAAGTACTTCTCGGTATAGCTATTACTCCAACCAGAGCAAGTAGAGTTAGTCGTAAGGCCGCTGAGAGTACATGGAGCTCCAATATCCTCGCGTTTAGTACCATCTTTATTCGTGCCACTGTAGGCTAAGTTCTGTGTCATCCAGCAGTTACCATCTTGGAGTTTAGCAACATAATATTTTTTACCATCTCTAGTATCTTCTAGCTGATATTGAGTTTCTATTTCTGTGGTATTCTCACAAATTTTTGCATTCATCTCCTGCATGGTATCAATATCAGATAGCGTACGCTGCTCCCAATCATATGCTGCAAAAACTTGCTCTGGGATAAAAGTTAAATAGCTAAATGCACCGCAAACCACAAGTACCGCCAAACTCCAGCCAGTAATTTTGCTATAAAGGCTCTTATCCAGGCTGCGCCGGGTGCGAACTGCGTAGGAGGCGAGCGAAAAACCGAGCTCGCTCGAGTTCTTCTGAACCGACGTCCGCAGGGAGCTCCAACGGAGCGACTTTGCGCAAGCGGACATCTTGCGAGGTACGGCTGACTCGCAATGAGCAGAGGCGCACCAGAGCCTGTTAGCAAAATTATGGCTGGAGTGTCCTATTCTATTCTTAAAGTTAGTATTGTGTTTTAGCATCATGCCTCCTATATTTTTATTACTAAATTTAGAGCCAACTTTTTGCCAACAAAAAGAGCGCAACACAACAACAATTATTGCGCTTTTGCCTTTAACAAAAATGGCACCACGAGGTGCATACAGATCTACAGAACCCGCAACGAATGCGTCTTGTACAATCTGGCCTCCTGGTGCCATTTCTTTGTACAACAACACAACATTTCGTTGCTACCATTTCTATAAATCTGTATGCAATTCCATTGTACCATACATTTTCCCGATTGTGTTAAAAACGCTAAGAATCTTTTTGCAATTACATAGGATTGAAGATGGCTGTTTCGTAAATATCTTTTTCGAGGGGCCTAAGACTTTGGGCGTTAATTGTAGGAGCCGAACGAAGAATAAGTCTGTTTATTCTTCTGAGGCGACGCCCAATTAAAGCGACTTGTCGCGCTGCGCCCCGGAGCGGACCGAGAAAATAGGAGATTGCTAGGCTCTCATAGAGGAAGGTTAGAAAAATCCCCCTACCATAGCAGGGGAATCTTTGAGTTTTGTAATCAATTTTAGTCGCTAAAATCGCGCAGCAGCTAACTTATCTTCCAAACGGCTCCGCCAAGCGCAGATCTGGGCGATCCTCGGCGATGCGGATTAGCTCGTTGTACTTGGCGATGCGCTCCGAGCGCGAAAGCGAACCGGTCTTAATCTGCCCGGTACCGAGGCCGACCGCCAGGTGCGCAATCGAAGTATCTTCCGTTTCGCCCGAGCGGTGCGACATTACCGTGCGGTAGCCAGCGGATTTGGCCATCTTTACCGCAGCAATCGTTTCAGTCAAAGTACCGATTTGATTGGGCTTAATTAGAATCGCGTTGCCAGCCTGCTCAGCGATGCCATATTCTAATAATTTAACATTCGTCACGAAGAGGTCATCGCCCACTAGCTGGATTCGGTTGCCTAGACGCTCGGTCAGGGCTTTCCAGCCCGCCCAGTCATGCTGGTCCAGGCCATCCTCGATGCTGACAACTGGGTAATTCTCGATAATCCAAGTGTACCAGTCAATCATATCCGCCGATGTCTTCCAGGAGCCATCGGTCTTGAGCTCGTAATGATCGTGGTTCCAGAACTCCGACGAAGCCACATCTAGGCCCATCATCACGTCCTGGCCTGGTTGATAGCCAGCCGCGGTAATCGCCGCCATGATACATTCTAGTGGTTCATTATTACCTTCACGTACGCGTGGCCCATAGCCACCTTCGTCACCGACCGTTACCGGGTAGCCACGGTCCTTCAGGATGCGCCGAAGCGATTGGAATACTTCCGACCCCATCCGAATTGCTTCGCCAATCGACCCTGCACTGCGCGGGATAATCATATACTCTTGGAAATCGGTCGCCCAATCGGCGTGCGCACCGCCATTCATCACGTTCATCATCGGTAACGGCAGGCACATATCACGAGTAGTGCCGGCGATACTAGCGACATATTGATAAAACGGCAAATTCTTCGCCTTCGCCGCGGCCTTCGCAGTGGCCAGGGAAACTGCCAAAATCGCATTCGCACCCAACTTACTCTTATTCTCGGTGCCGTCCAGCTCCAGCATCAGCTGATCTACCTGCGCTTGATCAGCGGAATTACCTACTAAGACATCGTGAATCTCGTGATTCACATTCCAGACTGCCTTTGCGACGCTCTTGCCATTGTAGTATTTTGGGTCGCCATCGCGCAGCTCTAGTGCCTCGCCATCGCCCGTCGAAGCCCCCGACGGCACAATCGCCCGCGCCGCATGACCCGAATTAAGAAATACATCCGCCTCCACGGTCGGATTGCCACGGCTATCAAGCACCTGCCGGGCCCTAATATCTTTGATTACAAAACTATCCATACCCAAATTATAGCACAAAAAGCTTATTGTTACGCAACTTTTGCCATAAAAGCACTTACATTTATATTTTTCTGTGATATAATGAGGTAAAGTAAGGAGGGCTATGAACAAAAATCCCGAAACTCAGGGAAATGACGATACCAATCAGCATTCATCGTCGACCGCATCTGTCGTGACGGACCACGCCGTAGTGGTGGAGCAGGGGCAGCCGGTCCCGGTAGACCCGTCGGATAAGCTAATTGTCACCGAAGCAACTCTAGAAACCGAGATGCCAGATGGCACCACGGTCGAAACGAAGCTAGTTCCCAAGAAATCTCGCAAAGGCCTCGTCGCAGTCATAGTTACCCTGATTATATTGGTTATAGCGGCAATTGGCGCAGTAATCTGGTATTTCGTCTACTATAGCAATCCAGAAAAAGTCGCCTATGATGCCATCTCTGGTCTTTTCACCGAAAAAGTTTCCTCCTCTCAGATGTTATTAACGGGTAAAATCGGCGATCCAGCCAATAGCGATACTAATGTCAAATTCTGGGTGGATGTGCATACCGTCGGCGTCGGCGCTTCCGCCTCTACTGAGGCTACGCTCATGATCACCCCAGTGGACGCCAATGGCGAAAGCCTGAACGATCCCTACAAGTTCAAGCTCAGCAATATTGTCCTGTCCGATGGAATCTTTTACATCCGGACCGAAGATCTAGCTAATGCCTTTGATGATTTCATCGCTGATAACGACATCCCACTAGGAGAGTTGGCCAGCGTCATTTCCGAGGTCCTCAACGCCGTTGATGATGAATGGTGGCAGATTTCGGTGCCAGACGTGCTCGATGCCGTGATGGCCGATGATGATAATCTTCCGCCCGCCAAAGAAGCTTATGCCTGTTTGGTTAATGTCGCTAATCAAGACATCAAGGGCGAGCTGGCCAAGGTCTATAGCGACCATCGCTTCATCAAAGTTGCGAAGGCCGCTAAGCCTGCTATCAGTATCGCCGGCAGTAGTGATTACGACGTTAGCTTTGATTATGGTATAATGGCAGATTTTGTCAATGCCTTACCGGGTACTGAAGTTGCGCAGGGTGTCTACAATTGCTACAACCGCTTCCTGCAGCAAGTTGACGCATCTGATCAGGAAATCTCCGCGGAGGACATTCCCAAGGTGACGGCCGAGGAGCTAGCTCGTGAGTTTAGTGACACTATGACCATCCAGATGAGCATCGCCGACTGGGGCCATGCCTTGACCCAGATCGATATCCGGGATTCGGCTAACCCGAACACGTTGTTTAGCATTGGTTTCGAGCACGGTAAGTCTGCCGAAGTCACAGCTCCTGATAACTACCGCCCAGTCACCGAGCTCTACGATGACATCGAGGATATCATTACCGAGATGCTGCTATCGCAGCCCGTGGATGAATATGATCCGTTAGCTGACGATGTTTATAATAATATCTATAAGGTTGACTTAGATAGCTACGATTGGAGCGCATAAAATTTAAGGAATACAGAGATATGGGCTTTTTCTCAAAAACAGTGAATGTAACCAAGGCTAAAATGAAAGCAGCGGCGCAGGCTGTGAAGTCCACTAGTGCAGAAGAAATCCCCGCGGATGTCGAGCAAGAATTAGCCAAAAAACGCAGCCACGAAGACACTATCCTCGCCCTAGACATTGGTACCGAATTTGTCAAGGCGGTAATTGCTCGCCAGCAAAAGTCTGGCGACCTCGAGGTAATCGGCGTCGGCAAGGCGCATCAGGGCGCCAACAATATGTACGCCGGGGCAATTGCCGATATTCCCGCCGTGGTCGAGGTCTGCGAAAAGGCCCTTAATCAGGCCGAAAAAATGGCGAGCGTCACCAGTAAGACCGTTGTCGTCGGTATCGCCGGGGAATTAATTAAGGGGAACACCAGTACCGTGCGTTATCGCCGTAAAAATGGCAACAAGCCCCTCACCGAGCAGGAAATGGCCCTTATCATCAAGCGCGTGCAGGATCGCGCTGGCGAGCAAGCTCGCAAAGAAATCGCTGACGAAACTAACAATCCCGCGGTAGAGGTCAGACTGATTAACTCCGCCATCGTCAGTATTACAATCGACGGCTACAAAATCTCTAACCCTATCGGCTTCAAGGGCACTGATGTAGTGATTCAGTTCTATACTGCTTTCGCGCCCCTGGTGCACATTTCTGCAATCGAGAAAGTCTGCGCCGAGCTGCAGCTAGACTTGCTAGCAGTGGCGGTTGAGCCCTTCGCCGTCTGCCGGGCCTGTCTGGGCGATGAGTTAGATGGTAATTTCTCCGCCATCGTCATGGATATCGGCGGTGGCACTACCGATATTGCCGTAATCGACGACGGTGGCGTGGAGGGCACCAAGATGTTTGGCATCGGCGGCCGCAGCTTTACTCACCAGATCGCCGAAGCTCTGAATGTTGATTTCGACACCGCCGAGAGATACAAGCTCAGCATTAATAACCCTACCAAAGTCCCAGCTGACATGCGCGACAAAATGGCTCTAGCCGTGCAGCGCAATTTGGCCGTCTGGCTGTCTGGGGTGCAGATTACCCTCGAAGAGTTCCATCTCGAAGAAATGCTACCAAATAAAATCTTCCTCTGTGGCGGTGGCGCTGGCTTAGCCGAGCTCCAGGATGTCCTTAGTACTACAGACTGGTTCAAAGAGCTGCCTTTCGCCCGCCGCCCGGTGATTCATCTGGTAGACTCGGGTGACATCCCTGGGATTAGCAACCAAACTAGCGTTTCGCTCGATCATTCTTATGTTACCGCGCTCGGTTTGCTCCGAGTAGCGCTAGACACTCTAGTCGGTATGCCGGATGATGGCGGGATTAAGGGCAAAATCGCCAAGTTGTTGCAGAACTAAGCAGTAACATAACAACATTGTCAAGGAGGAGAGCTCTCAGCCGAGGAGTATGTTTTTGGCAATTTTCTGCCTCTGCTCGAAATGTATAGATATAATACGTATAGGTCATATAGTCTGAGATTTGTGATATAATTTACGATAAGGATATTTATAACTTAGTGGAGTATAATGAACATGGCCAATATTAGGTATCAGCAGGTGGTTAGCAATGTTGCTCAGCTAGCCAATCGTGAAAATTACACTTTTGACTTCATCTATGAATTTCTTGCCGCGTATGGAATACCTAAGGCTACTATTACCCGTCTAAAGTCGGGTGATACAAATCGGGCCAAAGATATTCCTGGCGCCGTCCTCCAAAAAGATGTTGTCTACTTTCGCATATTCCCAACCGGGACGATGCTTGAAGACAAGGTTCACGAGATGGATGACGAAACCATTTGTGGCAAATATCGCCCTCGATATATTATCGCCTCAGATTTAAGTAGGCTTGTGGCGTTAGATAATAAGAAAAAAGTTCTTCCACTCTCAGTAGATCTTAAAGATGTTGATTCGACGCAGAGTATTGACTTCTTTTATGGCTGGACCGGCGACGAGATTGACGCCAGCGGTCATAGTGAGTCCGAAATGGATCGCAAAGCCGCCGAAAACATTAATAAAATTTATGCGGAAATCGAAAAGGAGAATATAGATACATTTACTTCGCATCCGCAGGAATTTCGCCACAGCTTAAACGTATTCTTCACCCGCCTTCTTTTCTGTCTCTTTGCCGAGGACACCGGGCTATTTGGAAAAGATCAATTTACTGAAGCGATTAAAAAATGCACTATGCCTGATGGCTCGGATCTTGATGTTTTTCTCGAGAACCTGTTTGCGGCTCTCGATGCAGAAGACAAATCGGCTTTTCCTCGGCCATATGACGAATTCCCATATGTTGATGGCACAATTTTTGACGCATCAAAACACGATATTATGGTCCCTAAGTTTAACGGCGAAGCAAGGCGTTTAATTCTAGAGTGCGCTAATTCGGACTGGGGCAGTATTAATCCAGACATTTTCGGCACTATATTCCAAGGCGTTGTTGATCCAACTCGTCGCGATGAGAGTGGCATGGACTATACGAGCGTTTCTAATATTCTGAAGGTCATCAACCCTCTATTCTTAGACGAGCTCCACGAAGAGTTCGACAGGGCTTATGATGATAAAAATAAACTTTGGAAACTCCTAAACCGTATGGGGAACATTAAAGTATTCGATCCAGCTTGCGGTAGCGGCAATTTTTTAGTTATCACATATAAAGAACTACGCGATTTAGAATGTGATATTTGGGCTCGCCTACTAGAACTTGGGGCATTCATGCGAGATATGAGGTTCAAGAGTACTATCCAGCTCGATCATTTTTATGGAATAGAAATAGACGACTTTGCACATGAACTAGCGGTCTTATCTATGACGATAGCTCAACGCCAGTGCGACATGATTTTTGAAAAACAGTTCGGAAAAGAGATTAAAATGTTACCACTTGTAGATATCCCCACTATAAAATGCGCGAACTCTGCAAGGATAGATTGGCAAGAAGTTTGTCCAAACGGACCTCATCCTAGAAAGCTAACAACACGAAGCGGGGCTAGTTTTGGCGCCACCGTCCTAGATGCGCTTAATATCTTCGGTGAATATGAAAATCAAGAAAAAACAGCAGAAATGGAATATGATGAAATATATATCATTGGAAATCCGCCATATAAAGGTGGAAAGAAAATTAAAGACAAGCGCATGAAAGAGGACGTCGAGATAGCACATGATGGTATGCCGTACTCAAAAAATATAGACTATATTTCGGTATGGTTTTTAAAAGCATCCAGATACATCAAAGGAACAAAAGCCAGATTCTGTTTTGTGTCCACTAATTCAATCTGTCAAGGGGAGCAGGTGGCTATGTATTGGCCTTATATATTTAGCTTGGGTCTAGAAATAACATTCGCGTACACATCGTTTAAATGGTCAAATAATGCCAAAGACCAAGCGGGCGTAACCTGCGTAATCGTTTCGGTGGCAAATAAGGGCGACGTTAAAAAGAAATACATATACACAAATAACACTATCGTATCGTGTGCAAACATTAACGCGTATTTTGTTCCGGATGGCCCAGATATTATAGTCGAAAAAAGCACTCATGCCATCTCTAAGGATCTTCCCAAAATCGTACTGGGCAGCATGCCTAAAGATGGTGGCGGTCTAATCCTATCTGAAGAAGAAGCTGAGAGAATAAGGCAGTTTAATTCCGCTGATGCCGATTTATTTATAAAACGTTATGCGGGCTCAGACGAACTCCTGAAAAATATTAGGAGATATTGTTTATGGATTGAGGATAAGGATCTTCAAAGAGCGGAATCAAATCCTCTTATTAAGGAGCGCATAGAAATAGTACGAAAATATCGAAGCGAAAGCGAAGCGGCAAGCACAAGAGATATCGCGAAGATTTCGCACAAGTTCGCACAGAGGTCGTTTCAGGAATCACCCGCTATAGCTATCCCCATGGTATCGTCCGAACGAAGACCGTATATTCCTATGTTCATGCTAGACGGAGACACTGTTATTTCTGCGCAGGCTAACGCTATTTATAATGTGGAGCCTTGGCTATTTGCGCTGCTCGAGTCTAAGATGCATATGATCTGGATTAGAGCTATGTGCGGGAAGCTAGAAACCCGAGATAGGTATTCTGGAACACTCGGTTATAATACTTTCCCTTGTCCAATTCTAACGGACGAGCAGAAAAACAATTTAAGTGCCTCGGCAAGAGAAATACTATATATACGAGAAAAACATACAGACTTTACGATGGGCGATCTATATGATCCCGACAAAATGCCTCAGGACCTAAGGGAAGCGCATGAGGCAAATGATATTATTGTCGATCAGTTATATCGGAAAAAGGGGTTCATTGACAACGAAGAAAGGCTGGCGACTCTGTTTGATTTGTACACGAAGATAGTAGGAGGGGCAAATAAATAACTTTGTTCTTAATACTATCAAGTTTGTTCAGAAAAGCCTTTACTTTGTTCAGAATTCGTGTTACGATAGAAGTGACTCAATAAGGAAAATTCAATATGGACGAGGTTGATAATATGAATTCGAGAAGTATAGAAGCAATAAACATAGTGCTTCAGCACTTGTCTGAAACGCCTATTTTTGGCGTAAATGATATCGTCGGCTGGACTGGTTACACTGAACGTGGTGCCTATAAGCTGATAGATCGCATGGTTGCGGCTAAGCAGATCCTCCCCTACACGATGGATACTACTCAGCGTGGTCAGAAGTGGATCTCTGTGGACTACCAGACCCAGCTTATCACCGATGCCGGAAAGACAAATCCAGACACGATAAATCTCGTAACGACAAGTTATGAGCATACCGGCCAAAGCACCAAGACAAACAACCTCGGCATGCGTGAAATGCAGGCTAGGGCCTACGAAAAGCGCATGAGTGATAGGTTGCTGATTAAAGCTCCACCAGCCTCCGGTAAATCCCGTGCGTTAATGTTTATTGCACTAGATAAACTTTATCATCAAGGCAAGAAAAAAGTTATTATTGCCGTGCCGGAACGTGCGATTGGTGCTTCATTCGGCGACGCCGACCTAACCGAGCATGGTTTCTTTGCCGACTGGCATATCGACGATCGTAATAATCTCTGCACTGAAGACGGCCTGGACGACCGTAGTAGAGTTGGCGCCTTTGTCCGTTTTATGGATGGCGACGACCAAATCCTACTCTGCACGCATGCAACCCTAAGATTCGCATTCGAAGAAGTAACCGTAGATAAGTTTAATGATTGCGTACTTGCTATTGACGAATTTCATCACGCCTCAATTGACCAGAATAGCCGTCTTGGTCAGTTACTTCATGATGTAATGGCCGGGTCTAATGTACAGATAGTCGCAATGACAGGATCGTACTTTCGTGGCGACGCCGTGCCTATCCTTACGCCAGAAGATGAAGAAAGCTTCGACAAAGTTACTTACACCTATTACGAACAGCTAAATGGTTACACCTATCTCAAGTCACTTGGTATTGGCTATAATTTCTACAATGGGAATTATCTCGATCATGGCGCACTTGACAAAGTGCTAGATACCCATAAGAAAACAATTCTACATATTCCTAATGTAAAATCTCGCGAGTCTACCCAGATCGGTAAAAACCAAGAAGTAGATACAATCTACGATATCATAGGCGATTGGATTAAGACCGATCCCGATACCAAGGTTGACTATCTACGGACTAAGGACGGCCGCACTGTTAAAGTTGCAAATCTCGTAAATGATGAACCAGAACATCGCATTCCTCTAGTAAGATATCTTTCGGAAGTTGCAAGAAATGACCTAAATGGTATTGATATTATTATTGCTCTTGGCATGGCCAAAGAGGGCTTTGACTGGCCGTATTGTGAACATGCATTAACTGTTGGCTATCGCTCTTCTCTGACTGAAATCGTACAAATTATCGGTCGCTGCACTCGTGATAGCTACAACAAGACTCATGCGCAGTTCACGAATCTCATCGCTCAACCGAATGGAGCGAACGATGAAATTGTGATTGCCGTGAACAGTATGCTTAAAGCCGTTACAATCTCTTTGCTTATGGAACAAGTACTTGCGCCTAGCTTTACATTTACTCCGAGGCCGAAAGAGCCACGCGAAGCCAAACCTGGCGAGGTGTTCGTTAAGGGCATGAGGCCACCAAAATCTGAAAAAGTTAAACGTATTCTCGAGTCCGATCTGGAAGATTTAACGGCTTCTGTACTCCAGGATTCTCACATCCAAAAGGCCGGAGCGAATAATGCGCCGGGCGAGCATATTAAATTCCTTGAGAGCCAGATTATTCGCGAACATTATCCTGGGCTTACCGAAGAAGAGGTTGAGACGACAAGGCAGTACTTGGCTGCGAACATTGCTTCCAAGAGCGCTAAGCCGGTTAGGGATAAGAGTGGGAATATAAAGTTCTTACGCATGGCAAATCATTTTATAAAAATCGAAGATCTCGATATTAATCTCATTGATTCAATCAATCCTTTCTATAATGCGTTTGAGGTTATGTCTAAGCAACTTAATTCTGACTTATTCCGTCAAGTTCGCGATTACATTCGCGGTTCGCAAATCGACATGAGCGTAGATGAGGCTGTCAAGGTCGCACCTAGGATTAAGCAGTTCGTGCAGACGCATGGTAGAAATCCATCTATGAGTTCCAATGATGAAAATGAAAAGTATTTAGCTATGGTGCAAGCATTCCTAACCAAAGAGCATGCGAAATACAATGCAGAAAAGGCTAGACGTGAACAAGCCCAGTCAGTTGGAGGTATAGCGTAGTGGATGACGCCGATTTCAACAAATTAGCTTCAATATTCGAAAGTGAAGATGCCAAATTATTCAAGGTCAAGGAAAAACGCCCGGTTATAACTGCAGACGATAGGTTAAAATCTTCATTCCTGGAAATCGTAGACTTCGTAAAAAAGAATGGGCGCGAACCAAAGTCTGACAGCATAAATATGGCTGAGTTCAAGTTGGGCGCTCGTCTGGAGAACTTACGTTCCGATAAAGAAAAAAGCGAGTCATTAGCTGGTTGCGATGAGTTGGGTTTACTAAAAGTCGAAGAAGCTCCAAAGAGCCTCGATGAACTATTCTCCGATGATTCAGGCCTATTTGGAGAAGATGAATTATTTAAGATTGACAAGCTTCCGAACAATGGCCAGCCACGCAATTCCGGGACCATTGCAAAGCGTAAAACTGCTCAAGATTTCACCACCTATAAACCGCTATTCGATGAAAAACAGGCCGGCCTTGCCGATGGTAAATATATCTTAAGAAAATTCAGCAATCAAGCAGAAATCGTAGAAGGTGGATTCTATATCTCTGGTGGCCAAATGTGTTATGTCGAATCTATTAAAACTCCTAAGATGACCTTTGGTCGAATGAAATCACGTCTGCACGTAATATACGAAAATGGAACTGAATCAAACATCTATTTGCGCACCCTATCTAGCGAGCTATATCATGATGATGGCTTTATTGTAGTCGACAAAGAGTACTATTTGGCAAAAAAGGCCGTAGCTAGCAGTAAGCCGGTAACTGGTCGGATTTATGTTGCGAAGTCGCAGAGCGAAGATCCTAAAATCAGAGAAATAGCTAATCTCTATAAGATTGGAATGACTAACGACATGGTAGAAAAGCGCATTGCAAATGCTGAAAATGAGCCAACATATCTCATGGCCCCAGTTTTAGTCGTTGATACTTATGATTTGTATGGAAATTATAATACTGAGAAAGTTGAAACCGCGCTCCATCATTTCTTTGCTGACGCGAATTTAGACCTCGAGGCGATTGGCCGCGATGGAGTCAAATATAAGGCCACGGAATGGTATTCGGTGCCCATTTGGGTGATTCGACAGGCAGTCGATCTTCTCAATACTGGCGAGATTGTTAATTTTGTTTATGATAGCGAGAAACAAGAAATTGTAGAGGTTAGTAATGAACTTCGATAAAGATAGCCTTAAGCTCCTGGGTGATGTCGGATTTCATTCTGGCGCATATTTGACGAGTAAGCTGATTATAATAGGAGTGCTAACAGGAGTGTAAGAATTTCAGGATTGCAACAAGATAAAGGCGCAACTCGTAAAATCGAAGAAAAAAGAAAAGCAAAATAGCTATAAAGAAAATATCAGCTAAGCTCGGCGAAACTGGCCTCGACGCACTCGAAAAAGTATTCTTATGTTTGATAAAATTAATTAAAAGGGTAACTATTATGAAACCGCAAGCTATATCAATTCTAGAATTCATTAAATCAAACGATAAGACGTTTGTTATTCCAGTATATCAACGTAATTATTCCTGGGATACAAAGAACTGCGAAAAACTTTTTAGTGATTTACAAGAATCTTTAAGAAGCAAAAAACACCATTATTTTGGCAATATTGTTTATTACGCCCTCTCCGATAATCGCGCCTTTGGGTATACAGAGCTCGCTCTTATTGATGGCCAGCAGCGTATTACCTCGATAATGATACTCTTAGCCGCCATTCGCGACAGCGAAAAGAATGAAGATATTAGGAAAGCTATCACGGAAACATATCTCGAAAACGGCAAAGGCGATGAAAAGAACCGTGTTAAACTAAAACAGATTGAGGGTGACCGGAATGTTTACGAATCTATTATTCGTGGGGATTTCAATGATTCATCATCCAGTAATGCTGGCCGAAACTATAAAAAATTCAAACAACTCATAAAGGAAAGCAAATTAACAACCGAAGAACTGCTGGAGGCTATTAATAACCTCGAAGTAATCGCGCTAGATCTCAATATTAATCAAGAGTCTGAATCTCCGCAAATTATTTTCGAAAGCATTAACGCTACTGGTAAAGAATTGACTACGGCGGATCTCCTTCGTAACTATCTTTTGCTCGGCATCAATGATAAAGAAGAACAAGAAGAATATTACAAGAACTACTGGCTCCCAATCGAGAATAATATTGGCTCGAGTGACAGCATTAGTGATTTTATCAATAAGTACCTCATTATGCGAATCGGCGACACGGTAAACAAAGGCGCTGAATATGAAGAATTCAAAAAACGCTATGCAAAATTATTTAATTCTGACGCTAAACTAGCGCTCGAACAGCTCCGCCACTATTCAAAATACTTCCTCTGGGTCACCGAGCCAGCTCGAATTTACGATCGGCATCGCAAAGTATCGAATGCTCTTAAAGATCTAAAAGAGATCAATATCATACCTATTACTCCACTTCTCTTATTCATCTGCGAGCGTGCCGACAATGAAGAATGTGACTTCGATATGGATGGCCTCAAAAGGGCTCTCAGGTATATCGAGGCCTGGGCGTTTCGTGCCCGTGTTGTTGGACTACTCACGAGCGGCCAGTTTAACTCAATTGCCTCTAGATCTATTCTAAATGCAGCAAAGCGTGCCGAAAAAACTAACTACGACGAAATTATTCGCTACGAACTATCTAACTATAGTACACAAGATATTTGGCCGACTGACGGCGATTTTCGCCAAGCATTTATGAAGTATAACTTCTACAAGAATTACAAGAATTATGTTCAGAGGAAATTAGAATATAAAATTTCCAACGATCGTATAAATGAGAAACCGGATTCCATTGAACATATCCTTCCGGAAACCCTAAATGAATACTGGAAAGATGTTCTCGGCCCAGATTACTCAGCAATACATGCTGAATGGCTTCATACTATAGGAAATTTGACTCCGCTAAACCAACCAGATAATTCATTTAACTCGAATGATTCTTACGAACAGAAAAGAATTGCATATCGCAAGTCTAGCTGGGAACTCACGAGAAACGTTGACCTTAAGTATGACTCTTGGGATGCTACCAAAATCAAAAGTCGCGCCCAAGAGCTTGCCGCTGTGGCCGTAGATATTTGGCAAGGTCCTGCTCTTCGCGAACGTCCAATCACTGCCGATGTTAAGCGCTCCAAAGTTGGTCGCGAAGAAATCGACGATGATATCCGAGACCGCACTTATTCGCTAGACGCAGTCAGGCGCGGAGAAAGAGTTAGCGCAAAGATGCGTATTGAAGTCCAAAATGGTAAAAATGTATTCGTCGTACTAGAAGGATCAAGAATCTTCCCATATCAAAAGCATGAACTTAAGCTCAAAGAAAAAATCGAAAAAGAATTATTTGCTCAAGGTTTCGAATACGAAACAGTATTGAAACGCGACTATAAATTTGCCACTAGCGTCAGCGCCTCTAGTGATTTTGTAACTAGTGGTTCAACAAACGGGTGGGATGAATGGACAGACGAAGAAGGTACTAGCCTAAACGACTTGACGGCCGACAAGCCAACTAATGTAGAAGAAAAAGGCAAAAAGGAATCGACGCCCGAAAAGGAGTTGGAACTCTCCGAAGAAGAAAAAACCTGGATAAAACACCTACGCGAAAAAGGCGCAATCTAGCAATAATCAACCTCCGGATCGAGGTCCGGAGGTTGATTAACCACGGAGACCTCGGTCCGAGTTCTTCATCTCGTTCGCTTTTTTGTTTGCCGCAACCTAAAGGCTGCACCAAACAAAAATGGAGCCACAAAACAACTGCGTCGTCAGCTCGCTCGTCAAAACAAAATAAGCGAGTAAACTCGCTATTTCCTTTTCCTCGTGGAGCCGCGACCGAGATTTGAACTCGGGACCCCTTCCTTACCATGG
>CAYUDH010000025.1:0-14278 GCA_964443595.1 uncultured Candidatus Saccharibacteria bacterium
CGGTCGCCGTTAGCGACTGCCATGCCATGTGCTGCCCGGACTTTCCTCTTGGACTCCCAAGCGATTGTCTTTCAGGCTCATCATTATTTTATCATATATTACCCAGAAATCAACCACCACCTCCATCTCCCTAGCAACCTCTCAGAAGCCCTGCACTGCACTTTCGCTGCAAACCTTCCTCATACCCAGCTTTTAGTCCGATAGGCCCCAAAACGCCTAAAAATAGCCTTAATTGGCAAATCACCCATTTTCTCCCCTCAAAAGCAGCTCAAAAACAGCCTTAAACGGCGAATCGCCTATCTCTGCTCCCCAAAATACGCATCCACCGCCCGATTTGCTTGCTCGTCCGCCTTTGTATTCTGCTCCCGCGCCACATGCGTAAAAGCACACGCCTCGAACTGCTCCGCCAATTCCTTCACTTCCCGATAAATCGCCAGCACATCCTGATTTTTCACTTTATAGATTCCGTTCATCTGATTAATCATCATCAAATTATCCCCCACAAACCGCACCGTCTTCAGCCCCAGTTCTAGCGCTTTCTCGCAGCCTAGCTTCAAAGCATAATATTCCGCCACTCGCGAACTCGCAAACCCAATAAACTCCCCGCCCGAAGCCAGCACCGCCCCATCCGCCCCCACAATATGGTAACCAATCCCCGCCGGGCCCGGATTTCCCCTGCTACAACCATCCACATAGACCGTTGCGCTATTCGCCACACTCTTGTAATTCGCCTGCTTTCCGTCATTCCCCTCAATCTCCAGTGCCGTCAAGCTCGCCTCATCCAAATGATAACCAGCCAGCTCATCCATCTTAATATATTTATAAGTCGTATATCGCTCTTGCGGCGTAATTTTCGTATCCGGCTTTAGCGTCACATTATATATAATATATAGGTTGCTTAATCGGCTCGACCCCTGCGGCGCCAAAAAAGTAATCACATCCTTCAGTGTAATCTTCTCCACCACCTCAACGCCCAAATATTCCTCCAGCATCCGATCCATCGCCTCTTCCGGCTGTTCACCAAATTTAATCTTCCCCGTCGGAATCTCCCACACCGGCGCGCCCTCCACACGACCCTGTGCTTTTTTCATAATCAAAACCGAGCGCTCATTCTGGACAATACCGGCGACTCTGATACGTTGTTTCACTTTTGAATTTTACCTAAATAAATCTTTAATAATTTAATATTAACTTGCCTATTTCACTAAATTTTGCCGTTCACTCTTCCCCAAACAATGCAATACTTCCAGCATACCCCACAGAAATAGCAAACAGCAGCCTCAGACAAACTAATATCAAACTGTTAACCTAAAACCCCGGCGCCGATGTTTTTCCCTGTATTATATACAAGGTGGGTAAAATCTTATGCGACATTTCCACGGAAATGAGCCACGAAATCCCAAAACATGATTATTCAGGAAAAATCATGCCGCCACCAGGGCTTACCTCTATTATACCATACTTCTCCCCATATCCTACAAAATTGTATCAAAATCACCCTTTACGCCCCCACCAGCCAGCCAAACGCCTTCAGTACGCCTTCCGTCGCCCCGCCTAGAATCACCGATATCGCATTCGGAAACAGCACCACGATAAACATCACTATAATAATTCCATACTTCTCCATTCCTGCCATCACCTCACGCACCGGGTCCGGCGCAATCGCATACAGCACCCTCGAACCATCTAGCGGCGGAATCGGAATCAAGTTAAAGATCCCGAAGCCCAAGTTCACCATCACCAATTCCATCATAATAATCCCTCCGAGCCCCGTCGAATAATACATCGAACCATTCATAAAGCCCAGCGCCCCCGTCCAATACCCAATCAAAAAACTCACCAGCGCAATCAGCAAATTCGTCAACGGCCCCGCAATCGCCACCAGCGCCATCCCCCAGACCCCATGCTTCAGATTCCGCGAATCCACCGGCACCGGCTTTGCCCCGCCAAAAATCGGCCCGCCACTAAGAAACATCAATATCGGAATCAAAAACGACAAAACTGGGTCCAGATGTTTCAGTGGGTTTAGTGTCAAACGCCCATCTTCCTTCGCCGTGTCATCACCCAACCAATACGCCACCAACCCATGCGCCAGCTCATGTAGCACCATCGAGAAAAGCACCACTATCAAAATCACTACCAGAGTCAAAATACTTTCCCCGCTCATTCTACCTCCTTAATTTAGCGCAATCACTTCTAACGCCGTCGGCAAAGCCTCAAAGTTCTTTAGCTTATATTTCTTTTCTAGTTTCGGCGCCGTCTTTAGCTCCGTCACCATACCATCTACATTCCCCATCGCAATCACCACTTTCGGCTCCACCTCGCGCACTGCCCGCACCGAAGTCGTACACAGCACATCCGACACGCCCAGCTCATCCAACATCGCCGCTTCTTCATTATTACCAATAATACCAATATGTACATTCCCCACCACTGCTTCATAGGCCGTGCCGTTCTTCGTATCAATCCCCCGGATCGCCACGTCACCAATCTCAAACTCCCCTGGCCCCACAATCTTCCCTACGTTCAGATTCGCATCAATCGTTTCCTCTGGAATATTAAATTTAATACTCGTCTGCTTCGTCGTTAAAATAATCTCATCTGGATTTTTACACTCAATTTCAAACATTTTACCTCCTTTATTCCGTTATTACCGCATCCACTTTTACTATTTCCTCGGGGTCATACAGTTCTGCCACCTCCATATCTTCCAGTATATTCATCACAAACCGGTCTTTCACACTCAAACGATATAGATAGTCATCTCGGCTCAAAATTACATAATTCAACGGCTTGCCCTGTTTCTTCTCAATCACCGCCGCCCAATTAGTCAATTTCTTCGTTTTATCATCACCGATAATCAATAAATCAATCCCCTCTTGCCCCGGCGCTCGATTAAATAACGCCATCGCTCGCAAATACCTCGCCACCGGCTTAATATAATCATCCCAGTCACTTGATGGCTTCCGCTTCACCTCTGGCACTTTCGCTGCCGCTGCCACCTTATGCGGCGCAAACATCTCCTGAAAAGCATGCGCAAACGGATGTTTCATATTCGCTGCATAATATATTTTATTATCAAAAGTTTCGCTCCGAATCACCCCAATCCCCTCTAGGTTCATCAGTTCCCTCCGCACCGAATTAATCTGCTCCTCTATTACTCGCGTAATCTCGCGTACATAAAAAGATTTGTTTGTGTTTGTGAAAAATAATTCCAAGAGTTTTGCCCGTGTCTTCGAGCCGAACAATTTTTCTGTAGACAAGTTATTTTCTTTGTTCATCCTGTATACATTTTATCACGTAATCCTTAATTTCGGCAAGTGGCAACCAGTTAATTTTTTTGTTCCGTTTAAACCAGGTTAACTGCCGCTTTGCCAGATGCCAATCATCGTAAATGAACAATTCTTTTGCTCTCTCCAAGCTATATTTGCCCTGCAAATATCCCCAAGCGAACTGATAAATATTACTCTTCATCGCCTGGCTACCCCATCCATATTTTTGTACAAGATTTTTAGTTTCTGCATATAAATCCTGAGTAAATAAATTGTTCGCTCGCTCTGTTATTCTCTGTCGCAAAACTTCCGGATCAGTTTTCACGCCAATGAGTAGATATTTTGTACTCATTTCCTGGCGGTCAATTTGGCTTTCTTTCGCCGCCCGCGAGAAATCATACTCAAACACCAACGCATCAATATACAGCCCCGTACCACCCACCACCATCGGCAAATGTCCCCTCGCTCGAATCTCCCCAATCTTCTGCTCCGCATAAGCTTTCCAGTCCGCCACCGTAAATCTCTCGTCCGGATCCACTATTCCAATCCCCCAGTGCGGCACCCCCGCTTGCTCCTCTAGCGACGGCGCCGCCGTACCCAGTTCCATCCCCCGATAAATCGCCCGCGAATCCGCCGAGATAATCTCCACCCCCGTGAATCCAACAAACTCCCCCTGCTCACGTACTTCCTGCTCAATATATTTCGCAATCTCAATCGACACCCCCGTCTTCCCCGAAGCCGTCGGCCCCAGCATCACTATCGTTTTATCAAAACCAGGCATTGCCTACTTTTCTGCCATCTCCTGCAAAAACTTCGCCAAGTCCTTCAATTTTACCGTCTTTTCCTCATCGCGCAACCGCACACTTACTGTACCTTCACTGGCATCGCGCGCCCCCACTATCAAAATCACTGGAATTTTCAGCTCCGTCGCTCGCTTAATCTTCTTCCCCAGGCTATCATCACTCAAATCCAAACTATACCGCAATTGATTATGCTTCACCGGCTCCTCTAGCTCAATTCCCGCCAAAATCTCTTCCACTTCATGCGCGTATTCTTCCGCCTCTAACGACACCGTCAGCACTCGCACCTGCTCTGGCGCGCACCACAGTGGGAACCAGCCCCCAGTATGCTCAATGAACACACTCATAAACCGTTCAATCGACCCTAGCGTTGCATGATGAATCATTACCGGGCGCTCTTTTTCGCCCTTTTCATTCGTAAACTCTAGACCAAACCGCTCCGGCTGTACAAAATCCAACTGCACCGTCGCCACCTGATGTTCGCGGCCAATCGCATCCTCCGCCATGAAGTCAATCTTCGGCCCATAGAAAGCCGCCTCACCCTCCTGCTCGAAGTAATCCAGCCCGTTCTCGATCGCTGCCTCTTTAATCTGCTCTTGCGCCATCTTCCATAGCTCCGGATCGCCCAGATACTTATCCGTATCATCCCGGTAGCTCAACCGCGCCCGCAGCTTCTCCATTCCAACCGTGCTGTACAACTTCCGCACGATCCCCACCAGCGTCTGAATTTCTTCCTTAATCTGGTCTTTTCGGCAAAACACATGCGAATCATCCTGCGTCAGCGACCGCACCCGCGACAAACCGCCCAGCTCCCCCGTCTTCTCATCCCGATAATCCGTCGTTGCCTCCATATAGCGCACTGGCATCTCCTTATAAGTCCGCGGCCGCGAAGCAAAAATCTGCGCATGATGCGGGCAATTCATCGGCTTCAGTGCAAATTCCTCCCCGTTCACCTGTGAATGCACCATAAAGAGTTCATCACCAAACTTCGCATAATGCCCCGACGCCTTATAGAGATCCACCTTCGTAATATGCGGCGTCCACACTTTCTGGAATCCTGCCTTACCCCGCAGCCCCAGCGAAAGCTCGCTCAACTCCTCGCGCAAAACCGTTCCTCTTGGCGTAAACAGCGGCAAGCCCGCCCCTACTAGATCCGAGAAACAGAATAGGTCTAATTCCTTCCCCAGCTTCCGGTGGTCACGGCGCTTCGCCTCTTCCTGCCGCGCCAGATATTCCTTCAATTCCTCTTCCGTCGCAAAAGCCACCCCATAGATCCGCGTCAACATCTCGCGCTTCTCATCGCCCCGCCAATATGCCCCCGCAATCTTATCCAACTGCCAAGCGCCAATCTCACCCAAATTCTCCACATGCGGCCCTTTACATAGGTCCGTAAACAGCACCGTCCCGTCCCGCGGGTCCACTAAATCATAAAAACTAATCGTTTCCCCATCCGGCAGCTCTGCAATCAGCTCCGTCTTATAGCGCTGACCGTTTTCCTTTGCCCAGTTCAGCGCCTCTTCTCGCGTCGCTTCCCTACGCACCATCTTACACTTCCGGGCAATAATTCCCCGCATCTTCTTCTCAATTTTCTTCAGGTCCGCATCCGAGATTTTCTCCCCTTGGAAATCCATATCATAATAGAATCCATTCTCAATCGCCGGCCCCACGCCAAAAGTTGTAGTCGGATAAAGCTCCTTCACCGCAGCCGCTAGTACATGGCTCAGCGTATGTCGCATTTTTTCATTCTTATTTTCCATAGCTTTATCCTTTCTCTGGTTAATTCCAGCTTCTTATCCTTCAATTATACCACATCAACTGGCACATGATGCAAAAACCACCTCTTAATCTCATAGCTATCCATACTCAGAATGGCAAATATTCAATCTTACTGCATAATTCCATATAGCTAGAGCCATTGTTCCATAAATATCTTTTTCGCAGAGCCTAAGACTTGGGCGTTAATTGTAGGAGCCGAACGAAGAACAAGCTAGCTTGTCCTTCTGAGGCGACGCCCAATTAAAGCGACCCGTCGCGTTGCGCCCCGGAGCGGCCCAAGAAAAAGTGTATTTATGGAACAATCCTCGCTGCCCTAGAAAATATACCTTAACCATTGACATTTTCACCAATCTATGCTACGATATAAATAAGGCTTATGCGGGGGGATAAGTCCTAGTATTTTAATGTCCGCAATATTACAAAAAGGAGAGTTGCCTCATGAAAAATCTGTCCATTTATTTCCTATCCTTGCTTGCTCTGCTCTGCCTCACCAGTTGCCAGTCCGACCCGGCGGCCAACACCGCCCCAGTCGACCCTTCTCCGTCCGAAATCACCGCCCCGCCCGAAACAACTCAGTCAGCCACTCCCTCCGAGATGGCTCAGTCAGCCACCGCCAGCTCAACCATCGACCTCGACGGAAAAACTGTTGAAGAAATCACCGCCGCCGAAGTAGTCGACGATTACCTCGCCGGCACCGACCGGTTGGCGGTCTTCCGTAGCGTCCCCATCGACGCCGACGAAGGTTGGCTCTATCTAGAGGTACCCAGCTGCCCGAATTTTCGGGTCAACACCAAGCATCTCTACCCGTCCCCAGATTGGACGCCCGAGAGCGTCGCAGACTCCTATACCAACAGCACCGCGCCGTGGTACTCAGATCCTAATGACCCCCTCACGCAGGGTGAATTGTGGTCCCAAGATTACAACTACCACTTCAGAATTCAGGATGGCTGGCTATATATCAACGGCCACAGATGCCTGCCCTTCGCCGTCCGAACCATAGCCTCCATTGAGCCCTCAGATCTCTTACAGGCTTACCAATCCGGCGCCTGGGATGGCCAGTCAATCTATTCTGAAGATTACAGTACTCAGGTGCACGTCAACACCGACGGCGGCCTCGACTATTGCTACGAGAACCCTGCTGTCCTCCCTGAGGACACCACGGCCAATCTGGACTACGTCTACACCGGCATCACCAAACTGCCTTGGTGGTACGCCGCTCAGGACGATTATGCAATTGAGTGCTTTTGGTCTGCTTCCTATGACGATCAGCTCGCCCATGAGCTCATCTCTACCGTCGACTTCTACATCGACCTGCCAAACGGCACTCTTACCGGAAATGTCGAAGGTGATCTGATTAAGCACATCGAAGGCGATGTCATCGACTGGTTCACCCCCGACTACCGCAACGGCCAAACTTGGATCTGCACCACCGCCGGAGTCTACCTCTTCCAGCGCGGCCAAGAGATCAACGCCTGGCACATCCCCATCGACGCCACCGACAGCTATCTCTATAACCCTAACTGGGATGACAATCAAGAGTATGATATATACCTCTACACCGGCAGTCAGCTACTCCAGCTGGGCGACAACGGTCAATACGATGTCTGCATCGCCGAGACGTCCAGCTTTAGCACCAACTACGAGACTTGCGTCTACGCCTATTTCATCGAGGACGGCGCACTCAAATGTTGGAACATCCTGGACAGCGAAGTTTCAGTCGAAGAAGTCCTACCCAGCGACGTCGTTGCCGCCACCGGATTTTGTAGCATATTTGTGCAAATGCAGGATGGCTACACCTATTACCTCGCCGACTTCCTCCAGGATACCGATCGCTATTACCAGCACGATACCGACTACCTCGACTGCATCCGCCTTGGCACCGAAAGCCCCGCCTATTACGACGCCGCTTGGCGTGCCCAAACCGGCTATTTCTACAATTTCCTGAAAAGCTGTAATCCGCTCTACCCCGGCTAAACTCCTTTTGCCTTAATGCAGCACCTTAGTCCCCCCTCACCAGAGGGGGGACTTTTCCATAGCTCTACCCAATGCAGCACATCTCTAGCCCCTCCAACAAACCTCACCTGAGATACTTATTGCTAAAGTAAAGAAAAATGCAGCACATCTCTAGCCCCTCCAACAAACCTCACCCCAAATCCACCATACTAACCACCATATTATCATCGTTAAAAAGGGCCGCCCGTAGGCAGCCCTTATCATAGATTGTTAAAACTTCAGTTACACTTTGACTTCCATATCCATCGCTCCCTGCAGCAACGCCACATTCCGCTCCACGCGCAAAGTCGGCCACACCTGATCCATCAGGTACCATTGCACCTGTTGCACACAGCACCCAATCAATCGCTCCGGATCCATCATCGCTCGGATCTCGTCTTCACTCACCAGAGTATTGATGTTGACATCCAGCATCAAGCTCTCCACCAGGTGATTATCCTCACCCATCAGCTTCACTTGCTTGGCCGCCTCCATCGCGTGCCGGCGCACTCGCTCGTGCACTTCCTGCCGGTCGCCACCCTTTTCTACGCAGCGCATAATGACATCCTCCACCACCATAAACGGCAATTCCGCCTCCAGGTGCCGGCGAATCATCTCTGGATACACCACCAGGCCATCGGTCACGTTCGCACACAAGATCAGCACCGCGTCCGTCCCCAAGAAACCTTCGGGGATCATCGTCCGCCGCACCGCCGAGTCGTCCAGCGTCCGCTCCAGCCACTGCGTATCCGCCGTGCCGTAAGCTTTCGTGGCCTCACCCTGCACTCCGCGCGCCAGCGAGCAAATCCGCTCCGACCGCATCGGGTTCCGCTTATACGCCATCGCCGACGAGCCAATCTGGTTATCCCCAAACGGCTCCTCCAGCTCTTTCTCGTGTTGCAGCAGGCGAATGTCCGTCGCCATCTTGTGCGCCGACGCCGCAATACTGGCCAGGCAGTTCATCACTCGAATGTCCAGATTCCGCGGATAGGTCTGCCCTGACACCGGATAAACTCCTCTAATCACCGGAGCATAATAATCTTCCATGTCATTCCGCAGATAAGTACAAATCAGCTCATCCAGCTGCCTCACCTTGTCATCATCACCGTCAAACAGCCGCAAAAAGGTTTCCGACGTCCCCGTCGCACCCCGGCAGCCCAACAGCTTCAGGTTATCCAGTACGAAGTTCAGCTCTTCCAAATTCTCCATGAAATTCTGCAGCCACAGCGTCGCCCGCTTCCCCACCGTCGTCGGCGTCGCCGCCTGGAAATGTGTATAGCCCAGCGTCGGCATCGCCTTGTACTTATCTGCAAATTCCGCCAGGTTCTTAATCACCCTTAGCAGCTTTTGCTTCACCAAGATCAGCCCTTCGCGGATTAGCAGAATATCCGTGTTGTCCGTCACATAGCACGACGTCGCCCCCAGATGGATAATCCCGGTCGCCTTCGGGCACTGCTGCCCATAGGCATGCACATGCGCCATCACGTCATGCCGCACCGCACGCTCCCACGCCTCGGCCTCGTCATAATTGATGTTATCCACGTACGCCAGCATTTCCTCAATCTGCTCTTCCGTCACCGGCAGCCCCAGCTGTCGCTCAGCTTTCGCCAGCACCACCCAGAGCCGCCGCCAAGTCTGGAACTTCTTGTCCTGCGAAAAGAGATACTTCATCTTCTTCGAGGCATACCGCCCCGACATCGGCGACTGGTAAATACTCCTGTCTTGTGCCATTTTAACAACCTCCATCATGTAATGTACATCCTCGCGCTATCTAGCTCGAGTACTGTCTTCCATATTCTATCACATTTCTCCCCAAAGGTCAAAAGTTACCAGCCCCGTTCCTATATTGAATTGGAATGTCCAACAGTCCTGCCATTTCCCTATTGACTTTTACACCAATCTGTGCTATAATAGAAAGATAGACCCAAATCTAGTACATTTCAGAAAGGATGTTAGAGATTTATGTTTGAATGCTTGACACGTCGCGCTAACTTTTTCGCCCGTACCAAATCCCGCCCCCGGACTGACACCGAGCTCATCCAGTGCATCCCCACCCGCGAGCTGAAATACACCATCCGCGAGTCCTCCTACTACCGCAAGCACTGCCCGTCGCTCGACCTCGAGGCCCTGTCCCGCCCCGAGCTGAATGAGCTCTACGCCCGCGCCCGCAAATACGCCTGCACCTCCATCGTTAATTCCCTCTACCGCGTCGACCGCCTCAGGCCCAACGAGGTCAATCACCTCTACTGCAAGCGGTCCAAATTTCGTATCTTAGCCCGCACCCGCACCAATTGGGAAGAGGGTAGCATGGAAGACACCGCCAGCCGGCGCAACTTCCTCAGTTTCAGTGTTTTGGAACACCGAAACCTTAGTCACTTCCCCGGCCTGGTGTTATATGGTTACCGCTCCCACCTTACCCCCAGCATGATCGGCCACATCAGCCATATCGACGCCAACACCCTGCCCTACGCCAATAATTGGACCGAGCTCACCGAAGATTTCGACGAGCTACTGGACATCGACGATCTCCTGGATCGCACTCTGGAGAAGCGGACCTATTGTCAGCTCTCCATCGCCACCAATTATACCGACGATTCCGGCATCTTCTACCCCTTCCTGCCCGACTGCATTATCTGCATCGGCAAGATTAATCGTGACGCACAGGACGCCAATCATCGCACCGGCTTGCCAATTTTGCTCCTCCACCCCGCCGATGACACCATCTGCCACGTCCACAACTTCTACGACACGCCCGACCTCGCCCATCCTTACATCCTTTAACCGCCCAAAGGCCACCCCCACCGGTGGCCTTTTTCCATATAATTTACTCTAAATCACAAACTTCGCGAGGGACCAAAAAGAAAACCCCTTTGGGGCTTACTTTTTGGCTTGGTGGGTCGCGAGGGGCTCAGGAATTATTACATAATTCCTTCCCGTAGTCGTAGCGTCGAAAAGTAAGCTTCACTTACGTTTCTCCTACAGCCACTCCTACGTTCCGAACCCAACGCTCACGCGTTGCGGGTTCTCGCTCACATCGCTTTCCATAGAAAACACCGAAGACAAGCTTCGGTATTTTCTATGGTGGGTCGCGAGGGGCTCGAACCCCCGACCTCCTCGGTGTAAACGAGGCGCTCTAGCCAGCTGAGCTAGCGACCCATCCAACTAACAACAATTATACCATACTTCGATCATTTTACCGCAAAAATCCCTACTTTCAGTATACTCTACAATTCTGCACAATCAAGGCAATGTTTCATAAATACCTTTTTCGAAGGGCCTAAGACTTGGGCGAGCGCCCCGGAGCGGCCCAAGAAAAAGTGTATTTATGAAACAGAACCCTTCTTTGTACTCTTTTTTCTTCCCTTCTTCACCTGTTTTTCCGCTTTGATTTCCCGCACATAGCCAATGATCGACGTCGTAAACATCCCCATCTCACACAGCACCCCAAACGGCGACTTCACAAACCCATTATACGTCATCCAGCAAAACGCCACCGGAATCCCCAGAAACTTATACACCTTCGTACTCTTCTGCCAGATCGAGATTTCGTACAGCACCGTCGCCGCCACCGATAGCAAGCTCAGCGGCCCATCATAAGTCAGCACCGTCACCACACCTATCCCAATTAGCACTATTGCCAATACCGCCCATCGTCTTATCTCCTGCCTACGAAGTCTTTGGGAAGAGGAAATCTTCGACGAAGTAATCCGCGAAGAGGACTCTTCCCACAAATAATAAAAGTTTGCCAGCAGGATAATTATCGACATCGCCATCCCCAGATCCGCCCCCAGCAACAAAAACGCAATGATTCCGCACGTCATCGAAGCAATGTCTAGCATCACCACGGCTTTCCGCTTCTTCGCTAGATACGACGCCCCCAGCAGCCCATATTCCACCACCGTAAACACTTGCGACAATATCCACTGCCAAGTCCACTCTATCATAACACCCTAAACCCTTCCTTTATTATTTCGCGCGCTTTTTCCGGCTGATCACGCAAATCCACTAAGAAATTAAACGCTCCAATCCCATCCAGCATCGGCGCCAGATCCACAATCGCCTGAGCATTGTAGCCATCTACTACCACCGCCTGCTCATTGTAATAATCTCGCGTTTCCAGCCAGTGGCAAAAATCCTCCCAAATATCCTCGTATTTAATCACCTTATCTATCAACCGGCTCATCACCAGCTCCGAAGTACATTTCTTCTCCGTGCGCAAATACCGCTGCACCTTTTCCATCCTACTCGCCATCTTTTACCCTCTTACGCCCCACACCCAGTTTCACAATTTTCTTCCCCACTTTCTCCGCCATTCGCTTCGCCCGCTCCGCTAGGCGCTCCGTTTCTTCTACCACCTTACCATACTTCTCTTGCATTGCCAAGCCAAACCGATACGCTTCCCGCTCTACAAACTGCTCTCCGTAAAGCAGCGCATCCATATCCGGCCCCACATAATCCATCCGGTTATAGTAGCATAACTCATCATATTTCCTCTGCTCCGGATCTTTCACCACCATCCCATTTGCATACGCCTCCGCTCTCAAATCTTGATAAGCATGGCACATCTCATGCCCAAACGTCATAATCGCGCCCCCTACTGCCATATTGCTTGCCCAAGCTTCATTCACCGTCACTCGCACTCGACCATCGTGCCAACCGCAAGCCGCCGCTCTAATATCCTGCTCGTCGTTCTTATATCGTACATCTACCGGATCAAATACTCCAAAAATCTCCTTGTAATACCCCACCATCTCCTCTATCATATCGTGCCGCTGGATATTATCTTTCAGGTCATGATATTTCTCATAAAACGCCTTCAGTTTCCCCTCATGCACCCGCGCCCCCACTTCCGCCACGTGCTTATCAATCAGCTCATCCGCCCCACCTTCGTACACCATCTTTGCCAGCTCCCTTGCCCGGCGCATTTTCTCTGCATAAGCCTCTTTCGTTTCTCTCATTTCACTTGCCGGATACGCCTCCAAGCCCCACGCCAACTTATCTAGATACACTGGCATTTCCTTCTTGTCGCAATCGTTGATAATTCTCCGCACCTTCGTGTAATCATCTTCACTCGTAATCAACCCTAGGCAACTTTTCCGCCAATCCACCATACTTGCCGACGGATTCTTCCCTATCGCCACAAAAGTGTCTTCATCCAGTAGCCCGTCATCAAATACCATCGTCACATCTTGCGCTTTCGCCCCGCGCTCCTCCGCAAAGCCCGACTTCCATTCCTCATCCTCCAGCTGGTCGTAAGAAAACTTCAAATCGCTCTTCAGCGCACTGCCTTCCTTATCCGTCCGCACTAGCTCACCGCTTTTTAGAATGCGGTTCAAATCCTCCAAACTCGTCGAATAGTAAAATTTCCGCTCCTGATTCTTCTCCCCAAATCTGTCCACTTTCGCCTGACGCAGTACCGCCTCCCACAAATCCCCCGCATCCAGCGTCCCCAACCGCTGCGCCTCACTCCGGAACTCCCGCATCACCTCATCCGGGTCCTTCGTATAGGATAATTCCAACAAATGCCCCGTCAGCCCCGCAAACTGGTCATACCCCAGCGCCTGCTCCGCCCGCATCACTACTGTATCTACATTCGGGGTGTCTTCCCCCGCCTCCGTCTTAATCCCTAGTAGAGCCACCTCATCCTTCTCCGGCAAAGATTCCGCTGCCGCTCTCAGTAGCCTATCTCCCCGCGCCTGCGCTGTCAATCTCTCTTCTCGTTCTTGCTCCCATGCTAGCTGAGCTACCTCCTCAGTTTCCACCTCCATCGAACCAAGATGCTGTGTCGGCTCCGGTGGCGTTTCCGCCCCCGCCGAACCAGCCAAAGTCATCGCAGAGCTCAAGTGTTGTGTCGACTCCTGTGGCATTTCCTTCCCCGCCGGGCGGCTCATTTCATCATAACTTGGCAATTCTCGCCAATCCAAAAGTACCTGCTCTTGCTCAAGCAGTTGCGAAGCGTTGTCTCCACTACCAACTTTTTCGCTCATACTTAAATTATATCATATTTTAGCGTAATCAGAATATTTTTACCAAAAACCAATCCTGCTCCGTAATTCCATCTATTTACAAAATAAAACTTAATTTTAAAGGAATTTTACATACTGATTATGCCTCAAATGCCGTTTAAGGCCAATTTTCGCCTATTCTAGCGATTTTTATCAACAGTAGGGTAAGAGCAAGGTCCGAGAAAATATCAGCCTTCTCGGGCCTCTCCGCCAGTCATTTTCACGGATTTTTATGCCTAATCCCTCAGCAAACGCGACCTATATGTCGCGTTTGCTCAGTGCATTACAGAGGTGAACCAGCATCAAACTCGGCCAATATGTCGCGTTTGTATTACTAGCTAGTAGCGCTAAACGCGCCAGAATCCCATTAATATTAAAAGGAACACCTGGTTCGGCAATTCAGAAGCGACATTCTTGGTTGCTGACCCCATGT